>NZ_JAUOEU010000007.1:0-213070 GCF_031932105.1 Shewanella sp. SP1S1-7
CTTTCTGCGTATTTCATTGATAATCCTTTGTCATGGTTGTGCTCCATCGCACCTTTTTTAAGTCTAGCTGATTCGAGCAGGCTTAATCATTCCACTAAATCGCAGTTAAGCTCCGCGCAGCGGCTTAGTTCAACGCTTTACTCAACGGCTGCGGTAGCAGTCCTATGAAGTAACTTGTTAAGGCCCTGGCTACGCAAGTATGCTGACAGAGTCTCGTAATTATTTAGATGATCTGCTGAATAGGCTGGTAAAATATACAACCCTAGACTAGCGATCAACTCGAACATTTCCAAACAATCCTTCTGATTTTTATATTTAAAGTGAATTGTCCAGTTGTCCTCGAACCAAAGTTCAACACCTAAGCGCACAAATACTAAATTGGTTGTATAAACAGCATCAAACAGGTTTGAAATATATAAGCCTAAGTCATCGCTGCCAACAAAACGCGAAAACTGCAACTTTTGCTTAAAATTTCGGCCAATGTACTTATATTTAAGCGATTTTTCCAACTCAACAAGCTGGGTCAAAAACCTTTTGATGATTCCATTCCAAGCTCTTATCTGATCATCAGTTGCATCAGCAATAATACTTAAAGAGTCAGTTTCATATAGCCAATGATCAAATACTGTTACCGCTGCACAGCTAAAATCCTCTGCGGTACAATCTTCGTTGTACTTCAACAGAAATGAAAACTTTCTAGAAAGTTCTTCATTTTCATTTTTAGACAGATTACGGAAATTTCTCATTAGGGCCTTAACGTATTAGTATTTATACGCTGCGCTGTTTGCAGGGCATAAATCGCTTGTTTACTAAATCTCAAATATGGCCGCTGCCACATCCATTCAATTGGTATAAATAATGCTATAGGAATTTGCTTTTTTGCGGTAGCGGTTTTTTATACAGTTTGATGGGTAATCACTTGATATCGTTTTACCTTTCTCGTTCTTTTACGCTTATTTTTTTGCTGATGAATAGCTATCTAACGACTCAAAACTCCAAGGAATACACCTCCCCTCGGAGTTGCCGCTGGGCGAATAGACAAATTGCGTGAGTCTTGCCATGGATAATGGAATGGACCCATCCACTTTAAATCGGCCTCACAATGGGCCACGATGTAGTCGCTAAAACTCATCAGAAAGAGGACGGGTCCACTTATGAAGATTACTACAATTGGTTTAGATATCGCAAAGTCTGTTTTTCATGCTGTTGGCGTCGATAAAGCTGGCAAGTTGATCGCACCTCAATTTGTGGTGCCTTTTCGGCAAGGTAATAAAAATGACTACAACGATGCGCTAGCCATCGCTGAAGCTGCGCAGCGACCCAACATGCGGTTTGTAAAACCCAAAGGCGTCGCGCAACAAGATGTACAACTGCTTCACCGTATGCGTGAGCGTTTAAACAAACAATCAACCGCCTTAATCAATCAAGTCAGAGGGATGTTAGCGGAATACGGCATTGTGATAACCAAAAGTAAATCGGCTTTTAAAGTACAGTTTCCAGATATTTTAGCGGATGAAACCAATGCGCTGACTACCAAAGGTCGGGCCATTTTTTATCAGTTATATGAAGAGTTTAGTGATATAGAAAAACGGCTTAAGGGTTGTAACGTTCAAGTGCTCACTGAAACTAAGAACAATGTGATTTGCCAGCGTTTAGAAACTATCCCAGGTATTGGTCCAGTCACCGCTACCGCCTTTTATGCCGCCGCAGGTGATGGTAAAGATTTCAGTAATGGTAGACACTTTTCAGCTTGGTGTGGCTTGGTTCCCAAGCAACACAGCAGTGGAGGTAAAGATAACCTCCTTGGAATAAGCAAGCGGGGAAATGCTTACTTACGTACCCTGTTCATCCACGGCGCCAGAGCTGTGTTACAGCACAGTTGTCATAAACAGGATAAATTTAGTTGCTGGGCAATCCAGTTAGCAGAACGCCGAGGTTTTAACCGAGCCTGTGTAGCCGTCGCCAATAAACTCGCCAGAATGGCATGGGTTATCGCGGCGCATGACGAAGAATATCGACTTCCAGTATAGTGCTGAATAGATTCAATAAACGTTAATAATTAACCAACCAGCAAGTTGCTAAGACACTTGAATTGATGATGAGACAGTCAGACTGATCTACTGAAAACCTTAGCTCGGCATAGGCTCATAATGAAGCCGCAAGGATGATAAGGACAGTAGAAGCAGATATCCATCAGGGCCAGAGGCATACCTCAATAACAGGCCGAATATATGGGTGCAATGAACTCTTCTCAAAATCGCTATCGAATGTCTTGCAAACCGGATGGGTCCATATATGCCGAGATAGCGTCAGTCTAATCAAGGACGCTAAATGCTCAAGGGGCTTTCAACTCCGTTAGGGGCGTCTTGGAGCATCCAAGGAGGATAGAACGAGCAGTCCTCCTTGGTCGGGTGTGGGGTGAAGCCCCACGACTTTGATTTTGATTTTGATTTTGATTTTGATTTTGATTTTGATTTTGATTTTGATTAAAGCATTCAAACTACTAAAAGATGGGATACATAACTTCTAAGTCGAACCATCAACTTATCTATAGGTAAAGCTTTACTTGGCCTATTCCCCTTTTGAACTGCGAAACACACTTTGGGGGCAATAGCTTTTTTAGCTAAACGAACAGTGATAGGGTTAGTTAAGATTGGCATTGTTGCAGCTGTGACCGTTGGCGGCATGGATGCCGTCGTCGAGCCCTCAGGGACGAGTTTATGGCGAGTCACAGGGGAAAAAATGACAATAAATGCTGCACATCTGACGATACAATTATCTTGCTTTGGGACAGTAGTTTTTAGCTGAACGAACAGCTAGAGGGTTAGTTAAGATTAGCATTGTTACAACAGTGACCTTCTAAAACATAGATGATTAAAGCAGCGCCCATTAACCTAGGTCACTGCTTTACATCTCACTCATAGGGATAGGGAAACGAGACTAGTCTGCTTTGATGACGGCTTGTTTTAGTATTTCTTGGTCATTGTTAAACACCACTAGCTCGCCTGGAGGGCTATCACTGGTGCCTAAGACGGTGACATAACAGTGATACTGGTATGGGCCGCTGCGAAATTGGTATGAATGATTCCCACCGCTACCATCGAATACGAGTTTGCCTTTATTCAGCACTAGATCTGGCTTTTCGCTCAATGACTTACCCTTTGCCCAAGCGGCATAACGATATTGGTTGTTGCCCATATTATCGACACGAATAGTAAACTTAGCGGTTTCCCAAGTTAATTCAGGGCTCACGAACTCTCTCACGCTCGCATGTAATCCCGTTTTTTGCTTAGCGATAAGCTCTGCCTTCAACGTTGCTTCTGCGGGTGTTTGAGCGTTAATGCCAATAATCTTGCCGTCAAAATCCAGCCACACCACACCGCTGCCGAGCATAATGCCGCGCCACCCCATAGTCTGCCAATCGGCTTCAACCTTAGAATGAGCAATCTGCTCAAGCAGCTGTGGATCGAAGACTTGGTTGAAACGTGCAACCATTTCCTGAGTATTTTGAATCGCTGGGATAGGATATTCACGTTTAAGTGGGTAAGCCACTCGCTTAGCAATGGCTTCTGGAGCATTCGCTTTGGCCGCATCGATAAGCCCTTGCACCAGAGGAATATATTCCTTTGGTAATGCCTCGTCGGCCGCATTCACTGCGCTACTTAACCCCATAGCACCGAATATCAAAGCGGCATAACATAGAATTTGCATCAATTTAGCTTGGTCGAAAACAGCGGTTTTTATTGCCTTTAATGGTGAGGCGAGTGACATATTTATCCCTTATATCCAAACATCTCTGCTGAGACCCAAAGCGAAGAATAACATAAGTACACAGGACAAAAACCTAAGCTGATTGACGCAATGCCTGACTAAACCGTCAGCAACAGGTTAGCGTAAATCGCCAGCGCGACCGACATAAAGATAACCCCAATAATTGCATCGATAATCGGTGTCAGTCGCTGCAATTTAAGTTGCACCTGCGCCTTAGATAACATCACAGCCACAAAGCCAAACCATGCTAGCGACAGCGATAGCAACAAGGTAGCGGCAGCGATTTTAGTGCTAGTGGTAACGCTTGGAGTAATCAAGGCCGAAAACAGGGTTAAGAAAAACACCAATGCTTTGGGATTCAATAGATTGGTATAAAGCCCAGTCAAAAAACCTTGCCTGCGCGACATAGCGCCACCTAAGCCACCAGCAATAGACGCCGCGCATTCAACGTCAGCAGAAAGAGCATCAACCTTTGTCCCAGCATTTGTACTGGCACTCGCTTTACGTTTAGCGAGTATCGCAAGACCGGCACGCAGGGCACCAAACCCCATCCAAGCGAGGTAAGACGCGCCCACGATTTGCACCAATAAATACAGAGTGTGCGAACTCTTAATGAGTAGACTCACGCCAGTTAGGCTCAAAATCGTGTGGGCTAAAATGGCCATTGAAATCCCCACGGCTGCGGCAATTGCCGTGCCTCTAGGCTGCTGAGTGGCAATCTTCACCATAATAGCGAAATCGGGTCCGGGGCTGATTAAAGCAACCGTGTGGATCACGGCCAAGGTGAGTAATAAAGATAAATCCATAGAGATACGGCTCCGCAAAAAAGGTGATAAACGATAACTGAGGCGGCCAGTATGGCCATTTGTCGCCGGACTGAATTGTAATAAATTGCACTATTCTGTTTTATTCGAATCGGCAGTCGTCGAAAGACGGAAAAACTAGAGCATGCGCCGCTGAAATTGCACCGGCGATAATAGGAATGCCTGCTTAAAGGCTTTATTTAAATGGCTCTGATCGAAAAATCCGAATTGCTGCGCCACATCCGCCACTAAAGCGCCATGGCTTAAGGATTTTTTCGCCAACTCTAAACGCACCCGCTTGAGATACGCATGGGGTGTCATCCCTGTTGCCTGTTTAAATTGCCGTAAAAACTGAAACTTACTTAAGCTCACTTCATTGGCTAAGGTTTCAAGCTGAGTATTATGCCAAGGCTCATCGTGAATTCGCTGCTTGACTAAGCTTACCTGTAACTTAGATAACCCCAGCTGTGGATTCAGTTTAGATATGCCAGATGACACGCCGCTTGGGTAACGCTCCAGCAGCAGATGAATAAAGTTCAGTAAGTGGGATTCGCCCGCGAGCGCACTGCATTGGCCTTGGATCAATAGCTCGTGTAGCTGAATAAAATATTGATAAAGCGTTGGGTCATCCACCATAGGCGCGCTGAAGAAGTGTTCCTTCAACCCCAGTTCTTGACTGACTTCATTCATGTATTCCACGGGGATCGACATCACTTTCACCCGATAACCGTCGGCATCGCGGCTCTGGCCATCGTGGGTTTCGTCGGGATTTAAGGTCGATAGACTGTGCTGACCGAGTTGATAACTGCTGCCCTTATTCACAAACTGCTGCGCACCTTGGGTGACCACACCTAAGTGGTAATCCAGATGCACATGTTTATCAAAGCTGAAATGCGTGAATTCCGCCTGACTCAGTTCTATGCCTGATAAGCTGGGATGACGCCAATAGTTAATGTTTTCAATCGGTGTTGCTGTGCTCATCGCTCGCGGCTATTACCTATAAATCAGCATAAAAACTGGGGAAACTCAAATCCACTGAGGTTCATTCTAGCCTTCATTGTCAGCGCGGGAATAGTAAATTATTGCAGCCATATGGTTTGATGGAATGTGCGCATAGATTCGCGCTGAAGAAAAACAAAAACGCCCAACTCTGTGGGCGCTTATAAATAAGGTGATGCTTAAGTTAAGCGCTAGGCTCGTCAGTATCACTTACACTTAATATCGACTAATGCGAATGACTGCCGTGTCCGCCTTGGGCTTCAATCGCTTGGCCTTCGCTGTTGTAAAAACCGCTGCTGCCATGCTCGATAAAGCCTTGGTTGATCATCTTAGCGATAAAAGGATCGGACTCACTGTCGCCGACATCGGCAAAATCAATATCTTGATAATCTTGGGTTAATACTACAAACGCATCGCTATCAAATGGCTCTACGCCCACCAGCTTGTAGGCTAGATTAGGTTGAGATTGACCTAAGATAAACTCAGCGGGCAGGCCGATGGCATCAATCCAAACAAGCTCACTCTCTAAACCGTTAACCTTACCTTCAAAGCCTTGAGTCGCAAAACACGCCTCTTGCTTAGCTTGTGTCTTGGCCATGTGGGTCGGCAATGCTGGCGATACTACATGGTACAACTGGTCGCGATCGTGTTGAATGTTGAGTGCGCGCAAATCACCTTTGCGGTAAGTCACAGAACGTTTTTCAGCGGGGAAATAACGCACGTACTCGCCATTGCTCGACCATTCTTCAAATGTTGAACCATCACGCTGAATAATAAAGTCTTGTCCATTACGGATGAGGGTCATTTGCCATTGCTGGCCCTTGCCATTGGTCACTTGATATTGAGCCTTTAAATGCTCGGCTTGTAGCGTTGGACACTGAGCCTCTTGCGCTGCCATAGCAGCATTTGGCAAAACTAAGCTGGATAACATTAAAGCCAATAGGCGGTTTTTCATTAGACTTCTCACTTGCTGAACAGGGTAAACACTTAAGCTTTTGTAAACGCTTTGGGATGTTAAATCGTTAGGCTAAAGGCCGATGGATGACATATGCCACCCATCAGCACTGCTTTTACTTAACTATTACTGCACTATTTCTTACTTCACTATTTCTTACTTCACTATGCAGAGACTAAGCAAGTCTTACTTAACGGCAGCCGCTTCAGCTTTAGCCACTAAATTTGCCGCGCGGTTCATCACGTGGAAAATGTGGTTCTGCTCAACCGTACCTTGGATAAGATCCGAACTTGGGCCGCGGGCGAAAATCGCCACGTCTTCCCCAGCATGGGTCTCATCGCTTAATGGCACTAGCGCTTCTTGATGGAATCCGGCACTTTGGGTATCAACAAAGTTCAAGTCCTTACGACCAGCGTCCACTGGGAAGTTGTAACGCTCATCGCCACCTGTTGCTAATGACGCATAACCCATGCCGTTAGCGTAACCGACTGTG
Organism: Shewanella sp. SP1S1-7; assembly: GCF_031932105.1. Taxonomy (NCBI): domain Bacteria; kingdom Pseudomonadati; phylum Pseudomonadota; class Gammaproteobacteria; order Alteromonadales; family Shewanellaceae; genus Shewanella; species Shewanella sp. SP1S1-7. The sequence goes on from NZ_JAUOEU010000007.1 coordinate 7,022, forward strand.
GTATATGGCAAACCGTTAGCATCGGTAGAGTTAGTCACTTCAGCAACGCCGTTGGCGTCGTTCGACTTCACTAAACCTAGGATAGGGTTACCGCGAGTTGGATAACCTGCAATGGTGAACACATGGCTGTGATCCGCAGTGACCATTAACAAGGTATCGTTTGCCGAGGTTTTTTCCATCGCCACACGTACCGCTTCAGACAATGCCATTGTGTCATACAGCGCACGCGCCGCATTACCCGCATGGTGAGCGTGGTCGATACGGCCAGCTTCAACAATCAGCACGAAGCCTTTTGAGTTTTTCTTCAGAATATCAATCGACTTAGCCGTCATTTCAGCCAGTGATGGCTCGCCAGTCACGCCAGCTTCTTTACGATCGTAGTCGTATTCCATGTGCGATGAGTTGAATAGGCCAAGCAAATGATCTGTGCTTGCTGCATCAACACTGAGGAAACCGTCCCTATCTTGCACGTAAGCGGCGTTAGTGTATTTGTTCATCCACTCAGCTGTGAGATCGCGACCATCGTTACGCTTACCGGCTTTACCTTCTGGATCTACGGTCGTCTTAGGAATAAAGGCGCGGCGACCGCCACCCATCATCACGTTAAGACCGCTGCCGTAGTTAAAGTCGAGCATTTGCGCGGCGATATCTTTACAGCCATTAGTCACAGCTTCTGCTGGTAGGTTTGAATCGGCTTCCCAATCACGTTCTGGCACATGGGCGTAAGTCGCCGCTGGAGTTGCGTGGGTTAAACGCGCAGTCGTTACCACGCCAGTCGCCATTCCCGCCATTGCGGCAAGCTCAAGTGATGTCACCAGATTTTGATCTTTAGTCGAGGCACAGTTAGCACGTACTACGCCTTCGGCCTGTGAAATCACACCCACGTCGGTTTTTACACCTGTCATCATCGCCGACATAGTGCCTGCAGAATCGGGCGTTTGGCCGTCGACGTTATAGGTTTTAGAAAGACCCACATACGGTAGAGTTTCGAAAGATAACGAGTTTTCTTCACCCGTTTTGCCTTTTAGCTGGCCTTCTAAAATACGTGCAGCAGTAATGGTCGATACACCCATACCGTCACCCACAAACAGGATCACGTTTTTAGCGGCGCCAACATCATTGTTAACCGTTAAGCCTTCGGCTTTGGTCACGCGAGCTTGTGCATCGACATACCACTGATTCACAGCAGTCCAGTCTTTACCGTTGCTACCGTTAGACCCATTTGATCCATTGCTACCCGGAGTGCCCGCGGCACCATTATCACCATCGCTACCGCATGCGGCTAAACCCAGCATGGCTGAAATCGCGACTACTAGTAATTTCTTATTCATTTTTTGCTCCAAAAGTGAGGACTCAGTAACTAATTCGGGATTAGTACTTAGTGCCGCCAAGCTGCTGCGCTTGGTTGATAATGTGGAAGATCACGTTCTGCTCAATCACGCCCTGAACCAGATTCGAACCTGGACCTCTGGCATGTAAGCTGATGTCTTCACCGGCGTGAGTCTCACTTTCCATTGGGATAAGCGCTTGTTGCATAAAATCTTTATCTTGCGTATCGACTGAGGTTAAGTCGTCACGCACACCCACCACAGCACCTGGGCCGTTGGTATAAGCCAGCGTGGTGTAAGGCTTGTTGTCATTCGCTGTCGCTAACGTGCCATCGACGTTATGCACTAAACCTAAGATAGGGTTACCGCGTTTTGGGTAGCCTGCGATAGTGAACACATGGCTGTGGTCCGCTGTTACCATGATCAAAGTATCGTCGCTGCTCGTCGCATCCATTGCCGCTTTCACTGCATTAGATAATTCAACCGCATCGGTCAACGCGCGGCTCGCATTGCCCGCATGATGACCATGGTCGATACGGCCAGATTCAACGATCAGCAAGTAGCCTTTGTCGTTCTTCTTCAAAATATCGAGGGATTTAGCGGTCATTTCAGTTAGTGATGGCTCACCACCTACGTCATCAGCGCGGTCTGCTTCGTATTCCATGTGTGATGGATTGAATAGGCCGAGTAAATGATCTGTGTTGGCAGCATCAATGGCGTCGAAGCCTTTTTTGTCCCACACGTAAGCAGATTTGCTGAAATTATCGACCCAAGCTTTGGTTAAGTCTTTACCGTCTTTACGTTTACCGGCTTTGTTCTCGCCATCTTTCACTGTTGTGGGTAGGAAGTAGCTACGGCCGCCACCTAATGCCACAGTTAACGAATTGGCTTCATCGCGCATCACCAATTGGCTTGCGATGTCGGTACAACCGTTCGCAACCGCTTCGGCAGGTAAGTTGAAATCGCCTTCCCAATCGCGCTCAGGGGTTTTGGCATAGGTTGCCGCTGGCGTAGCGTGCGTTAAACGCGCCGTAGTGACTATGCCAGTTGATAATCCTTTGGCATTAGCAAGGTCGACCAGTGAAACAAGTTCATTGCCTTTTGAAGACAAACAGTTACCACGTAAGCTGGTATCTGAAATAGAGATAATACCCGCCTTGGTTTTAACGCCTGTCGCCATGGCCGTCATAGTGCCCGCAGAATCTGGCGTTTGTTGGTTAGTGTTATAAGTTTTCACTAACGCCGTGTGGGGGAACTGCTCGAAACTTAAGAAGTTTTCTTCGCCGCCTTGATTGTCAGCTTTATCCTGCCCTTGCAGAATACGGGCTGCCGTTAGCGTCGAAATACTCATGCCGTCACCGACAAATAAAATCACATTTTTAGCGGTTTTTTTAGTGTCGACTTGGGCTTTAGCCACCACATTTGCCGCACTGTCTTTAAACCACTGGCTGTCTGTTTGTGTTGCGGGTAGGACTGCAGCATGAGCCACAACCGTCATTAAGCTGCAGGAGATAGCTGCAGCGATCCGTTTAATATTCATCACGTTCATCACCGATTTATTATTGAGTGTATGAGGGTATTCCCTGTAGAGGCGACCCGATTTTCAGGCATTTATGTGACGAATAAGCGTGATTTGGATGGCGATTTTATTGCAGCTAAGTGTCAGATTTATTTCAACTAACAATATGCCAGACGTTAAGTTTGACCACCAGCATGGTGGCCAAACTGATCAAAGGATGGGGTAATCTTAGAAATGGTAACTCACGCTCACTCTCACCATACGTGGCTCAACAGGATGATAATGCTGATCTTCTACCCCTTCGGCGGCTTCACTAAGTAAGCGTGATTCATAGAAGTAATCTATGTCGTGATCTTTACTATCGAACACATTGAGTAGCTCAAGCTTAGTGTCGAAGCGGCGGAACTCGTATCCTAGCGCGAGGTTAACTAATGTGGTCGCATCGGCCTTGTGATCATTGAAACTGTCGAGCACCCGCTCGCCAAGGTGGCGCACGCGTACACTCGAATACAGGCCATCGCCGTCGGGTCGATAGGTAATGCCCGCACTGGCAACAAAAGGAACCGCGCCATCGATATACTTGCCCTCTTCGAGTTCATTTTCAGTAAATCTAGCATTGGTCCAAGCCAACTCCATATCGATACTGATGGCATCATTCAGCCAATAATAAGCCGTTAATTCAGCACCATAACGTTCAGATGCGCGACTCGGTTCAGTGTTACCTGCATCGCCGACAAACACGAGTTCTGAGTCTAATTGCAGATACCAAAGCGCGGCGGAGAAATTGATAAAGTCCCTATCATAATATTTCACCCCAAATTCGCCGCCATTGGAGCGCACGAGCAGATCGACTTTCTCGACCTCATCGCCACTCACGGGATCGACGCTAATGGTCGCACCACGGGCATCGTTCGAATGTAGCCCTTGGCCTGCATTCACATATAACTCAAGATTATCGCTCCACAAATAGGAAGCGCCCGCCTTAAGACTGAACATACCATCGGACGCATCGCCACTGTTCAGTGGATTATCACTGTCGACCTGCACATCAAAATAGTCGTAACGCAGCCCAAGGTTGAAGCGCCATTGCTCTACGGGCAGCCACTCCACTTTGCCAAATATACCGCTCGACAACTCTTGCACGTCATCGAGCCTGACGGTATTCAGCCGTTGTCGCGCCTTAGTGTTATACAAACCCACTGCGCCAATATCGTCATAACGTACATCGCCGCCCACACTGTAATTCAGTTGAGTGCCGCCAAGGTAAGTCTGCCAGTCGCGTTTCAGATCGCCACCCCAAAGCGTACGCTCATCGACTTGTTCAAACTCATCACCATTAACGGGGTCGTTTAAGAAGTAGGTAAAATTAGAGAATAAATTCATGGTCGAGCGAATGGCATACACATTTCCCTGCAAATCGCCCGCATCGTAATTGGCAGACACGCTATAGCGGCTTGAATCACCGCCGACGTCTTTATCTAACGAGCCGTAAAAATCGATTAATCCAGAATCTACCGCGCGGGCGGGGATCTGATCCGCCGAATTCCAGCTGTTGTCATAGGCCATCATAGTCACGCTCAAGTCACCCTCACCGAGCCGAGTTAAATAACGCCCCACCAAACTGACTTTACTCACATCCTCATCAATATCCGTCCACGGACCATCATAGGCTTGTACTTCACCGCCAAGAATAAACCGCCCCATATCAGTGTTTAACTCCTGCGTCGCCACAAGCCGCTGGTAACCATATTCCCCAAAAGTCACGCCCACTTGGTTGTGGGGCAATTGATCGGCCAGCAGCAATTGGGCGGCACCCGCACCGGAAAAATCGGCCACCTCAGGATAATAAGCCCCTTTGGCATAACGGATCTCACCGATAAGTTCAGGGATCAAAAAGTTAAGGTCGGTATAACCTTGACCATGCCCATGGGTGCGCATATTCACCGGCATACCGTCGACGCGGGTATTAAAGTCAGTGCCATGGTCCAAGTTAAAGCCGCGTAGAAAATACTGATTCGCCTTACCCGAGCCGCTGTGCTGAGTGACTATCATACCTGGCACAAATTCGAGGATTTCCCCCGTGCGCAATAGTGGTCGACTCTCAATTTCAGCCGCGCCGACTATCCCCTCAGATGCCGAGGTGCTATGGCCTAAGGTATTAATCTGCCTGCCGCGCACCTCAAGGCGTTCAATATTGTCAGTCGCCGCATCAGCCATAACCACGCTGGATAAACTACAGAGAGGTAATAACCATGCCATTGATAACCAAAGTTTTGATAACCGTATTCCTGGTACTTCACGTCCAGACTTCATCCCTTATTTCCTAGTACAAGTAATAGATGACGCCGATTTAACGCCTAATTCACACGGAAAAAGCCGATCGAGCTCAAACTCTGATGAGTAAAAAAACAGCAAAATACAGGCAAATGTTAATTCTATGTGTTGTATCGCACATTTTTAAAGGCAAAAGGACAAAATGTCCGCCAGCAGATCACATTTCAACACCCTATTGATGCGAGTTCATGGAAACGAGTGATTTAACTTGAATAAAAATGAACCCATTTATTAGGCTAGCTATACTCTAGATAACTCAACACGTTTAGGGACAGGCTATGCAGCGACGGAGCAATATGCGCATTTTTTGGGGGGTGATAGTCCTATTCTTTTGTTTCTCAGTTCCTGCGATCTGTAAATCCACAGCAGAAACTACAACGGCGCTTGCAGCTAAACCTATTATTACCATGGCGTTTTATGAGGACCCCAAACACAACTTTTACTTTAAATGGGCTGAGCTGATATACACCCAAGCCTTTGAACGCTTAGGCTATGGCTTCTCCTATCAAGTGGTTCCCGCTGCCCGCGCCAGTATGATGGCAGACTCTGGAAAAGTGGATGGTGAACCGGGACGCGTATTTCATTATGGTGAAAAATTTACTAACCTCATTCGCATCGAAGAATCGGTTGTCGATACTCATTTAATTGCCTTCGCACATAATCCCAACATCAAGATTACCAACTGGCAAGCACTGCAAAAGAGTCGATATAAGATCGAATACTATCGAGGCGTGTTCCTCGCAGAACAAAAGCTAAAGGGACTCATTCCAGAGGAGCGCCTGACTGAATCCTCATCCCCAGTGAGCTCTTTTCGTAAAATGCTCCGCAACCGAATTGATATCTATATTGATACAGAAGCAAGCTCATTGGATCTATTACAAACGCCAGAGTTTCAAGGTAGCGAGATCAGCGCGATTGCCACCCTAGAAGAACTCACTAGCTATGGTTACTTGAATAAACGTCACGCGGCACTCGCCGTTAATCTTGCTCGAGAGTTAAAACAGATGAAGCAAGAAGGCATATTTGAAACCTATAAACAGCAGGCAAAAAAATCACTTAATGATGCAGTGAATGATGGCGATGCCCCACAATAACTTAATCGGCATCGCCAATCTTGTTTCAATTATTTCATTGACTTAATTTCAAAGCGTTTTAGTGTTATCTAAAGTATGTCGCTGACATATATGGCTTAACTGACAGAACATGAATGAACTGGCAGTGTATTGCCCAACAAAGAGGCTGACCCACAACCAAACGGTATTTAGATTTAGCATGTGGAACAATCAACCTAAGGAACAGATGAATAGCAAAATAGTCCTCAAAAATTGCAGACAAATCGATTTACCCCTTCTCCCTAAGCTGCCCACTCTGAAGTGGTATTGCTGTACTGGCAGTGGAGCATAAGGATGGGGACTCAGTTCGCACGCACCTTAGCTAGGTTACGGCAACGAACTCGTTCAACGGTTGCTAAGGTTTTATTAATCATCAGCATGTTCGTAGGGATCTGCATCGCGCTCGTCGCCCTAGTGTATATTCAAGGCAATATATTTGATGGTGTACGCACCTATGTCCGTGGTGAAGGCTTATGGGCTAAAGCGCAAAAAGATGCGGTACTTTATCTCACCCACTATTCACACACCCAAAATGATGTGGACTTTCAGCGTTATCGTGCAGCGACGAGCGTCATGGAAGGCGATCATCGAGCTAGACAAGCCCTACTCGCCACACCCATTGATGAACAAGCCGCCAAACAGGGTTTTATTCAGGGCCTCAATGAAGAACGGGATACCGACTCAATGATCTGGTTTTTCCGACACTTTCAATCCAATCATTATATGCAGCAAGCCATTCAGTTGTGGGGCTTAGCCGATCAACGCTTCGAGTTTGTGGTGCAACTCGCCGAAAATATTCGCATTGAAATCAATCAGCTTGGTGCTAGGCCCGAAGTCCTCGCACAATATCGCCAGCAATTGATTGATGCCAATGAAGAATTGCTCAGCCTAGAAATTGAATTTTCAGCTGTGCTCAGTGAAGGCGCGCGCTGGGTCAAGCAAATGACTTGGTTAATTAGCCTTGGTGCCCTATTGCTGTTTATCAGTATTGGGATCTTCGCCAGTCGGCAGATCATTCGTAACATCGCCAGATCCGAGCGGTTGTTACAGATAAGCGAATCTCGCTTCACTAGCCTGAAAAACTCCGACACTATCGGGATCATTTCATGGCAACTCGATGGCACCATACATGATGCCAATGATCATTTTCTCCAGATGCTCAATTTTGACCGTGCGGATTTAACTTCAGGCTTAATCAACTGGCGCTCAATTACCCCGCCTGAATATGAAACACGTGATGCCATTGCGATTACAGAGTTAGAACAGTTTGGCCGTTGCCAGCAATATGAAAAACAACTTATCAGCAAGAATGGCGTCTTAGTGCCAGTGATGCTAGCGGCGAGCTTTTTGAATGGCAGCAAACATGAAGGCGTAGCTTACTTTATGGACCTCACCGCCAGTAAGCAGGCCGAAGATAAACTCAGACTCGCGGCAACCGTTTTTAATGCCAGCACAGACGGCATAATGATCACCGATCCCCTGCTAAGCATTATCTCTATTAATCAAGCCTTTACCCATGTTACAGGTTTTACCCAACAGGATTTACACGGCGATGCCAACGACTTCCTCAATGACGGGCACAATAGTGATGACGCCCGCCAAGCCATGCTAAATCTGCTACAACAGGGCGAGCAATGGCAGGGGGAATTACTCAAACAAGTTAAAACGGGCGACTTACTGCCGCTCAGTGTGCGCATCAATACAGTGCGCAATGAGCATGACCGCCTGACTCATTTTGTCATTGTGATTACCGACATTGCCGAACGTAAGGCAGAGGAGGAATATCTGCGTCATATCGCCCATCACGATGCCCTGACTAACCTGCCTAATCGTGTGTTATTCCACACTAAACTTGAACAAGCCATAGTGCACGCCCAACGGTCTGATGATATTTTTGCAATCCTTTTCTTAGACTTAGATAACTTTAAGCCAGTGAATGACCAGTTTGGTCACGATGTGGGAGATAAACTATTACAGGAAGTCGCGAAACGGCTTTCATCTGGGATTCGCCAAATGGATACCATCACTCGCCTCGGAGGCGATGAGTTTGTGATCCTGCTGGAACACCTTGCCAATACCCACAGAATCGGCCAACTGATCCCTCAGATAAGCCAAGCTATTTGCGCACCCTACACTATCAATGGTCATCAAATCCATATCGGTGTCAGCGTCGGTTTGGCGATTTATCCAGAAAACGGCACAGATGCAAAAAGCCTGTTCAATCATACTGAACAGGCCATGTATTCGATGAAAAAGCGCATAAAACTCACCTACAAAACCTAGGTTAAACCTTACTTATTTGCTTGCGAGTTTACGCCAACGCAACCCATCGCGAATCACCTCATAGCCAGGGAACATAGCGGCAATCACTAGACTATAACTTAGCCAATGTTCTAACTGTAATAACGTAAATTCCCCATTTAATTCAGCGCCTTGGTTTTGTACTTGGTTTTGTAATAGTGGCGAACCAAAGGCCAGAAAGACTAAGAACGAGGCATAAGCAAGATTGATCCCCATATTCGTCAGTAACAATTCAGTAGTCCACACTCGGCGGCGTAGTTGCCAGAGACTATTCGCCATAGACAGTAAAATAATAGGGCTAAACCATTGCAACAATTGCTGAGCATTGGCGCTGAAAATCACAGTCCGCGCGGCTAATTGCTCGCTACTCATCCACACAGAACACCAGATCACAAGCAAGAGAAAAAGATATGTCGCCAGATCGGTAAACACATCGCTTAAACTAATATGCTGCCAACCGGGCCCAACCTTAGGCAAATTCTGCGGCTGCCATTTTTGGCAATTGCTGCCAGATAGGGGTTTCCCCTGAGCCGAGAAACTCCAAAAGGCCAACAGGATAGCGGTAAAGGCAAGACAGGCATCGCCGATAAAACCTTTGGCAATATGGTGGATAAATCCTAATAGGTCCCCCTCTGCAGAGCCCAACCATTGAGTCGTGCCGCCCACAACCTGCAGCACAAACAAGACCCCAAGCACAGTGAAAAGTGTATGTTTAAAAAGCGGAATATCCTCAGAGGCAATAATAGGCACTGCCGGAACAAATTGCTGCGCGACCTTACAGGGATGACCCATTTGCTTTAATACCGCGACAATTTGCGCTTCAGTCAATTCACCTTGTTCAGATAGGGCATCCAATTGGTCGCAGATATTGGCTTTTAATTCACGGCCTATTTCCTGACGTTTGTTCTCAGGCAATTCTCGCTGCACCGCGGCGATATAGCGATCGACTAATTCCATATCAAATCTCCTCTGCACTCTCGTCTGAGCTTTTCATATCAGAGCCATTAGTGTCAGCGCTTTGCTCCAGTAAAAAAGCCAAGGCGCCATTAAGTTGCTGCCATTCATCGGTAAGTTGACTGAGCAACTCAGCGCCCAATGACGACAATTGGTAATAACGACGCTCACGCCCTTCGGCCTGTCGCCACTCACTATCCAACAATCCTTGATCGGCTAGGCGGCGCACTAAGGGATACAGAGTCCCTTCGTCAATATCAATACCACCTTCCTGCAACTGTTTGCGGAGCGAATAACCATAGTGGGCTTGTTTTAATAATCCCAGTACCGCCAACACTAATACCCCACGGCGCAACTCGAGTCGCATTTTGACTAGCTGTGAACTTGTCATTGTCGAATTCCTGTCCTTAACACTGTGTCACACACACTGTGTGCCACACAGCAAATACTATGTAGCACACAGTAAAATTGCAAGTTTTCATGCGCATTTTTTGATCACTTTATTTATTATTAATGCAATCTATTGTTTGTATTGAATTTACAAAAATGCCAACCGTTCCTGCTAAGTGCTCACATTTCCCCACCGCCATACACTCAATGCGAATGAGTCACACATAAGCAAATTCAAGATAAAAAATTGCAAAACTTCCTTTGCTTGAGTAACTTAGCTGCCAACATTGAATAGCCGATTCGTCAACCTAAGTACGGTTTGCTCCTTAAAAAAGATAAATCGGAGCGACTCAAGTAAGTATTGATATTCAATAACTAAAAATATTAAGCGGTTAAATTAAGGACATAGAAAATGCTCATGGATAGAGGCGTACTGGTACGCTGGAACGATGAAAAGGGATTTGGCTTTATTCAGCCTGAAAAAAACGCAGCCCAAGATGTGTTTATTCACATTTCAGTGCTGAAAAAGATGGCGAGAAAACCCATAGTGGGCGACAGCATTCTGTATCAAACGGAAGTGCAAAATGATGGCAAGAGAAAAGCGGTTATCGCCTCAATTGAAGGCGTCGCTGTCGTTGCAGCGAGTGTAACACCGCGCTCCCACTCTCATGTCCAATCACGCAATGAAAACTTCAACTTCAATAACAAAGACAAAGCGCATCACCATAACTCACGAAAATCGTCCTTTAATACGATAATCCCGCTGCTAATCATCGTGGCCATAGTTATCTTTGGCTTTAAACAATACCAAGAATTCAACGAAGCTCCTGCAATCGATGAAGTACCTGTCCTCACGAATGAAGACATTCAGCCAATGCCCATGTATGAAACTAAAGCGCGAACACAAGCAACGGCAACACCAAGTTTCCAATGTGAAGCGGGTAAAACCCATTGCAGCCACATGAGTTCCTGTGCTGAGGCGACTTTCTACATCCAAAATTGCCCCAATACTCAAATGGATGGTGACGATGATGGCATTCCCTGCGAGCGCCAGTGGTGCAGTTAGCGATGCGACACCCATGAATTCATACCCATAACAACTTCCAAATGGCAACGTATGCACACCGACATCATCATGCACATTGATTCACCTGAGATGCTTGAGTCCATGTTAACTGAGCATGCGGCGGTGCTGTTGTTATTTGGTGCGCCGGACTGCGGTGTGTGCCAAACGCTCAAACCGAGAATTGCAGAGATGTTGGCGCAAGCGTTCCCGCTGATGCGGATGGCCTATATTGATTGCCAAGCCCAAGGTGAGATAGCGGCGAGCCGCAATGTATTTGCCTTGCCGGTGGTGGAATGTGTGTTTTATGGCAAAACCTTTGGACGGTTTTCCAAGGTGTTTTCGTTAGCGGATATTCGAGGGGCGCTTGCCCGCCCCTACGCTTTAACTGTGACGGAATAATCCAAATTAAACGATGATATTATTTGTTTACCAAGGGTCTAAACCCAGCGTAATGCACTGACTTATCGAGCTTAACCTGTGCTGCAGGCATGCCCATAAGACGTGTTGATCTAGGTGCTGCTTTAGCTTTACCGCTGCAACCACAGCCGTCACCTGTAGAATGACAACATCCGCCCTTGGCTGCATGTTTGAGTGAAGCGCGGCCTTGGGATGCATCCGTCAATCTAAGATTAAGATCCGCCGTTTGTGCAAGTAAAGTCACCACTGTTTGACTCGCACTGCCTTTGCTCACACTAATCCCCGCATCTAGCAACTTTCCTAACATGCGCTCACCGATATTCTGCACAAGTACAATGTCGGTACCTTGTTGAATAATCAGCTCTAATAAGGCTTTTTTAGCACTACAGTCACCCTCAATTGCCGGGTTATCGACCAGCTTAATCAGCTGAAACTGTTCATTATAAAAGCCAATTTGTAGGGCTTTCGTAAAGTGACTGGCGAGGCGTTCGCGGCTCATCGGCATGGCAATAATCATGATAAATCCTTGTCTGTTTGGGTTGGCAGCCTCAAGGCTTGACCTTGAGTGATAGCCGTCGCCACCTTTTTACGGGCATTGGCGAGAAGGTATCCAAAGGTTTGCCGAGAGATCCCCATCAAGGCCGCGGCTTCGATCTGGCTTAATCTTTTAACGTCACCCAGTTCGAGGGCCTCAAACTCATCGGCCTCTAATTGAATATGAGTTAATTTAACCGCAGGGATCCCATTAGGCTTAAATAGGCTACAGGGCACACAGCTCGATAATTGACGGCATTTTTTGGGTCTTGGCATAAATGTTTTTATCTTTAAGTCGTCTTATATGTCTTGAAATCGTGTTTTAGGTCTTAGTGCACATCTTCGGTACTACGAGTGACACTCGGGCTCATCTCGCTAAGGGAGTCCATAATTCTGGATTCTCAAGCGTGATAACTGACTTGATGAATAAGTTCAGTGGATGAACCATAAAACTGTCACGAGTTTCTGGCATAGGCCAGAAACTATTATTCGCGCCAACGACATTCAAAACTTTAAGACGGCTCACAGTTACCTATATCAAGCATGACTAATTAACAGAACTGCTGTCTGACGAATGGGGGATTAAACACTAGGGCGATACCATCATTATCGATATGTGGTGCATCTCAGTTTTCACTGGAATACGAAAATCTTTCGCGCCACAGGTATATTGCCATTGAGCGTGACTAACACACTCAATGGCTAGCGCCCTGTAAGGTCAATCTTAACCTGCATTGGTGGTGCCGAGGGATAATGACAAACTCTGCAAACAAATAAGCAGCCGTTAAGCCGCTGTTATTGATGATGTTCATGGATTTAAACGGGTGAAATCCTCAGACTCACAGTAGTTCACCTGTACCGAATAGCCGTCATCTTGCTTGATAAAATCGACAAAGTTTTTAATCGCAGGTAGGGCATCTTCCCTATGGTGCGACACGTACAGCAATTGGCTCAGATGATGCTCGGCTATCATCTCCAGCGCCCGCATCACTAAGGTGCGATTGATAAAATCTAAGCCCTGATACGGCTCATCTAAAATCAGCAACAGTGGCTGTTTAATCAAGGCGCGACCTATCAGCAGTAACCGCTGCTGACCATAATCGAGCTTCTTAAAGCTGGTGCTCGCCAGCCCTGTCATGTGCAAAATCGCCAACCATTCCTTCGCCAAATCTAGCTGAGGTTTAGTGGGTTTATGGTACAAGCCAATAGAGTCAAAAAAGCCCGAAAGCAGCACATCTAATGCCGAGCAACTGACGCGATATTGCAAGTGTAGCGCCGACGATACTATGCCAATCCGTTGTTTAATCTGCCAAATACTCTCGCCGCTTCCGCGAGGTCGGCCAAAGAGCGTGATGTCATTGCTATAGCATTGGGGATGGTCGCCTAAAATCAGCCCCAGCAAAGTGCTTTTACCGCAGCCATTTGGGCCGCGAACTTGCCAATGTTGCCCCGCCTCGATGCGCCAATTCACGCCGCTGAAAATCAGCCCACTGACATATTCCACTCTGCCATTTTTAATCTCGACCAGAGGATCAAACGCCTCGGCGTTGTGCCTTTGCCGCTCCATCAAGGCCAAGAGTTCATCGCTACGTTGCGCCGATAACGCATTCAGCTGCGCCATCACAGGATGATTGTGCCATTGCTCAATCGACATCGACGGGCTGAGTTTGTGCACACTCTGCCCCGATTTGAGCATCTCACCATTAAACAGCGCCACATGACTGATGCACGGCGGCAATTCTTCTTGGCGAGAGGTAATGATCAGCAACTGGCTATGCTCGGCCACTTCACTCAGCAGCTCAGATAAACTCGCCTGATGTTCAGCATCGAGCCCAGCATAAGGGTCATCTAAAATCAGCAATTGCGGTAACATTGCCAGCGCACGTGCCAGCATGACTCGGCGTGTTTCACCGGTCGATAATTGCCGAAAACCGCGCCGGCGCAGAGGCTCAAGCCCAACCTTTTGTAATAATGCTGGGAGTTGCTTGGCATCTTGGCAGCATTCCAACACTAAGGATTCGACACTCGAACCGTAATCCAACTCGTCTTTTTCTAACTCGCGCTCCAGCAATGCTTGCTGCAACCCAAGTGACACCCAGCCGATACGTTGCGGTAGGCCAGAAATCGTCCCTTCATCGGGCAGAATATCACCCGTTAATATTCGCCCGAGCAAGGAACCGCAATAGCTGTCAGTCGCGAAAATCGCCCAGTGTTCAGCAGGGTGCAGCTGCCATTCATCGACGACTAGCACCTCATTATCACGCCCGTATCGTAACTGTTTAACCACAATACTTTTGTCTTGGTTCGCGACAACATCAAGCATAACCACAGTTCCTTTCTATTTTTAAGGGATGATAAAAGCCAGCGATTACCCAATCGCATTGCGCCATGATATCTAAGGCAATAATATCTAAAGCCACAATATCCAATGCAACGGCTCACGATGCACGACAGTCGCTCAGGTTTTATCGGCTGATTTTGGGGAATACGTCACCAGAGTAAAGCTTATTGGGGATAAAATCTAATGCGCTTAATGGCATAGGCAAAGCGTGGCAACATCCAACGGATACCCATGTGTGAGGCAACCACTCTGGCAGAACTGTGATAAAATCGGCACCTGTTTAACTTTCATATCAACAAGGTAATGCAATGAATCCCATTATTGCCATCTTAAAAGAACACAACGTCAGTGACGCTAAAATCCAAGAACTGTTTCAAACATTAACCGAAAATCCATTAATGGCGATGGGCACGCTCGGTCAATTAGGTATCCCAGCCGAAAAATTACAACAACTGCTGGGGCTAGTGATGCAGAAACCAGCCTTGATCAAAGAAGCCGTGCTTGAACTCGGTTTGGATTTCTCAAAAGTAGAAGCCGCAAAAGCCCAACTGCAAAAATAAGCGCAGACTGTTCAAGTTTGTAGCCATCATGCGCTAGGGGAATCCGCGTAACTCAGATCCCCTAGCGAATGTTAAAACCACTAAACCTCACAGCCATTGACGCTCAAAATGATTAATACCAAGTGAGCTAACTGTGTTGCGCCTACCACTCCTCAATCGCCTCTTTCGCCGCTCGAAAAGCTTCAATCCCCGCAGGCATACCGCAGTAAACGGTGCAATGCAGTAAGACTTCTTGGATCTCTTCAACCGAGCAGCCATTGTTTAGCGCGCCCCGCACATGGCCCTTTAACTCAGTCGGCGCCTTTAATGCCGCCAGCGTCGCTATGGTAATCAAACTGCGCGTTTGCCTTGAAATGGCATCACGCACCCAAACTTCACCCCAGCAGTTCGCCGTAACTAAATCTTGCAGCGGCTGGGTAAAATCCGTCGCACTATTGAGCGCCTTATCCACATAGCTATCGCCCATCACAGCACGACGCACCTCAAGCCCCTTCTCGTATTGCTCATCGTTCATCGATGCATCCTTTTTTCTTATGTGATTAAGCTATGTGATTAGGCTTATTGAACCGCCGCCAACCAATCTGCCCTATATCCTTACCACCTATAACTGATAACTAACGTTAGATTGAGCGCACCCAAGAAACAAACTCTTCGGCGAGTCTGGGAGGGTTACAGGCCTCTGTCTGATCTGCGATCTCGTTATAGTACTCGAGCTCGTGAACTATGATGGGTACCGAACGACCGAAAACGCGACTAACGGTTAAGTTGGAATGGAGTGTAGAAGCGACAACGCATACTGCGGCAACAAATTGCTCGGTTATCTCCTGACCGAGCTCAAGGCAGCGCTCAAAATCGACATCTTCCTCCGCATCACTGTACCCGAGACCGAGATCGGCCACCCAGCGAGCTAAGATATCCGCAGTCTGAGAGTCAGAATCCCCAAAGACGAGGAGTTCGTTTTGAAGCCAGAAGGCATAGTTCCATTTTGCTTCGTCAGAGCTAGAAGCCTTTGGAATCGAGGCATGCCACTCGTCGACTGTGTTATAGCCGACGGTCAGCGTAGGTAGACGGGGATCGTCATATTCGTTGTTGATATAGAAAGACAATGCATAGATAGGCTCCGCCTCAGAGGTTGGTATACTCGCGAGCGCTTCGGTAATCGCACTCTGAAGCGCGGTAATCATTGGGATATTCATACTGGATTTCCTGCTCGTTTAATGCCGCATTTAGCGAATGAAAATAGTGCATTGTAATTGAGAATAAGAGCTTAACCCACTATTTTTGTTCAGCTTAAATGTCTACCAATATGTGAGTATTCAACCAATTTTCCTGTTATCTGTATGCCTTTTTACAAGCATACACTCTGCAAATTTAACAATGGATGGCTCGTTAAATTCGTTTGCTGCTCGTTTGCGGCATAACAGCGGAAGCTGATGATTAAGCACTGTCATTCCAGTGACGCGCCACCCTTTTTATTTCACAAGAAGTATCCATGAGGGCTCGACGACGGCATCTGCTGCATACGGAAGTGCAAATGCCGCGATCACATGGTCAATGATGTTCCAGACATCATAGTGACATTTCCCATATCCCTATGGGTCAGATATGAAAGAGCGGCCATGCCGTCAACGGTCACTTACATGCCAATGCTTAATCCAACCAACTATCCAGTTATCTGTATGCCTTTTTTACAAGCATACACTCTGCAAATTTAACAATGGATGGCTCGTTAAATTCAGGTTTTATTTTAATACTATTAAAAGCCAAGTCCCATCAATCAATATGAATTGTAATCAGCGTTAAAAAAGCCAACAAATAAAGCAGAAGAGTTGTCACAGCGTCAAACACGTTACAAGATGTGGCTGTCTTACTAAGCCCGCATTTGGTAACGCAACCATTATCCGCAGTGGTCGCCTAAGCCGCGCCGCTGACCACAGGATGATGGCTGCAGAAATGTGTATCAGCCCCAGCGTGTTAGCAAAGCTAGCGCCGCTGGATTATTTTGTGAACAATAATCAAGTGATCAAAAACAATATAAAAACTACACTAAGTACATAAATGTTCTGGTAAAAAACACAACACAAACGTTATTATTATGTTATGAACCAACATCTTTCTAAGAGTAAAGAATGATTGAACAATTTTCAAATTCAATAAAAGCAACTTTGTATGACAGAATTTCTAGTCCACTATCTAGTGGCTTTATAATATCTTGGTGTTTATGGAACTATAAATTTTTAATTGTCCTATTTTCTTCTATGAAGCCATATGACAAATACAGTGAATTAGACATAATTACGAGTAATTCTGTTATTAAAATATCGGGTTGGGATCCGTTAGGTTATTTGTTATCAAATGGACTGGCTTTTCCTTTAATCTCTGCTGTAGCATTTATTATTTTGTACCCTATACCATCTGAGTTTATGTATAAATACTGGTTGAAAAGTCAAAATAAATTAAGAGATGCCAGAAATGAAATTGAAAAGACGTTATTACTTAGTGTGGATGAGTCCGCAAAGATTAAAAGAGTATCTTTTGAACAAGAGAAGCACTTTCTCGATTTAATTAGTATTAAAGATAAAATGATCGAAGATAGTAAAATTCAAAATGAATCATTAACTGCACATGCAACTGTTTTAAAAGAAAAGAATCACGAATTAACTGGAAAACTAAATGAGTTGAACGAAAAACACTCTACTAGCACTAAAGAACTGAGTGAAATAACTGAAGTATGTAATGAAATGAAGCGTGAAAACGCAGATTTAAATAGTAAATTAAAAGTTTTCAATGATAGCGAAATCTCATTACTACGTTTATCTGGTGAAAAGTCAGATGAAAAACAAACAAAAAGTTTAGATTTCCATTTACCAAATAAACTTCAGAGTGATATTTTTATGGCATTAGTTTCAAACGGTTCACTAAGAAGTGAACGTTTAAAAGAGTACGTGAGCAGTGAGAATAATCAATTATCTATAAATATCGCCATTCGTAAATTAGTTGAACAAAACTATATAACTATGACGGGTAATGACGAATTAAGAATGACCAAAAAAGGTGAAGATTTAGCCGTATTCTGTGGTTTAGCTTAATATAAGTGCGTACCCGTTAACGGGTACGCTTTCCTACTGCAAAGATGAGACAGGCATAACTCTTTTGGGATTAACAGCCGATACCAGAATCATAGAAGTTCCCCCTCCCCTCAGTAATTTAACGAGCCACACATTGTTAAATTTTATAAAAGTTGTAGCGGCCAAAGATGGGGCAGGCATAACTCTTTTGTATCTAACAACAGACACCGAGACTACAGAAGTTCACCCTCCCCTGCGAAGTTGCCGCGTGGCGTTGAAGACTCTTTATTGAAAGAATGGCGTGTGGCGCAGACAGGACGTCTGCGTAGCTTTCGGGGGGAAGGGACGCCCCATCGGAAGCGTTAGCGATTTTCGAATAAGCACGAAGCCCTGCTTTATAAATAGAGAGTCAATGCATGTAACTTCGCTAGGGACGTCTTGGCTGCTTGTGAAAACAATAGCAAGGAGGATAGGATGAGCAGTCCTCCTAGATCAAGTGTGGGGTGAAGCCCCACGACTTTAATTTTGCCTTTAAAAGCAATCAAGAATTATGGGATATACCCAACTCTCTATGGATTAACAAATAAAGCCAAGGGATAGTATTTCACTCCCCCCTGCGAAATTACCGCAGGGTCATAAGCTGTAGCTGTAGCTAGAGCAACACTTCCACATCCCTGACATCGGCGGCAAAACTAAAGTAACGATCACATCTCGCCAGCAACTGCGCTTTGTAATGAGCCACAAATGATGCTTCATCTTCATCAAGGGGCGGGAGCATTGAAATCACACCATCTATTGCCTGCGGTATTCTTCGCGCTATTGTCGTTAAGTTACTGATTAATAAATTTCTTGGTAAACCTAAGCCATCAATAAATGCAGCCAATTGATACGCGTAAATGCTATTTGGATCAAATTCGTCATCAATTGCCATCGCAAGCTGTTGTTCAAAATCCTCATACATAGCCACGCTGACCAAATCGTACCAAGGGGTTGGCTCCATTCCGCTTGGCGTCATAAAAAATGAGTAGTTTTTACCGTGTGCATCGGCATTGCCGGTCAGTAAATTGAATAGCGCCCACTGCAACATATCTTGCTTAGCAGCCACTGGATTGCGACATTTTACAGCAAGACTAAATAGCCTGTTAAAACTTACCCCTTCACGAATATCTTTAACATCACGCCCTGAACCAAAATTACGTTCATATTTTTTGCTAACACTAAAACCAAGAGCTTGGCAGCTATCGACAATATGTCTTCTTAATACCTTTTGCGCATTTGGTATATAACGTCGGTCAAAGCGTTCGACACAGAGTACTTTGTAATCTCCAAAATGAACGATATCAACATTAGCCACATTCATTCCAATCGCCTTGGCTAAGCGCATCGTCATAAATTCATTGAGCACTAAATGGCGATATTTTTCGAATTTAACAATATGGGTAGATGACAGTGCGCCTTCGGCAAATGCAAATTCTTCACCGTTATAAAACAGGTTTAATTTAGGTTGTACACCCGCTACCGACAGTCGAGGTTTGCCGTCCCAAATTTCCATCGGCCACATTGTGGGATCTTCAATTCGCTGAATAACTTCTTCAGCCTTAATTGGCCGTAATTGTGTTTCAGGCAGCAAAGTCCCTTTAGGAACAAAAGCAACAGCACCTGCAGTATCGAGACCAATGGCGCGGATCAAGGCAAAGGTATTTCCCTTGGAGACGCCAAGGGATTCAATTAGATAATCTAATCCTTTGTTTTCCGGTAATAAGTTAACCAAAAACATCGATATCTGACTGCTACTTCCTGTGCCATCTAAGGGAATTGTTGGGGATAGTGGGAATCCACTTTGTTGCCAGTCTTTGGTGTAATGTACGGCAAAGGTGTCGGTCGTCGCATCAAAGGATAGCTCCCCGATCATTAAATCACCGAGGTGCATCTCTAACGTGAGCTTTTTGGAAGTACTCATGGGTTAATACCAGCCGTTAGTTTCGGTGTCGCTGGTTTGAGCCGCAACGATATCAATCCCCAGACCATCTAGGATTTTGAATACGGTTGAGATATAAACATCCTCACCTTTTTCAACTCGGATCAGCGTTTTTTTGGTTACGCCGCACAGCATGGCCGCCACGTCTTGAGTAAGAGCAGCACTTTTCCTTCGTTCTTTAATTAACAAGCCGAGGGATTGTTGATTTAGCTGTGATGCCATCATCATCTCCAAAAGTGTAACTTCATACACCTTAGCCCTAAAACCAGCCCCATTCAATATAAAAGTGTACAGAACTACACTTTTTTATTGTTGAAAATGACAAGTCACCAAAAAGTGTACAATATTACACTTTTATGGTCATTTCAGCGCTTAAATTCCAAAAAGTGTAGCTAAGTACACCTACATTTGGCCAAGACGCCAGCAATCATAATTAACCTGAGCTCGGGATAAGCAGAGCCGCTGAATAGGCATCTTTTCGGGCCTCTCTGCGTTGCTCCGTCTAACCATAGCTCGCTATGGCGCACGACAGAGCGCCTTGATATGCGCATTCAGTCAGAAAATAGATTTTTCGTTTCAAACTAATCATTTATAACATTGATTTAATTTGTTAAATTTAGATTTTTCGACACTCGATATCCCGAGTTCAGGTTAATTAGCAAATGAGAAAGATGGGACAAGCTAAACTGCTTTTTGCCAGTCCTCGATTTCTCCCTTATAAATAACTCAGAAAGAAATATGTCTGTCCGCGTTTTCTCGCTTTCGATCTTATCAAAGGTTGGCAGACTATTTTGCTGCTCGTTTGCAGCTTAACAGCCGAAGTAAATCAAGCTGATGATTAAGCACTGTCATTCCAGTGATACGCCACCCCTTTTATTTCACAAGAAGTATCCATGAGGGCTCGACGACGGCATCTGCTGCATACGGAAGTGCAAATGCCGCGATCATATGGATGTGAAAGAGCGGCCATGCCGCCAACGTTCACTTACATGCCAATGCTTAATTCAACCAACTCTCCAGTAATCTGTATGCCTTTTTATAAGCATACACTCTGCAAATTTCACAATGGATGGCTCGTTAAATTGGGTTAAATTTGAAACGGGTGAAGCGCTTAATTACCTAACCTTTATTGAGTCGGAAGTGATCCCATTTGTGGAGACTCATTACAGAGCAACGCCCAACCACAGAACACTTGCAGGTCAATCTTTAGGGGGATCTTTTGGCGTTTTAGCGCTGCTGACTAAGCCCCAATTATTTGAAAATTATATTCTGGCGAGCCCGTCGCTGTGGATCCATGACCGCTATCTTTTCGAACTAGAAAAACAATTCGCCGCAAAAAATACTGATTTAAAAGCCAAAATCTATTTTGCGACTGGCGCGATGGAAACGCCCGCCAACGGTAGCAAAAATGACATGGTAGGCTTGCAAAATGCGTTCGTCGCCAAGCTGCGTTCGCGCAACTATATGAGTCTTGAAGTGAAAGACGACATCATCGAAGGCGCCTATCACGAAACGACTTTTCCTATCGGTTTCACTAAAGGCGCATTATGGTTATACGGAGTGAGTAGTCCAAAACAATAAAAATTTAACAATGGATGGCTCGTTAAATTCTCCACTTATTTATCTTCATTGATTGGGTAATATGCCTTACAAGACGCCATTCGCATCTGGCCATCACTTGAAATTTGCAGGCTTCCGACGTTCGTATTTACCATTAGCTCACCGCTTGCAAGTATTTTGGCTTCAAACATAGAATCGGGTAATCGCCGCCATGGTGTTGCCGACCATTGGTTGTCGCCAGAGCGCTTTATTTCGTAGATGATGTCAAACCCGTCGATTCTATCGGTAATGGCAATATTCCTGCTACCCAATTGAAAAATGTCCGCGATTGGCTCTGATAAGATGCGCGAAGATGTCCCCAAGTCTGAAAGAAAAACCAGTTCTCCGCCCCACTCACCAAGATTAAGGCCTGCCAACCATCCGCCACCGACTTTTAATGCCACATTTGGCTCTTGTGGGTATCGAACTCCTGGCAGGGTCAGCTGATTTGAAGCATCCAAAACTATTGTGTAACGCTCTATAGCGTCCGGGTTTGTCTGTTCCAAAGAATTGGAGCCACGACTGATAACCCTATATGAAATAGCTGCCAGAGAACTGTTTTCAGTATCTTGATAGCGTTTTATGAACAAATTATTCTTCGCAAAGGGAACTGCCAATTCGCTACATAACTTGGGCCTTGGAGTACTGTAATTTTCGACCATCAAATAATCAAAAAAGACATCAGCGAAACTGGCATCCGGGTGCTGCTTCGGGTACTGACGATTATGCTCAATGTTGAATATCGCTGTTTTCGCAGCATTTCGAACTGCAGGGAACCAATGCGATTCTGCAACTGGCTCAAGAAAGTCTATTGCACGCTGGTCTCCGATTCGACCAAGCGATTCAGCGGCTATCAAACTTAATACAGCATTGACTGGATCATTAAGCAACTTGCCCAAATAGGGAATTGCCTCTGGATAGTCAATAAATCCAAGTGCTCTGGCAGCCTTCTCTCTGATAGCCCAATCAGGATGGTCCAATAATGCCGCGACGACAGAACCAGCTTCACGTCCCATCGGGCCTTTTTCAGCCAGATCTCTGAGAAGTAGATAATCAGGTTTTTTTTGCAGCTGTACTTTTATCGAACAAACCTCCGGTGTAGAACATGCTGCATCCTGCGCAGACCAAACCGATAATACTGGCACTACAAACACACAGAACAGCGGCAGAATAATTGCTTTTGAAATTTCCATAATGTCCTTATTTAGACAATTAAAAACGACCCCAGCTATCTATTGTAAAACAATAAGATAATTCAGCTTTAGTCTGTACTCAAGCTAAAGCAAACCTCAGAATAAAAGCCATCAGGGGAAAATGGAACAGGCATAACTCTTTTGGGTTTAACCGCAAATTTAACGTGCTACCCATTATTAAATTTTCTAAAAGGTGTTGTGGTTAAAGAACAAAGATGGGACGGGTTAACTCTTTTAGGTTTAACAGCCGACACCGAGATTACAGAAGTTCACCCTCCCCTAGGAGTTGCCGTAGGGCATTTGCGTTCGTTGCGTGAGCGAGGCATGGATGCCGAGATAGCGTCAGTCTAATCAAGGACGCTAAATGCTCAAGGGGCTTTCAACTCCGTTAGGGGCGTCTTGGCTGATGTGAAAACAATAGGCAAGGAGGATAAGACGAGCAGTCCTCCTTGGTCGACTCTTGATTAAGAATCTGGGGGGTGAAGCCACACGACTTTGATTCACCTCGGCCGTTAGGCCGCAATGACTAACAATGTTGAAAGATGGAACCATCTAACCACCAGCAAAAGTATACAATGTTACACTTTTAGTAACGATTTCAGTGCTTAAATCTCAAAAAGTGTAGGTAAGTACACCCAATACTTCCCCAAGTTGCCAGACCAAAAACAAAACCCCGACACTGTTTCCAGTATCGGGGTTTTCATTTTTCTTTTACAAGAATTTAGGTTTAAGCGATTAAGCTAAAGACCGCAGATATTTTTGCGCAGGATAAAACGTTCAGTACAAGGCGCTGTGAGCGTAGCATACGTTGTGTGTATGTGAGCGAGCAGCAACGCCGTAATCAACGTTTTAGACCAGCAAAAATTACATCATGCCGCCCATTCCGCCCATCCCACCCATTCCGCCCATATCTGGCGCAGAGTTTTGTGGGATTTCAGCAACCATAGCTTCTGTAGTGATCATCAGACCTGCGATTGACGCAGCGAATTGCAATGCACAACGGGTCACTTTAGTTGGGTCAAGGATACCCATTTCTAACATGTCACCGTAAGTATCGTTGCCGGCGTTGTAACCATAGTTACCGCTGCCGTTCTTCACTGTGTTAGCAACAACTGACGCTTCTTCACCCGCGTTAGTAGCGATTTGACGCAGTGGCGCTTCCATTGCACGCAGTGCGATAACCACACCGTGTTTTTGGTCTTCGTTTAATACTTCAACTTCAGCGATCTTAGAAGCTACGCGAACCAGAGCAACACCGCCGCCAGGAACCACGCCTTCTTCTACCGCAGCGCGAGTTGCATGCAGAGCATCTTCAACGCGGGCTTTTTTCTCTTTCATTTCAACTTCAGTCGCTGCGCCAACTTTGATTACTGCTACGCCGCCAGCTAGTTTAGCCATACGCTCTTGCAATTTTTCTTTGTCGTAGTCAGAAGTTGACTCTTCAACTTGTTGTTTGATTTGGCTTACACGAGCAGCAATTTGTGTT
Organism: Shewanella sp. SP1S1-7; assembly: GCF_031932105.1. Lineage (NCBI taxonomy): Bacteria > Pseudomonadati > Pseudomonadota > Gammaproteobacteria > Alteromonadales > Shewanellaceae > Shewanella > Shewanella sp. SP1S1-7. The sequence goes on from NZ_JAUOEU010000007.1 coordinate 31,202, forward strand.
TGCTCGCCGTTACCATCGATGATGGTGGTGTTGTCTTTAGTGATCACAACACGCTTAGCTGTACCTAAATCTTCCAGGGTTGCTTTTTCAAGCTCTAGGCCGATTTCTTCAGCAATAACAGTACCGCCAGTTAGGATTGCTACGTCTTGCAGCATTGCCTTACGACGATCGCCAAAGCCAGGTGCTTTAACCGCAGCCACTTTCACGATACCGCGCATGTTGTTAACAACTAGCGTTGCTAATGCTTCGCCTTCAACGTCTTCAGCAACGATAAGCAGTGGCTTACCGGTTTTTGCCAGACCTTCAAGGATAGGTAACAGTTCGCGAATGTTAGAGATTTTCTTGTCTACTAACAGTACGAATGGGTGATCTAATTCAACGCTGCCGGTTTCTGGCTTGTTGATGAAGTATGGAGATAGGTAGCCACGGTCAAACTGCATACCTTCTACTACGTCCAATTCGTTTTCTAACGCTTGGCCTTCTTCAACTGTGATCACGCCTTCTTTACCGACTTTTTCCATCGCAGTTGCGATGATTTCGCCGATAGATTCGTCAGAGTTTGCAGAAATAGTCGCAACTTGCGCAATCGCTTTTGAGTCGGCACAAGGTTGTGATAAGGCTTTTAATTCAGCAACTGCAGCAATAACGGCTTTGTCGATACCGCGCTTCAGATCCATAGGGTTCATACCGGCTGCAACGGCTTTTAAGCCTTCAACGACAATGGCTTGAGCCAGTACAGTTGCAGTAGTAGTACCATCACCGGCGGCGTCGTTGGCTTTAGAAGCAACTTCTTTCACCATTTGCGCGCCCATGTTTTCGAATTTGTCTTCTAACTCGATTTCTTTGGCAACAGAAACACCGTCTTTAGTGATCAGTGGTGAGCCGAAGCTCTTGTCTAATACCACGTTACGGCCTTTAGGGCCTAAGGTCACTTTAACTGCGTTTGCGAGAATGTTTACGCCAGCCAGCATTCTTACGCGAGCGTCATTACCAAATACAACTTCTTTAGCTGCCATCTTGATTATCCTTTAAATTTTTAATGATTAATTGGAATGTCGAATTGATGCTGAGGATTAACCCACTACTGCCATCAGGTCAGCTTCCGACAGGATCAAGACTTCTTGACCGTCGATTTTTTCTTTCTTAACGCCGTAACCTTCGTTGAAGATCACCACGTCACCCACTTTGACATCCAGTGGCTTAACTGTGCCATTTTCTAAAATACGGCCATTGCCCACAGCAAGGATTTCACCGCGAGTTGATTTTTCAGCGGCGCTACCGGTCAGTACTATGCCACCCGCTGATGTTGATTCAACTTCTAGACGCTTAACGATTACGCGGTCATGTAATGGACGAATATTCATCTATGAACTCTCCTAATGATTTGATGCCCTACAATCGAGCCTATTTGTGATTAAAAAAACAGACACCTTAGTCTGCTCTTTTGCTGTCTGAGATATGGGGCTGACAGTGTCGAGATCCAAGGGCATTTACAAAAAAAACTTCAATTTTTTGATGTCGGTTTTTTCAAGTCCGCACAATCCTGCTAGAATCTCGCCTCCGCTCGCTAACAAGGCACTATTTTTCCATGAAAGACAGACACGGGCTGCTCACCGCGCCAATTGGTCGTGTACTGCTCAACATGAGCCTCCCCAACTTAATTGGCATTATGACCATTCTAGGTTTCAGCCTCGCTGACACTTTTTTTATCAGCCAATTGGGCACTGAAGCCTTAGCCGCCATCAGTTTTACCTTTCCGGTAACCTTAGTGATCTCTAGCATCGCCATTGGTATTGGCGCTGGTGTCTCGACTAATTTAGGCCGACTGTTCGGTTCGGGTAATGCCCACAAGGCCAAAGTGTTCTTGCATGATGCCTTATTGCTCACCTTTGTCTTGATCGCCAGTTTAGCCGCACTGGGTAGCATTTTTATTACGCCACTGTTTCACTTACTCGGGGCAAACGATGACAGCTTGCCGCTGATCCACGACTATATGATTTACTGGTATGTCAGCGCACCGCTGCTGGTATTGTTGATGGTGGGCAATCAGGGCTTACGTTCCACTGGCGACACCCGCTCGCCGGCGATGATCATGGCGCTGGCGGCAATCATCAATCTTATCCTCGATCCGTTACTGATTTTTGGTATTGGGCCATTTCCACGTTTAGAAATCCAAGGCGCCGCAATTGCAACCCTGTTCGCTTGGTTGATTGCCTTATCTTTGTCGGGATATTTGTTGATTGTCAGGCGCAAAATGCTCGAATGGACCGCCTTTGACATAGACAGAATGCGCGCGAACTGGAGCAAATTAGCCCATATCGCACAACCCGCCGCCTTGATGAATTTAATCAATCCACTAGCCAATGCCATTATCATGGCGATGTTGGCGCATATCGATCACAGCGCCGTAGCAGCCTTTGGTGCCGGTACTCGATTAGAGTCAGTACTATTAATAGTAGTGATGGCGCTATCGTCGAGTTTAATGCCCTTTATTGCGCAAAACTTAGGGGCAGGACAGCCACACAGAGCAAAAGAAGCCCTGCTATTATCGATAAAATTTATCTTTATTTTCCAAACCTTACTCTATATCCCACTGATCTTTTTAGCCGAGCCTATCGCGCATTTATTCAGTACCGATCCGCAGGTTATCGAGTGGCTGAGTTTTTATATCTTAGTGCTGCCCTGTGCCTACGGACCTTTGGGTATAGTGATTATTGTCGCGACCTCGCTCAATGCCTACCACAGGCCTATGAGTTCATTAGTCATCAATCTGTGCCGCTTAGTGCTGCTTATGCTGCCGCTAGCAGCCTTGGGATCGTATATAGGTGACGTTAAAGGCCTGCTGCTCGCGCTACCTGTGACCAATATTTTGATGGGAATTGCCTGTTACTGGCTGGCGCAGCGGATCTGTGAGCCCACAAAGATCACGACCGCAAACGCCATTAGCGAGGGGTAAGCTAGCTTGATTTTTTAACGGGAAAGCGCAACACGTCGTCTGAAAACGCTCCCGTAGAGGCTTTGCAGGATCGACGTGGGCCTTGCTCACTCATATTAGTCGGCACCCCGTTTGGCACTAACTCTTGCATGATATAGTCGATAAAGCGCCGACTGGCTAAACTTACGTAACGTCTTGATGGATAAGCTAAGAAGCACTCACCTTGGTGGGGTTGGATTTCAGGTAATAAGGTCACTAACTCACCAGTTTCCACATATTCGGCAACGACTTCAGAAGGTGCATACACGATACCGCGTCCTTGCAATCCAAACTCTACCGCCACTTCAATACTGTTCGAGCAGAAATTGCCTCTAACTCTCACCTCTTGTTCTGAACCGATAAATAACTCATTAAAAATTTTGCCGTTGGATAAACGGAACATAGACACATTATGCGCTTCAATCTCTTTCGGTGTTTTAGGTGTACCGTGTGCCGCTAAATATTGCGGACTGGCGTAAAAACGTAAGTCAGTGGTAAAAATTGGCCGCACCACTAAATCTAAGGTATCCAACGCAGGCTCGACTACAAAGGCCACATCGAGATTATGTTTCACCATATCAACGGATTCTGAACTGCTGATGACTTCTAAGGTGAGTTTGGGGTGCATATCCATAAAGCGGAAAATGGCTTGCATCAAGATTTTCATGCTGTGGATGGGGAACATTTGAATGCGCAAATGCCCGCTGATCTCAGCATCGTCATTGGTCATTTCGAATAGGGTTTCGTCGAGCTGAGCCAAAATATTCTGCGAACGCTGGTAAAAATGACTGCCCGCAGACGTGAGCGTCATAGAGCGGCTCTGACGGTGGAACAATTTAATGTTCAGCTCATCTTCCAAGGCTTGCAAACGCCGACTGACAGTCGATTTTGGCAAGTTAAGCAAATCAGCCGCTTCAATCAAACTACCGGTTTCAGCAATTCGGTGGAATAACGCTAAGTCCTCTGTCTTCATTTTGACCTTAAGTTCAATCTCATTATGTGGGACTGATAATCCCAAAGTATCCCGTTTATTGCAACTACTTTAGCTGGTATCTTCGCGACCAGAAATGCTGACAACTTGTTAACTAGGAAATCGCCACCATGAAATCATATCGACTCTTGCCACTGGCTATGCTGCTTCCAGCCCTGCTCAGTGGTTGTTCGCCAGCGGAAAGTTCAGTACAAGTGGACACTGTCCGTCCGGTTAAACTGTTTGAAGTGCTCAACGTAGAAGCTGGAGATTTTAGAACCTTTCCTGCCCGCGTTGCAGCCAATAGCCGCGCCGAATTGTCGTTCCGTATTTCTGGGCAACTCACCGAGCTGACATTAGTCGAAGGCCAAAGAGTCGCTCAAGGTAGTCTGCTCGCCCAGCTTGACGATAGGGATGCCAAAAATAACTTAATGACCCGTGAGGCAGAGCACGAACTGTTAGCCGCCGACTTTAAACGTAAGGCCGAGCTGCTCAATCGTAAGCTGATTTCACAATCTGAGTTTGATAGCACACAAGCGCAGCTCAAATCGGCCAAGGCCGCCCTTGCGGCAGCACGCGATCAGCTGAGTTACACTCGCTTAACCGCGCCCTTTAGCGGCACGATTGCTAAACGTTTAGTGGATAACCACCAAATAGTGCAGGCCAATCAAGGGGTGTTAACACTGCAAAACAACAACTTGCTCGATGTGAGTATTCAAGTGCCCGAGGCGATGGCTGCGGGGCTGAAGCAATATACCGATCAAGCTCACTTTACCGCTAAGGTGCGTTTTAGCGCCTTCCCCGAGCAGAGTTTCGACGCCAAATTTAAAGAATACTCCACCCAAGTCACCCCAGGCACTCAAGCCTATGAAGTGGTGTTTTCATTGCCTCAACCCCAAGATATTCAATTACTTCCTGGTATGAGCGCCGAATTAACCTTAGCTTTAGTCAAAGATCCCAGCGCACTCGCGTCAACGGTCGTACCTGTGACCGCTATCGATAAACGCGATCAAGATGGCCAAGTGCAAGTGTGGGTTTATCAAACCCAATCGGGTGAAGTCAAACCCACTATGGTGACCCTAGGACGCGTGAGTAATCAAGGTGTTGAGATTTTAACAGGCGTCAACAAGGGCGATCTTATCGTTAGCGCTGGGGTGTCTCAGTTATCCGCTGGCATGAAAGTTAAACCACTACGCTGGCAGCGTGGAGTGTAATTGATGAACATTGCAGAGTATTCGATACGCCACAAAGTCATCAGTTGGATGTTTGTGTTGCTGCTACTCGTGGGTGGCGGCGTGAGTTTTACCGGTTTGGGGCAATTAGAATTTCCCGAATTTACCATTAAAGAAGCCTTAGTGATCACGGCTTATCCAGGTGCATCACCCGAACAAGTGGAAGAAGAAGTCACGCTGCCGCTCGAAGATGCCCTGCAGCAACTCGATGCCATTAAGCATGTGACCTCGATTAACAGTGCGGGCCTGTCACAAATCCAAATCGAGATTAAAGAAAGCTACGACAAAACCACCCTGCCACAGGTGTGGGATGAAGTGCGTCGTAAGGTCAACGACACGGCGGGCAACTTGCCTCCGGGTACAACCGCGCCGCAGGTGATGGACGACTTTGGCGATGTGTATGGCATTTTATTTAATCTCTCTGGGCCTGATTACAGCAACCGCGAGTTAAGCAATTACGCCGACTATCTGCGCCGCGAACTCGTACTCGTGCCCGGCGTTAAAAAAGTTTCAGTTGCGGGCAACGTCACCGAGCAAGTCGTGATTGAAATCTCCCAGCAAAAGCTGTCGGCACTGGGATTAGATCAAAGCTATATCTATGGTTTAGTGAACAATCAAAACGTGGTCTCCAACGCGGGCAGTTTAGTGATTGGTGATAACCGTATCCGCATTCATCCCACGGGCGAATTTAGCAATGTGCAGGATCTGGCGCGCTTGATTGTCAGCCCACCGGGTAGCACTGAGCTAATTTACCTTGGCGACATTGCTAATATTGAAAAGGATTACGACGAAACCCCGAATGTGCTTTACCACAATAAGGGCGAAGCGGCGTTATCACTGGGGATTTCTTTCTCTAGCGGCGTGAACGTGGTCGAAGTCGGACAAAAGGTTAGTGACCGTTTAGCCGAGCTTGAATCCCAACGCCCAATCGGCATGAATTTAGCGACGGTTTACAACCAGAGTCAGGCGGTCGATGAGACAGTTAACGGCTTCTTAATCAACTTATTAGAATCCATTGCTATCGTGATCGCCGTGCTCCTGCTGTTTATGGGGCTGCGCTCAGGCATGTTGATGGGCCTGATCTTACTGCTAACGATTTTGGGTACCTTTATCGTGATGAAAGTGCTGGGGATTGAGCTGCAACTCATCTCCCTCGGCGCACTCATTATCGCCCTCGGCATGTTGGTCGATAACGCGATTGTGGTCACCGAAGGTATTTTGATTGGCCTGCGCCGTGGTAAAACCCGTCTCGAAGCGGCGAAGCAAATTGTGGCTCAAACCCAGTGGCCGCTATTGGGCGCGACTGTCATTGCCATTATTGCCTTTGCGCCCATTGGCTTATCGCAAAATGCCGCCGGTGAATTCTGCCGTTCTTTATTCCAAGTGTTGATGATTTCGCTGTTTATCAGTTGGATCACCGCCATCACCTTAACGCCGTTCTTCTGCCATCTGTTATTTAAGGATGCGCCGAGCGACGAAGAAGCCCAAGACCCTTACAAGGGCTGGTTCTTCAGCTTATATCGCGCAAGTTTAACCCTAGCGCTGCGCTTTAGATTGGTGAGTATTCTGCTGGTTGTCGCCATGCTGTTCAGCGCAGTAGTGGGCTTTGGTCATATCAAGAATGTGTTCTTCCCTGCCTCTAACACGCCGATTTTCTTTGTGGATATCTGGATGCCAGAGGGCACGGACATTAAGGCGACCGAACGTTTTACTGCCGATATTGAGCGCCAGTTACTGCAACAGAACGAGCAAAAAGATATAGGGCTAAAACACTTAACAACCGTTATTGGCCAAGGTTCGCAGCGTTTCGTCCTGCCTTATCAGCCAGAAAAAGGCTATCCCGCCTTTGCCCAGTTGATAGTCGAAATGCAAGATCTCGCCGCCGTTAAAGCCTATATGCCAGAGTTAGAAACCTTGTTAAATCAACGTTTCCCACAGGCACAATATCGCTTAAAAAACATGGAAAACGGCCCGTCGCCCGCAGCCAAAATTGAGGCACGCTTCTACGGCGACAATCCTGAAGTGCTGCGCGCTTTAGGCGCCCAAGCCGAGGCCATTTTCCACGCCGAACCGAGCATGGATGGCATACGTCACAACTGGCGTAATCAAGTGCCCTTGATCCGTCCGCAACTGGAAAATGCCCAAGCGCGAGAAACGGGGATCAGTAAGCAAGATCTCGACAATGCCCTATTGGTTAACTTTAGCGGTAAGCAAATTGGTTTATACCGAGAAACCAGCCACTTGTTACCCATCGTCGCCAGAGCGCCCGCCGAAGAACGTTTGCAGGCCGACAGCCTATGGAAGTTGCAAATTTGGAGTAGCGAACACAACACCTTTGTGCCTGCTACCCAAGTGGTGAGTAGCTTTAACACTGAGTGGGAAAACCCGCTGGTGATGCGCCGAGATCGTATGCGTATGCTCGCTGTGATGGCCGATCCTAAGCTTGGCAGTGATGAAACCGCCGACTCTGTACTGCGTAAAGTGAAAGACAAGGTCGAAGCGATCAGCCTACCCGCAGGTTATCACTTGGAATGGGGCGGTGAATTTGAAACCGCAGGCGAAGCGCAAACCGCGGTATTCAGCTCGATTCCCATGGGTTATCTGGCGATGTTTTTAATCACCGTATTCCTATTCAACTCAGTGCGTCAGCCCTTAGTGATCTGGTTTACTGTGCCGTTGGCCCTGATTGGGGTGTCTGCCGGACTCTTGTTGTTCGACGCACCTTTCAGCTTTATGGCGCTACTCGGCCTGCTGAGTTTGTCTGGCATGGTGATTAAAAACGGTATCGTCTTGGTCGATCAAATCAACCTCGAACTCAGTGAAGGCAAACCCGCTTATTTCGCCTTGGTCGACTCCTGTGTCAGCCGTGTGCGCCCCGTCATGATGGCAGCGATAACCACTATGCTCGGGATGATCCCACTGATCTCAGACGCCTTTTTTGGTTCAATGGCGATTACGATTATTTTCGGTCTCGGTTTTGCGTCACTGTTAACACTCATAGTACTGCCAGTGATGTACAGCCTAGTATTCAATATTAAAGCGACAGCGATAGGAGGTGAGTCACCTAACAAATAACACTCAACGTATAGCTCCGCAATTGATCCAAAAACGCTTCCCGGCGTGGCCGGTCAGTCACTCGTGGCTGGCTGGTCATTTCTAATACATGTCCCACCCCTAGCTATTGCGATCTGTTGCGCTTATCTGACTTGCCATTTACACTTGATGGCGAGCGACAAGCTCAAGGAAATGATTATTAAATAAGGAAGTTATATGAAGCTTATCAAGCTAGCTGTGCTGCTCGGCCTCGTTTTTATGGCGTATCAAAAATGGTATGCGGTCAAACCCCTCGAATCCCATGTATTAACTTCTGTCCCCGTAAAAGTGCACATGTTACCTAATCCCAAGGCGCTACATAAAAACTCGGGACAAGTCAGCGTTGAAACCATCACCACTCAAAAACAAGCTCAAGAACCGCTGGTATTGAGCGTTATCGCCTACAGCTCCCAGTTCGAAACCATAGACGAGGAAGACATTACTGAACTTTCCTTCGATGACACCAACACGCTCGCGAAAAAGTTTAAAGAGATGCAGGGAACAGATGAGCTGAAATTGACGCGCGGTTATATCGAACACGGCGGGCAGCGGGGTTATGAGATCAGTATGGATATGGGTAAAGATCTCGGCACCTTAGTGCAGCATGCCTATGCCTACAATAATCACCTGCTGATTTTAACCGCCAGCTATGATGACAACGGCCAAAACCGTCGCACCGCAGAAGCCTTTCTCAACTCAGTGGAATTTTTATAACGAGTGGATGAAGTGCACCAGCGGCGCAGCTCAGAGGATTCTGAAGACCGCTGGTATTGAAGCGAGATTTGGGTAGAAGTTCAAGCGAATAAACGCGCAAACCAAATTAGCTAAACCATAACAGACTAAGGCTTAGGATCTTTATCCTGCGCGTTACCTTGTTCTTTATTCTGATCTTTATCAGGCAGCTGGTGACTAGCGGGCTTGATATCACTTGGATCGACTTTATGCTCGAAGTCACCCTCAAACACATTACCGTCTTTCTTCACGCTATCATCAAACGGCGCTTGGCCAAATGGGTCATGCGACTTAGGCCCAAAGGGACTTTGTCCCGTTTGAAAGCCACCGTGCATACCACCCTGTAATCCCGCCACAACCCTTAACTGCATGCGCTTAAACAGCAAGGCGGCGATCGGGCGACGAGTGAATGGTGTCAGCAATAACAGGCCAATGGCGTCGGTTACAAAACCGGGGATCAGCAGTAAAATGCCCGCCATAGCTAGCATCATGCCCTCGACGATTTCTTGCCCCGGCGCTGCACCGCGAGCGAGTTTTTGTTGAACTTGCATTAAGGTGCTTAAACCTTGGCTGCGAACCAAAGAGACCCCGAGCACGGCGGTAAACAGCACTAAACCTATGGTAGTCCAAGTGCCAAGCACTTCACCCACACGGATCAGCACCGACAGCTCTATTACTGGGATCAGCACAAAGAGTAAAAATATAATGAAAAACATACCGACCTCAGGTTTATCTGACTATCTGTGTAAACTAAATGGGGCCTATCCGGTCTTAATTCAAGTCAGGCTAAGCATAGCGACAGACTCAGGGGCGATTCACCACGGATTTAGCAATGGATATCACAACTGATATTTAGCTCACCCTTTTGTTAACGCGCTAATGTATGAGACCATTAAAACACGTAAAGTAGCCTAACTCAGTTGGCTTAAGCGAACTTTAAGATTCTTAAGAGACGATACCTAACACCATGCAGCATCAGTATTTAATGGTTAGCACTACCTGCCCCAATGAAGTACAAGCCAATACCTTGGCTCGGGCTTTAGTTGAGTCACGTATTGCCGCTTGTGTTCATATCTCCGCCCCGATACGTTCAATTTATGCTTGGGAAGGGAAAATCTGTGAAGAACAAGAATTTAGCTTACAGATTAAATGTTTACAAAGTCGATATTCAGAGTTAGAACAACTTGTGCTTAGACTTCACCCTTATCAAGTACCCGAAATTATTGCCGTGCCTGTGACTCACGGGCTACCAGCCTACTTAGATTGGATAAAAGACAACACTCAGCCATGAAAAAACTACTCAGCCTTATTTTCACGTCTTTATTGCTCCTCACGCCCTTAGCGCACAGTGAAGGGGTTTTCGGTAACAAATTCGACTTCATGAAGAGTGAGCCGGAATTGATGCCTGTCGATCAAGCCTTTGCCTTCGATTTCAAGCAAGAAGGTAATCAGGTCAAACTCAATTGGGTGATTGCCGACGGTTACTATATGTACCGCGACAAGCTTAAATTCAGTGTTAATGGCGCCGAACTAGGCACAGTGGCGCTGCCCAAGGGTAAGCCCCATCAAGATGAGTATTTTGGCGAACAAGAAGTCTATTACACCTATGTGGATATTCCCGTTGCGCTGAAACAGGCCGATGACAATGCCACTCTGACAGTCACTTTTATGGGCTGCGCCGAAGGCAAGTTGTGTTATCCACCGACCAAACGTGACGTGGTGCTAAAAGCGATTGCCGCCAACGATGGCTTAATCGCAGGTGCCGAAGCGAGCGAATCGACCGCCGCTGCAGAGCCTGCCAGCACTGAGTCAGCCAGCACTGAGTCAGCCAGCACTGAGTCTGCCAGTAACGAGTCGAGCACGGCCGATAAAGCCAATACCCAACCTATTACCCAGCAAGATACCCTGAGCCAAATGCTGTCAAACGACAGCCTGATTTGGACCTTAGTGATCTTCTTTGGTCTGGGTGTCGGTCTGGCATTAACGCCCTGCGTATTCCCTATGTACCCAATTTTGTCCGGCATTATTGTCGGCCAAGGGCAAAAGCTCTCAACTGCAAAAGCCTTTACCTTGTCTATGGCTTACGTGCAAGGCATGGCAATCACATACTCTATCTTAGGGTTAGTAGTCGCATCGGCGGGACTGAAATACCAAGCGGCATTGCAACATCCGGCCGTGTTAGTGGTTCTGGCGATTCTGTTCTTTGTGCTCAGCTTATCTATGTTTGGCCTGTACGATTTAAAACTGCCATCGAGCTGGCAGGAAAAGATGAACTCAGTATCGAACAACCAAAAAGGCGGCAACTTAGTTGGCGTATTCTTGATGGGCGTGATTTCAGGTCTGGTCGCATCACCTTGCACTACCGCTCCGCTATCGGGTGCGCTCGTTTATGTGGCGCAAACCGGCGACTTACTCCAAGGCTTCCTAGCCCTGTATGTGCTGAGTATGGGCATGGGTTTACCGCTACTGATTATCGGCACCTCTGGCGGTAAATTATTACCTAGAGCGGGCGCTTGGATGGACATCATCAAGACCGTCTTCGGCTTCCTGTTGATCGCTGTGTCTATCGTAATGCTCGGTCGTATTTGGACGGGCGTGGTATCCGATGTGCTTTGGTCACTGTGGGGCGTGAGCTTCACCGGCTACTTGATGCACCAGAACAAACTCAGTCCCTTCAACTGGAAACAAACTGTCCGTTCAGTGCTATTAACTCTGACGCTACTGGCGAGTTTCTCCTACGGATTCCAAGCTGTGATGGGCCACTTAGGTTTTAATCACAATCCCGTAGGCACCGCGGCGACGACCGAAGAAGCCCATGGCTTTAAACGGATTAAATCCATTGAAGATCTTGATCAAGAAATCGCCGCCGCTGCCGCCCAAGGTAAGCCTGTGATGCTGGATCTCTACGCCGATTGGTGTGTTGCCTGTAAAGAGTTCGAAGCCATCACCTTTAAGGATGCCGACGTGTTAGCCCGCATGAATAAAATCGTGCTGCTACAAGCGGATGTGACTAAGAGTGACAAGGTCGATGTGGCCTTACTCGAAAAATACAATGTGCTCGGTTTACCTACGTTGTTGATGTTTAACGAACAAGGTGAGCAAAGGGAAGATTTACGTGTGACTGGTTTTATGGGCCCTAAAGATTTTGCAGCCCATTTAGATCATCTGGTGAAATAGTCACTATTTAGACTTAGACCACTAAAGCGATTTAACTCGCGCCGGTTTTAACCAGCAAGTGTATTTGCCGCAACACCAATAGAAAGCGGACTTTTTTCATTAAAAGTCCGCTTTTTTGTTCCAGTGTCATAGATTTCTTATACAATCACTCATAATTTTGGACTTTTTAGATTGGAGCATCATGGAACCCGGTATCCTCATTATCACACTCATCTGCGGCATGCTCGTCAGCCGTATAGGACTGCCACCGCTCATCGGCTACTTAGTGGCGGGCTTTGTACTATTCGTCCTCGGGATAGATAAAGAAAGCCTGCCATTGCTGCAAGAACTCGCCAGCCTAGGCGTGACTTTGCTGCTGTTTGCTATTGGTTTAAAACTCGATATTCGCAGCCTGTTCAAGGCCGAAGTGTGGGCGGGTTCGAGTGTGCACTTAGTACTCTCAATCGTGGTTTTTGTGCCGATTCTGAAGCTCTTCGGCTTACTGGGTTTAAGCCAACTCACGAGTCTTAACCTTGAGCAACTGACGTTAATCGCCTTCGCGTTAAGCTTCTCCAGTACCGTATTTGCGGTCAAAGTGTTAGAAGATAAGGGCGATGTCCAATCCCTCTACGGCCGGGTCGCCATTGGTATCTTGATTATGCAGGATATCTTCGCCGTACTGTTTTTAACAATTTCTAAGGGCGATGTACCTTCGGTATGGGCCTTCGCACTACTCTTACTGCCACTGGCTAAGCCCCTTATTTATAAAGCCTTCGACCGTGTCGGCCACGGTGAACTGTTAGTCCTGTTTGGTCTAGTGATGGCACTTGTGGTTGGCGCTTGGTTATTTGAATCTGTTGGCCTGAAACCCGATCTCGGCGCACTGATCATAGGGATCTTGTTGGCGGGCCACAAAAAGTCCTCAGAGCTGGCAAAATCCCTATTCTATTTTAAAGAACTCTTCCTCGTGGCCTTCTTCTTAACGATTGGTCTCAACGGTTTACCTACAGTATCGGATATCGTTCTCGCAGCACTGTTAGTGCTGCTAGTACCACTTAAAATCCTGCTGTTTGTTTACATTCTTACCCGCTTTAAGCTGCGTTCACGTACCTCTATGTTGGGCTCGTTCAACCTAGGTAACTTCAGTGAATTCGGTTTGATTGTCGCCGCCGTCGCCACCTATAAAGGTTGGTTGCCTCCCGAGTGGCTAGTGATCATCGCCGTGGCATTAAGCTTTAGCTTTTTACTCGCCGCGCCGCTTAACGCCACCGTAGGTAACATCTATCAACGATTCCAACAGCGTTTAATCAAGCTTGAAAAACGCCCATTGCATCCAGAAGACAGACCGATCGCCATTGGCAATCCACGCTTCTTAATCTTAGGCATGGGCCGCATTGGTAGCGGCGCCTACGATGAACTCAGGGAACAATTTGACGGCGAAATTCTCGGCATTGAGCACAAGCAAGACTTAGTCGATTTACATAAAGCCAAGGGCCGCAACGTAGTGCAAGGTGACGCCGCGGATACCGACTTTTGGGAGAAACTCGACAGAGCGCCTAATCTTGAATTAGTGCTGCTGGCCATGCCGCACCACGCGGGAAATATGTTTGCGGTCGAGCAACTCAAAAAACTGGATTATCAAGGCAAGATCAGCGCGATTGTGCAGTACAGTGACGATGCCGCGGCACTTCGCGAATCGGGCGTACACAGTGTTTACAACCTGTACGAAGCCGCCGGTGCCGGTTTTGTGGATCATGTGATTTACGAGCTGTTGCAAGATTCAGAGAAAAACGCCGCGCAAGCGGAAGAAACAGCGCAAGTGCCTGATCCTAAAATTAATGCAGAGTCCAATAGTTAAGTGCCTGCTAATGCTGCATTGAATTAAAATCACGCCATAATAGGCCGCACAAACAAGCAGTAACCTCTTCTGCAAGTTTGTGCGGCATCCAACTAACTACTGACTAATCTTTACAAATCAATCGACTAGATAACGCACTGTATACGTTATTTTGACTTCCTATCACTGTATCGATTTTCTCCTTACAACCTATCGCCATTTCAGCAAAAAATCTCAGTTACATCACCGACTCAGTCGTGATATAAATCGATGACGGTAACGAAATTAGCTCAGCTTTTTTGGAATTTTTTACAGCATGTCAAACCCTGCGCAGCGCGCCACAAAGTTATTTGTCCAAACCTTTGGCACTAAAGCCGACGATTTATATCAAGCCCCTGGGCGCGTCAATCTGATCGGTGAATACACGGATTACAACGACGGTTTTGTACTCCCGGCAGCCATTAATTTTCATACAGTGATTGCAGTAAAACGCCGTGACGACACTAAGTTTCGTGCCGTTGCCGATGCCTTCCCCGGACAAATTAAAGAGTGGACCTTCGGTCAAGAAAACGACATGGACCCGCAAGATGGCTGGGTGAATTACCTTAAAGGTTTTACTGCGGCTATGGCGCAAACAGGTTTATTAGCCAAGGGCTTAGACTTAGCCATTGTGGGCGATGTACCACTTGCGGCGGGGTTATCCTCATCGGGCGCCCTCGTTGTCGCCTTCGGCACTGCCATCAGTGATACCAGCCAACTGCATTTATCGCCAATGGCGGTAGCGCAACTGGCCCAACGTGGTGAACACAGATATGTCGAATCGGCCTGTGGCATCATGGATCAAATGTGCAGCGCCATGGGTGAGCAAGACCACGCGCTGCTGATTGACTGCTTAGATCTGGACAGTGAAGCCATTCCTATCCCAGAAAACCTAAGCCTTATCATCATAGATGCACATATTGAGAAACAACGTTTAGCCGCCACCAATCAACAACGTCGCAACGAATGCGCCCAAGCGGCAGAATACTTTGGCTTAGATGCGCTGCGTCACCTCGATTTACGTCGATTAGAAAGCGCAAAAGCCGATTTAGATGAAGTGTTATATCGCAGAGCAAAACACGTCGTCACAGAAAATCAAAGAACCCAGAGTGCAGCCCGCGCGTTAGAGCAAAATAACATTCAAAAATTCAGCCGCTTAATGGCGGAATCCCATGCTTCACTGCGGGATGATTTTGAAGTCACACTGCCCGAATTTGATACCTTAGTTGAGATTGTCAGCCAAGTGATTGGCGAGCGTGGCGGCATCCGCATGACCGACGGCTGCGTGGTGGCCTTAGTTGATCATGAACTGACCGATGCTGTCGTGGCCGCCGTTGAACATGAGTTTTTCGACAAAACCGCAATCGATGCCACAGTCTATTTATGTTCCGCCAGCGCTGGCGCGGGCCGCATAGACAATTAGCCAGAACAGGCTTAAAACAAAGAAAACCAATACAGTGACAAGGCCATCGATAACATACGAATTCATCGCTGAACTTTATGGTGTTGATGGCAAACAATAGGGTTAACATACTCATTTAACACAATAAGCAGTGAGCATATTCAACACAGAGGGAAGCTAAATGGTACGTTTCAGTGTTTTGGATCCTTGGACCGATCCCCGCGGCGGCGAAATCGAACGGGTTCGGATCGACAATGGCATACTCGCATTAGAAGTCATCAGCTTAGGCGGAATTATCCGCGCTCTGTGGACCCCAGATAAACACGGCGAACGTGCCAATATCGTCCTTGGTTGCGACAACGCCGAAGACTACCTGACGCAATCGGCTCACTTAGGCGCTATTGCTGGCCGCTTTGCGAATCGTATCGCTAACGGCAAAATGCACTATCAAGGCCAAGATTATCAACTTGATGTCAACCAAGCGACTAACTGTTTACACGGTGGTCGTGAAGGGTTTAATCGTAAAAACTGGCACTTAGGCCAACTGCCCGATGGTGTGCGCTTGACCTTAATGAGTCCAGACGGCGACATGGGTTTCCCCGGTAATTGCACGGTTCAGCTGGATTATCGCCTCGCAGGCAATAATCTCTATGTGGAAATTTTAGCTTCGGTGGATAAAGCCTGTCCCGTGAGCTTAACCCAACACAGTTATTTCAACCTTGATGGCTCAGAGACCAATCACGAGCATTTGATGCAAATCGATGCCAAGCGTTATCTCACCATGAATGATGTCAGTGTTCCCACTGGGATTGCCGAGACTGCAGGGTCAATTTTCGACTTGAGTCAGCCGATACGCTTAGGCGACAAACTGCATGCCGCAGAATTAGCGAGCACGCGCGGTTATGATCACTGTTATATGATGAATGACCCCGACGGCTCACTCGCCCGCTTTGGCTGTTTAAGCAGTCCAGTAAGTGGCCGCGCTATGACGGTTTATACCAATCAACCGAGCGTGCAGCTCTACTGCGCTAACTTTTTAGATGGCACTGTGGGTCGCAATCAACAGGTATTAAATCAACATCATGGCGTGTGTTTAGAACCGCAAATGCTGCCAGACTCACCGAATCAAGGCGAGCGCTTTGGTGATGATGTTTGGTTAGTGCCAGGCAAGGTTTATCACCACATCAGCCGATATCAGTTCGATGCCGATGCGTAACATTAGCTATAAATTAGCGGTATATTAACGGGTAAATCGAGTCGCGATAAAATAGCGATGAATTGAGGTTAACGCACGGTTTCGCGGAAGGAAATAAAGCGATAAGGAATAAAATAAGCACTATTTTATTCCTTACACTCACAGTGTTAGCCCTTAAGCCGACACTGTGTTAATCATCAAAATCATCGACCCAATCATCGTCAAAATCGACGCCTACGGCATCGGATTCCACTTCTGGTTCAACTTCAGGCTTCGCCTTACGAACAGGCGCAGTTTCCTTCACGTTGTTTAGGTCAATACGAGCTTGATGCTTACTCATGAATTGAGCTCTAGCCGCCTTCCATGCACCACTAAACTTAGCCTCAGCAGCTTTTAACGCAGCCTCATCTAAGTCGTATAGGTTCACTTTGACTATATCTTCCACATACTCAATGATCGCATCACGATCGGTATTGTATAGGTAGATACGTCCTGGGGAGGCATCGGGCAGCTGGTTGTCATGGACGACAATCGCGTTGCCTTTCGATGTTCTCAGCTCACCATACCAAACCTGTTTCTTTGCTGTGTTATACATATATGCTAATACCCTTAAATCAACACATACACTATGAGTTTTTTAGCCTGAATAAGCGAAGCATCGCTTGCTTTGATCCACGAATAGCGCCGGAAAGTCTCTGACGTTTTCAACTGGGTATTTTTACAGAATATTTCCGATAATCAATGCCTCATACCATGAAATTTTCACTAATTACGTATTAATTTCTGCCAAAGTACCCAAAAAGTTTAATCATTAACGACTTTAGTCTAAAAAATCGACGCGGCAAGTTTTATTCCCAATAAAAAGCAATCATATCGACTATGTTCGATGGGTATAAACTTTACGATTCGAAGTTGCCGTTCGAGGTTACTGCAAGGTTAAGCATCAGGTTTAACCATGACGATTTAACGACAGTAGCGCAAACGACTATTTACCCCTACGTTACTCAGCCACGCTTTTGCCTGAACGCTCTCAGACTTGCCTCAAATGGCCGCGACCTAAACGATGCATCGCAGCCAAACCAACGTGCCGAGCCTAAATGACCGTCAGTATCACCTTGCCCCTGTGCTCACCCGACTCCATCAGTGCATGGGCTTTCGCGGCTTCGCCTAATGGAAAGGTCGCAAAAATATTCGGCACAATTTTATGGGCGTTTAACAGTGGCCAGACTTTCTCAAATAATTCGGCGGCAATCGCGGCTTTTGCCTCCACGCTTTGCGGTCTTAAGGTCGACCCTGTCCACATAATGCGTTTTGCCATCAAGCGGAAAATCTCGACTTCAGCCTTAGGCCCGCGCTGCATCGCCACCGACACCATACGACCGTCCATCGCCAAGGCTTGTAAATCGAGGTTAATAAAATCGCCACCCGCGATATCAAAGACCACGTTTACCCCCTTATCTTGGGTGAGCGCCATAACAGGCTCAACAAAGTTGTGGGTGCGATAGTTGATGACTTCAGTAGCGCCAAGGCTCAAGCAATAATCGCGCTTCTCATCTTGCCCAGTCGTCGCTATCACTGTTGAACCTAAAGCGCTGGCGAGTTGAATGGCCGTACTACCAATACCGCCCGAGCCGCCATGGATCAGTACCGTCTCGCCCGCTTTCAGTCCCGCACGCATAAACAGGTTGCCCCATACGGTGAAGAAGGTTTCTGGCAGCGCAGCGGCCTGCACATAACTAAAGCCCGTTGGGATAGGCAAACAGTGGGCGGCATAGGTGAGCGCATACTCGCCATAACCCCCGCCCGGTACTAAGGCGCAAACCTTGTCGCCGATTTGCCATTGGCTCACGCCTTCACCTAGGGCGCAAATATCCCCCGCGACTTCAAGCCCAATAATAAGTGATGCACCCGGTGGCGGTGGATACGCGCCCACCCTTTGTTTGACATCGGGGCCATTCACTCCAGCTGCATGTACGCGGATCAACACTTGACCAGCGGCGGGGATAGGCAGAGGCGAGCGCGATAATTGCATCACCTCGGGGGCACCGGGTTGCTCAACATAGATATGGGTGTATTCGCTTGGTAAAGCTGACATAAAAGCTCCTTTGGAATGGCATCGACCTCATCGCAGATGGCTTAGCGGTTCGAGTGCTTACAGCGGAAAGTGCATCTAACCTTAATGCGGCTAAGCTAGCGCAAATTCAAGCCAAATAGCCACTCTTATTCAATCAAGCATTTCATAAGGTGTGGAGTCCCACAGACTCAGCTTCCGGGGCAAACACATTTAGCAAAAGCTGAACCTAAGCTGAACCTAAGCTGAACAAAAAAGATGTATCGAGTAAATATTGAGGTAAATACTAGATATATTAAAAACTTACAGCCATCATTTGGACGCATTATTTGCTAGCTGCGATGTTTGTCGCGCTATTGTTATCACGCAAATAATCCAATGAGGTTTGATGCAAGCTTAGGTTCCACGCATCAAATAACGCCCAAGGAAGATCTGCTTTGCAGACTAGATAACTACGGATACACAATGAAAAACACACTGATCTTCGCAGCTATTAGCTTAGCTTTTGCGACTCCCGCTCTCGCCCATGACACTCATACGAGTCACCCATTAGGCAGCAACACACCCAGTAACCCACAAGCGCAACCGGCACCACGACCACCCTCGGCGCCCATTAGCCAAATAGAATCCCATAGACCGCTACTGCGGGAGACGCCATTGATGGCATCCCCGAATGAGCCAACTATGACAGAACAGACAATGACAGAACCGCCTAAGATGCATTCACGCAAGAAGCGAGAAGTATCTGAGCAACCGCCACTTAAGTTACAGAGTCGCAGCGCCGCACTGCAGAGCAATGACTGCAGTGACTTTGTCGGTAAATCGGGCCAAGCCCTAGTAGATCAATTGAGCCAATCGACACCCGAATGCGTCGGTAAGCTCTATAGCCTCAAAGGCAGTAGCGCCACCGCGCTGTTTAGCGAGGCCAATGTGATCAGTGTCGCCAACGCCATTGCTACTAAAGCCAAGGACTACACTGGGGTCGATGTTCAGCATCTTGAATCGCATATTTATTTTGTCCGCGCTGCCCTATATGTGCAATTTTACAGCCCAAATGATGTACCCGCTTACAGCAGCGCCGCTAAGGCCAGCTTAAAATCGGCCCTCAACGCTTTATTTGCCAACGCTGCGATTTGGACGGTCTCCGATGCTAATGCTGGCGTGTTGAAAGAAGCCTTAATCCTGATTGACTCAGCCGAGCTCGGCGCCGATTTTAATCATGTCACCATAAAAGTGCTAACGGACTACGATGCTAACTGGCAAGCCAGTTTCGCCATGAACGCCGCAGCAAACTCAGTGTTTACCACCTTATTCCGTGCCCAGTGGAATGATGACATGCAGGCGCAATTCGCTCGCGATCAAGGCATTTTAGATGCGCTGAATAACTTCCAACTCGAACATCGCGACTTGTTAGGTACCAATGCAGAGTATCTGTTAGTTAACTCAGTCAAAGAGTTATCTAGACTGTATTACATTGATACCATGCGCCCGCGAGTGACTCAGCTGGTTAAAAATATCCTCAGCAGCACCAGTAAAACCGAACCGAGTAAAGTGCTTTGGTACGCGGCGGCAGAAATGGCCGACTATTACGATCGCAGTCATTGTAACGATTACAATATCTGTGGTTTTAAGGCGCAGTTAGAGGCCGATGCCTTACCTTTTAATTGGAAATGCTCCGACAGCCTCAAGATCCGCGCCCAAGATCTCTATCAAGATCAAGCCAAGTGGGCCTGTGATGTGCTGACCAGCCAAGAAAGCTATTTCCACAGTAAGCTAGATACAGGCATGCAACCCGTAGGGCAAGATAACAACGATGACTTAGAGTTAGTGATCTTTGGCAGTTCGTCTGAGTATAAATCCTTAGCCAACAGTATCTTTGGTATCAATACCGACAACGGCGGCATGTACCTTGAGGGCTCGCCCGCCGGACTCAAAAATCAGGCGCGTTTTATCGCCTATGAAGCCGAATGGCGCACGCCGGATTTCCATGTCTGGAACCTGCAACACGAATATGTGCACTACCTCGACGGGCGCTATAACCTATTTGGTGACTTTAGCCGCGGCACTTCGGCCAATACCATTTGGTGGATTGAAGGCCTAGCGGAATACATTTCTTACCGTGACGCCAATACCGCGGCCATTGCCATGGGCGAAACTGGTGAATTTATGTTGTCGACCATATTCAAAAACAACTATGAATCAGGCCAAGACCGTATCTACCGTTGGGGTTATCTGGCGGTGCGCTTTATGTTTGAGCATCACAGGGACGATGTGAGACAGATTCTCGCCTACCTACGTAACGACCAATACGCGGAATATCAAACCTTTATGGATGGTATCGGTACACGTTACGACAACGAGTGGCAAGGTTGGCTCGCCAGCGGCTTGAGCACGGCTGACGATGGCATTGTCGATAAAGGCCCAAGTGATGTCGATGCTGAGCCCAGTGGCCGTGAAGGTAACTGGGCTGGCCCTGCGGGCACTATCAGTAAGGATTACTCGCCTTGCCAAGTAACGAACGAAGCCTACCGTTACACTGAATCGGCTAGCCTGAAAATCGATGTGCCGATGGAATGTATCGACTCTAAACTCGGTCGCGCCAGTTTCAGTTTCACTAATACCGATCGCTCGGCCCAAGATCTGTGGATCAAGATTGGCGGCGGTTGGGGTGATGCCGACATTTATTTCAATTCTAAAAGTTGGGCAAGCCCAGAACAAAACCAAGGCGCGGGGATCGGCAACGGTAACTATCAAGTCATTAAAGTGCAGTTAAACCCTGACGAATATTGGCATTACATTACCTTGTCGGGAGATTTTGGCGGCGTTGATATGCAAGTCAGCACCACTGAGCTGTTCGCTGATGTTGATCCCGATCTGGGAGATGGCGGCGTGGATCCTGAGCCACCAGCAAATTGCGGTGCAGTAACCTTAGATTACGGCCAGCTCACACTGGGCAAAAACGAGTGTATCAGTGGTGGACGCAACAGCTTCTACTTCTGGGTTGAGGAAGATAATACTCAGTTCACCGTCACCACTAAGGGCGGTTCTGGGGATGCCAATCTTTACTTCAATGCCAGTCAGTGGGCCGACGCCGAAAATGCCGATGCCAAGAGCACTCAAGCAGGTAATCAAGAGTCGCTAAGTTTTAGTGCCAATCGCGGCTGGCGTTATATCACAGTGGACACTGCCACTGAGTTTAGCGGCGTAACACTCACCCTCAATACAGGCGCGAGCAACACGCCTTCGCCAGCTCTCATCGCCAATGCTTGCGCGACGCAATCACCCTTGAGTCATGGTGAGCTGAGTTCAGGCAAAGCCATCTGCACCACCGATGGTCGCAGTGATTACTATCTTTGGGTGCCAGAAGGTACGAGTCAGTTAAGCATCAACTCAGCCCACGGCAGTGGTGATGTGAGCCTATTTTCGGGGACAACGTGGGCCAATGCTCAACACTTCGATGCAGCGTCTGTCACGCCTGCTAACACTCAAGAAAGTATCACAGTCGATGCGCCAAACGTGGGGTGGTATTACATCACAGTGCAGAGTGAACCCCAGAGTTCGGGTGTCGCACTGCAGGTTGATTTACGCTAGTTGGCTGTCGTTGCTTAAGCCAGAACGTTTAAATCTGCTTATTTAACTCTAGCCACTTAACACTAGAGGCTTAAATCAAGCAGCTGAATAAATAGCAAAATCCCTGCCATGGCAGGGATTTTTATTGGCTAAATGCTAACGAATACTCTTTTATATAAACATGAGGTTATAAGCGCAGCTGTTCAAGCACTTGCACTCTGTCCTTAGCCTTTGCTTCATAGTCATTTGAAAATCGCTCTGCAATTTCAAGGCTCTGCTGATAAAGCGTTAACGCTGTTTTCGCATCGACCGCGCCGCCCTCGCCTTTATCTAATAAGGTTGCGAGTTGGAAGTATGCATTGCCTAAAATATCCGCCTGCAAACCTTGCTTGGCACCCAGCGTCGTCACTCTTGCTAACCAGTAGCGCGCATTAACCGCATCACGATGGGTTTCCGATAACAAGATATTGGCAAGTTCGGCTGCGGCATAGAGATCCCGCTCGGCGGCAATCAGCCAAAACTCCTCACCCGCAGCAAAATTATCCGCCAAATAGTAGTAATCGCTGGCCGCCGCATAGGCCAGTTCAGGCTTAGCCTTCACGCTCAGACGATAATTTTCCAGCGCGGCATTAGCATCAAAATACGGTGAATAGGGTAACACTTGATAGAAAGCCATCAGGCTGCTTGCCTCTGGCATTCCTTGGTCAACTAATTGATTTAACAGCTGCCACGCTTGCGTTTCTCTAACCTTATCTTCACCCGTATTAACGAGGCCACGCTCAATAACCGATAAAGGTAAACGGATTAACTCAAGCTTTGCCGTGTTATCACCAAAGCTCGCGGCGCGCCCGAGCCAATAGGTTTTTTCATCTTTTCGCCCCGCGTAACCAGCTTGATCTCGCATCCAGTGCAAGGCCTCAATATCGCCCGCCTCTGCGGCTTCGCGGTAATACTTTAGCGCCTTAGCCTCATCCTTAGGCAAGGCGTGCCCAAGCTCATAGATACGCGCCAATAAGCGCTTATCTTCGGCCTCGGCACTTTGAGCTAAGGTCTTGATTTGTGATTCAGGTTTGCCATAGGCATACAGTTTTACTTCACTGTTGACATAAGCATATTGAGTGCCGTCGGGATACTTCACCTCAACCGTATCGGGCAGATACCAAACATCGACCTCGTAATGCTCGGCAATCTGTGGATTGAAGTTCACCCGCATCACCGCCTCATCGCCACGCCGAACGGCCTGAGTATACGGGCTGGCCCACAGGCTAGAAGTGCGCTGCAGGCTACTCTTCAGCCGTGCCTCGAAGGGTTTGTCTTCCTCTGGATAATGAATAAAAACCGGATAGTAAACTGGCGCTAACGATAACGGCGTGGTCGCCAGCAGTGAGTTATCTGCCTCGCTGCCCGCATGAATAGGATCGATATTAAGCTCTTGACTTA
Source organism: Shewanella sp. SP1S1-7 (assembly GCF_031932105.1). NCBI lineage: Bacteria > Pseudomonadati > Pseudomonadota > Gammaproteobacteria > Alteromonadales > Shewanellaceae > Shewanella > Shewanella sp. SP1S1-7. The sequence continues at coordinate 54,913 of NZ_JAUOEU010000007.1, forward strand.
AATAAAAATCATCGTGAGATGACACTTGAGTCGGCAACGCAGTTTGGCTGGCAGCCTTAGATGCATCTACCGAAGTGCGCTGCAACTTGGCGAGGTAATCCCGTTGCAGCGTTTTAGCTCTCTGCCACAGTGGATGGTTTGGCAGTATAGTCACATCGAGCATTAAATCCTCAAGCCGCCACTGACAATCACCGCCGCCATTTAAGGCTAAGGGCAGCAAAAAATCACTCGCTTTGCTACCACTGCTAATCACTTGCCGCAGCACTGAGGTTTCTTCGAGTGTGGCGCGATAGGGATTGGCAAGATCGCCACTGGGAAAACGGATTTCCTTGCGGGTACAAATCGAAGAGGCGTAATAACCGACCAGTTCTAATTGCGTATTGGCGGGCAACACACCGACAAACTCGAAACGCTGGCTGTCCGCCGGCGCCGTCACTTGATCGACCGGTAACTCACTGCGCAACAAGGACTGCCAAAAAGAGGCCATGACCGGAGAGGCAAACATCAGCCCAGCCGAGCAAGCCAGATACAGGGGCGCCCGATGAAAACACTGTAACAAACTCATAATGCCAGCTCTCCGTCGCTGATGAGGCCACTCGCACTCAACACTCTCTCAAATACTGCAATGATCACTCGACAAAAAAATTAAGCCAACGCGCTTAGCTATTGGCTTAAATCATAACGTATTTATAGGCAAGTTGAACCCATGGAGTGGATCTAGGCTCGATCAACCCCAACCAACCTGCGACTAAGCTTTAGCACTGCGCAGCCCAGCAAGCACATCCTTAGCTTTGAGTTCGGCCATAGCGACATAGGCCACAGGCACCACAAATAACGAGAAGAAGGTCCCCGTCATTAAGCCTCCGACTAAGACTAAGCCTATGTTGGCTAACCCTAATGAACCAGGCCCAGAAGCCAGCGCTAAGGGAATGGCACTTAAAATCATGGTTAAAGAGGTCATTAAAATCGGCCTTAAGCGCGATTTAGCACTGCTGAGCGCCGCCTCAATAGCACTCAAGCCTTGGTCCTGTTGCTTATTGGCAAACTCCACCAGTAAGATGCCGTGTTTAGTCACGAGTCCCACTAAGGTTAATAACCCTATCTGCGAGTAGATATTCACGCTCTGGCCAAACAAAGCTAAGGTCAGCAGCGCGCCAACAATACACAGGGGCACAGTCAGTAAGATAATTAAGGGATCGACGAAGCTTTCAAACTGCGCGGCCAAAATCAAATAGATAAACACCAGTGCCAGCAAAAATAACGACTGAGTCCCCGCCTGCGAATCCATTAAATCTTTCACTACCCCATTGTATTTAAAGCCTTGGGCGTCATTGAGCAGCGTTGGCAGTTGCTCGTCTAAATAGGCTTTAATTTCATTGGTGGAATAACCGGGCATAATATCTGCCGTCAGCTCGGCGCTATCAAGGCCCATAAATGTCTTAATGTTCGACTCTGCCGTGGTCTGCTTAATCGACACAAACTGCGATAACGGCAATGCTTGCCCCGATTCTGAGGTGACGTACAGCTTATTCAATACTTTGAAATCACTGAGCTTATCTAAGTTTACTTGCACTTGAATGGGATAGGTAAAGCCATCGGTGGCATGTAAGTCCGCCGCCTTGACTGAGCCAAGGAAGGTCGACAGCGCATTCGTCACATCACCATAGCTGACGCCCGAGAGGATAATGGCGTTGCGATCGATAGACAGATCGTAACGCAGTTGATCCCTCAGCACCGAGTTACCGACGTTGTTCAACCCTGGATAATCCTCGAGTAACTTTTGCACTTTGGCGGCGGTGTTATTCAGTTCATCCTTATTGCGATCTAAGGTCGTTAACTCTAAGCGCAGGTTATTGGCAATGCTGAGATTATCCGCCGAGCGAATGCTAAAGGACATGTTGTAGGCAGAAACGCTTTGCTTCGATTTAGCCATCAAGTCGCTGATCACCTCATCTATACCCTCACTGCGCTCACCCCAAGGTTTGAGCAACACATGGTTTACTGGCTCGCCCTCGATGTAAGACAAGTTCGCTCCAACGGCAGAATGCTCGTCCATCACGCCATTAAGCTCAGCATTATGGTTCAGATGATACTGGCGACCCACACCCGTTGGGCCATTGGACGCCACATCAATAAAACCAGAATCTTCCGCGGGCAAGAGTATTTTCGGCAGCTGCCAGTAGGCGATGCCCGCAAGACCGACAAGCACCACTGCCGCGCCGAGCATTAAACGCTTACGACCGAACCACTTATCCAGCTCTTTGATATACAAATTATTTAACTGCTGCAGCGCATGCTCGACTCGGCTAAACCATTTAGGCTGCTGCTCAGTGGTATTGATAAGATAGGCGCTCATCATAGGCGACAAAGTCAACGCCACCACACCAGAGATCATCACGGCGGCGGCCAAGGTGAAGGAGAATTGCCGAAACAGATCGGCGGTTAATCCCGACATGAGTCCTATCGGCAAATACACGGCCGCGAGGGTTAAGGTCATGGCAATGATAGGGAAGATGATTTCCTGACAGCCTTTAATCGCCGCGTTAAAAGGGGTTTCACCGTTTTCGATGTGGCGATAGCAGTTCTCTACCACCACAATGGCGTCGTCCACCACCAGACCAATGGCCAAGATTATCGCCAGAATAGTGAGCACATTGATGCTAAAACCCAGCGCCGACATCACGGCAAACACCCCGATCACACACACAGGAATGGTTATAATCGGGATCGACGCCGCCCGCAGGCTACCTAAAAATAACACCACAATCAGCGATACTAAGATCACCGCCTCAATCAGCGCGGAAAAACCTTCGTCGATGGAAGCCTCAATAAAATCGGCCTGATTGTAGGCCAAGGTCATTTCTAACCCTTGGGGTAAATGCTGCTGCATGCGCGTAATTTCGGCCTTAATGTTCGAGGCCACAGTCACAGGATTAGCATTACTCAAAGGTAAAATTTGCAGCGACATGGCGCTATGTCCGCCAATGGACAACAGACTCGGCGATAAACTTTCCTCACCCATCACCACATCGGCGACATCGGCCACACGGATGATCTTGCCCTCGCTGACCTTGATCACTAAGTCCTTCACATCTTCGAGCGTTTCAACTTGATTCAAAGGGTTGATCGAGAAATCCCGTGACTTGCCTTTAATCGCCCCCGAGGTGAAGCTGGCATTGTAAGAACCTAAGGTGCCCACCACATCGGCGGCTTTAATGTTCAGCGCCTTCATCTGCTCGGGGTTGAGCCAGACTCGAACCGCCTTTTGTGAGCCGCCATAGGGCCCCCACACGGCGCCAACACCTTGCACTTGCTTGAGCTGCGGCACTAGCTGCTGGCTAATGTAGTCGTACATGGCCTGCTTTTCCATGCCACCAGCGTTCACAAAGGTAATGATATTACTGGCAGCATCGGTAGCCGAGGTATCGTCGGTGACGGTCGGTTTATCTATCATGCTCTGGGGGAAATCGTTAATCCCTTCGACGCTGCTACGCAACTTGTTCATTAAGTTGGTGTATTCGATATCGTTGGTATCATCAACAAACTTAATGGTTAACGAGCAGCGACCCTCGCTACAGTCGGTCGACATAGTATCGACCTTGTCTATGCCCGAAGCCGCCGCAATTAACTTATCGGCCACATTGCTCGACATAAAATCGGCGCTCGCCCCTGCAATCGATGCATTCACAGATGCCGAGTGGGTGGTGTGCTCAGGAAAATATCGGATATCGAGTTTTTGAAAGGCAATCAAGCCCAGTAACACTGCCATGATGCTGAGCACGGAGGCGAAGATAGGATGGCGAATACAGACTTCGGGTAAACGCATTATTCGGCCCCCTCAGTGCTGGGCTCAGCGCTTAGCGCTACGGCCGCACCAGAGTTAGCACTGGAGACAGTGGCTTTATCTGCCGCGCTTTTGTCCTGAATGACTTTGATCTTGCTATCGGCCTTGAGGTTTTGCATACCCGTTTTAACCACGAGATCGCCTTCGGCTAAACCTTCGGTTACAACCGTATAGCCATCATTAGTGTTTTGCGCGAGTTTAACCACTTGTTTTACAGCGCTATCGCCCCGCACTAACCAGACAAAGCGTTCGTCGTTATTGGCGATAATCGAATTTTGCGGCACTAATAAGCGTTTAATCCCACGGCTATAGAACTGCTTAATATTGGCGAACATGCCGGGCGCCAGTTTGAACTCTGGGTTGTCGAGGGCGGCGTGCACTTCAACTCGTCCTGAGCTTTCATCCACCGCTGGAGCCACATAGTTAACTAATCCATTGAACACCTTATTACCATAGGCTTCAACGGTGACATTCACCTTCTGACCTTTTTGTGCCTTACCTAAATCCTTCTGGCTAATGGCATAACGGACTTCGACGGGATTTAAACTATAAAGGGTGACTAAGGCGGTACCTGCGCCAATTTGGCTGCCTATGGACTGGCTAAAGCTTGTTAGCTGACCGTCGAAAGGGGCTTTGATCAAGTAGTCGTTCATGGTTGCTTGTTTCTGACGAAAATCGGCATCAGCCAGATTCACATTTTCCCGCAGTTCATCCACATCTTGCTTGGAGAGTGCAAATGGCTCTTTGATTAACAGGTCTTCAATCCGTTCAAGCTTTGTTTTTGCCAGTGCTAAGGTGCTTTTGGCCTTGTCTAAATCGGCCTTGGCCTTAGTGTTATCTTGCTCGGCAATCACTTGGCCTTTCGTCACTTTGTCGCCGTTACTAAAATGAATGGCGCTAATTTTTTCGCTGGCGTTAAAGTTGAGTATCGCCGAATCGATGGCGTTAATTTTACCGACTTCGTTGACGACATCGGCAAAGGAGGTTTCTTTAATGGCCTCGACCGTCACAGGGATAACGTCGACCTTGTCCGCCGCTAATACAGCCATAGGGGTTAAGGTGAAAAGACTCGCCAGTAGAAACGTCAAAGGCGCGATTAAGGGCGCCTTTGGAAGATTGTGGGGCTGGCTTTTAAATGAAATATCGCATGCACTGCGTGCTCGTTCAGTCACTCTTTGTATAAACAGCGTTCGTGTAAACATAGTATGCAAACCTATCGTTCTTACTATTCAACGGACATCCTATCCGACAACAGCAAACCGGATTGAACCCAAGACTAATACCAAGTCCCCCAAAATGCCTGTTTCAGCAATTTGAGGTTATTTGGGTATACAGCCTATAGGCATAATCCCAGTCAGTGCCAGTAAAAACTCGGCTACACAACCAAACAAAACAATGAGTTAACGCTAAACCCAATAGAGCAAACTTAAATCACACAAAGACATATAAAACACAACAAACTAGAAACAGATGTAAAACTGACCTGTTAGCTGGCCACTATTTGCCTTTTAGCAGGGCTTCGATGGCCTTTTTCACCTCTGCAAAACAGGGGCGCTGAGTCACATCCAACTGCATGCACTCATCCTTAATCGCACTCAACTTTTTATAGTGTTCAAGGCCAATCGAGGCACTCACATAGGCTGATGCATCCACATAGGCCAACAAATCTTCAATCAAGCAGCCCAGCGCGCGCACTTCAATCGCTTCCATCGCCAAGCGCTCTACTGTAGACAGATTGCGTAAATTAGATGCCGCGCCAAAATCACCAAACAACAGGTTCATCTGTTGATTAACCATAATGTTATGGGCGTAGACATCGCCGTGGCTGACTTGCTTGGTGTGCATGTGCGCCATCGCATCGGCCAATTGGAGTGTAATCTTAGTCACGTCATCAAGGCTGAACTGGGTATCAGCATGAAAGGTATCACGGGTGCAGGTTGCCAAACTTGGCGGTAAACCTAAATTGCTAAACCCGGGCGGGATGAGCTCCATCACTAAGCCCAATTGGTCTTTCTGGCTGATGTGCGCCACCACCTTGATAAGGCTCGGGTGATCTCCCGTTGTGAGGCAGCAATCTAACTCGTCGGCGGGATAACCATCGCTGGTCACCTCCCCTTTAAAGAGTTTTACCGCAATCTGTGATGACCCCGTCGCGGCGACCATGGCCTGATTCAACCAATCACCACGGTAAATCACCCCAGAGGCGCCTTCGCCCAGTTTTTCTGCCAACTTGATATCATGCAGAGTCACGTTTGCCACTGTGGCCACATCGGCATGGGGATCGACCAAGGTATGACTGAACGGATTACCCGCAAAAGCGAGCCAAGTCAACTTAGGCAAACCCAGTAGCCAAGCTGGCAACGCTTGCAGTTGATTGGCCGATAGACGCACTAATTCTAAGTTACGGCAATTGGCCATCGACTCGGGCAAAGCCGTTAACCGGTTGCCCGCTAGTGCTAATTTTTGCAGACGAGGTAAATCGCCCATAGCCGCAGGCAAGGTCTCGATGTGGTTATCGGTAAGGATAAGCCAGCGGGTTTGTGGCGGTAACGCAGCGGCAGTCACAGTGCGGATTTGATTCGCCTTAAAGCCAATCATCTCTAAATTCGCACAGCGCCCTAATGCCTCGGGTAAGTATTCGAAGCGGTTATTAGAAGCAAAGAGGATCCTTAAACGCGATAAACGGTGCAAGTCCTCGGGCAGAGTACTCAGTTGATTATTTGACAAATCGAGGATTTCGAGGCTATCGGCTAAGTCAAAAATCTCCCGCGGAAACTCGGTTAACTCCTCGACCAATTGTAAACGCGTGATCCCTTGTAACTGCCCTGCTCTTAACTGCGCTAACGTCTGCACTTTGCTACCCAAGTCAATGAAAAATCGCCGCTATGGTAGCGCATTAATGATTAAAGCTAAACGCAAGATATACAGCCAAAGGGCGGCGCGATCGGCGCTAAACGGACGTTAAGCGGGCGCTGTAAATAGGGGGAAACCGTGGGGAGCTATCCAGAAACGCGAAAACAGATTAGCATGTGCACCAATATGGAATGCCCAGTTAACTCATCACAGGACAATCATGCGGAAACATTTTCGCCAAACGCACTCTTTTACAGTGCTAATGCTGGCCATGTTCGTGGCCCAATTGAGCGGTTGCGCGAGCACGTCGGCAAGCCCATCAACCACAGAATTCAATGCCCCAGCAAATGATGTGAGTAACGCTAACGAGCACTCGCCACAACACCAGCAGCACACGCCACCCGCTGTGGTTGAGCAGTACAGCGACGTTTGGGAAAAGATCCAACACGCCAACACCATTGACGTACATGACGATGCCGAAGTGCGCAAACAGCGTAACTTTTTCGATGATAAACAGAAATTTATGAACCAAGTCGGCGAACGCGCCGAACCCTTTTTGTATTACATCGTCAGCCAGCTCGAAGCCCGTAACATGCCATTAGAATTGGCGTTATTACCCATAGTCGAAAGTGGTTACAATCCACTGGCACAGGCAAACGGCCCAGCTGGACTGTGGCAGATGATCCCCGCCACTGGGCGTAATTTTGGCTTAACGGTTAACTCAGCCTACGACGGTCGCAAAGATGCACTGGCCTCAACCGATGCCGTGCTCGACTATCTACAGCATTTGTACGACACCTTAGACAAAGACTGGATCAACGCCGTCGCCGCCTACAATACCGGTGAATTGGTGATTAAAGCCGCCATCAACAAGAATAAAGCCAAGGGTAAACCAACGGACTTTTGGTCGCTGGGCATTCCGGCCAAACGCGTACAAACTGTGCCTAAGTGGCTGGCCTTTATTCAAATTATTCGCGCACCCAATCATTACAATCTAAAAGTGCGACCGATTGCGAACCGCCCTTTCTTAGATAGAGTCCCTGCGCCCAATGGCGTGGATATCGGCCAAATCGCCAATGCGGCAGGGCTGAGCAAGGCAGAATTTAAAACCTATAACCCGGGCTTTCGCCAAGGCGTGATCCCGAGCAAAGGCAAATATCAGATCGCCTTACCGCTGGAAAACATAGGCCAATATCAAGAAAATCACGACAAACTCTACGCCCAAAAACGCTATGACAGCCAAAGCTATATCGTTAAGTCCGGCGACAGCCTAGGCACAATCGCGGCTAAGTTTGATACATCAGTCAAGGCATTAAAACAGGCTAATAACCTGACCTCTGATCGCCTCAAAATCGGCCAAGAGCTCACACTCTTAACGCCAATGGCAGCCAATGATAATGAGCCAGAACCCGCTAAAGCCAACACTAAGTCCGATAGCAAAGCCAAGTCATCGACCAAAACAAATGCCAACGGCACTAAAACCACCAGCTCAAAATCGGCCGATATGCCAACGGCAAAAGCCAAAACCTACAAGGTAAAATCCGGCGATTCGCTGGATAAAATCGCCCGTAAGAATAAGGTCAAACTGGCTGATTTAATGAAGTGGAACCAGCTCAATAGCAAGAGCATTATTAAGCCAGGCCAAGAGCTGAAAATCAGCGAATAACACTTGCGATATTAACTGCAAAAAAGCCCAACAAAGCGCCAATTAAAAACGCTGTGTTGGGCTTTTTGCTGTCCCAGTGTCAGAGTTAACCATCACTTAAACATTGCTACTCAGTTGACCTCACATTGACTTCCAGATAATCATTCCAAAACAAACCACTCCAAAACGAACCACTCCAAATGCAGCGCCGTTATTTTGTGTCCTTCTTCGCTAAACCGAGGGGATATAATTGCTGCTTAAACATGCCAACGGGCATGTAATCACCGACGACACCATATTGCTCTGGCCACTCTTTCTGACCTCGAACTGCGGTTCCAAAGAGGTAATCTAAAAATGAAAAATGGGCGGCATAGTTACGATCTATAGCCGCCTTATCGGAAGCATGGTGCCAATGGTGGAACTGCGGGCTGACGATTAAGTAACGTAGCCAACCGAAGTTAACTTGGACATTGGCATGGTTAAATACCGCCTGTACGCCAACGATAATGACATAAATACTGATGATATCTTTGGAAAATCCCAAGATAAAAATCGGCGTAAGTACTAGACAACGGGTGGCGATCAACTCAAACATATGTTGCCTTGATCCCGCCAACCAATCTAAATGCTTGGCGCTATGGTGTACCGAATGGAAACGCCACAGGAATGGGATCTCATGGTAAGCGCGATGCGCCGCATATTGCATTAAATCGGCGACCAATAGAATCAACAGCAGTTGCAACACAAAGGGCAGACCTGCGATAAAGCTTTGCACTGTGCTGGAAATAGCCCAAGAAAAGGTCGACTGCACAAATTGATTCGTCACCAATAATACAAATCCAATCGCTAAATGATTCACCAAAAAATGATTTAAATCCCCTTGCCATTCGGGTCTCAATATTGGCTGTTCAGGTTTATGGGGTAGCCATTTTTCGATAAAAATAAAAATTAAGGTTGAACCTAATAAGTCTAAAATAAACCAATCTAACCCCAGTGAGACCTTATGATTGGCAAAAGGCTCGACCTCGACTTGATGACCACCAAAGGCAATCGCCAAGCTCACAAATACCCAAGCGACAAAGCCAAATCGTTTATTTTTATTTCGAATAAAATTTAATAAACCTAAGCTGCCCGACACCACTAAGGCGACAAATATCAAACTGCGAATAATATCGACGTTATAACTTTGGCGTAATTCGGGGGTAGTCAGGTATTCAGGGAAATGAAACGCCAATACACCTAAAAACGATAATATGGCTAACATGCACGCTATGGTGCCGCTAATACTGCCTTCACCAATTTGGAAATGGCCGTCTTTAAATCCTTTGCTAATCACAGTGAACTCCTTTTCCTATGCTGCTCGCGTTATCCACACAACCACCACTCAGCTTAATTTTGCCGATTAGCCTACATTAACCCCACTGCCACAATCAATAAAAAGCGCTACCTAAGTAGCGCTCTTGTATTAGCTAAGTTCACTCACCTTAACGGTTAGAGCTTAATCAAGTTATAACCAAAGCTAGTGGCAGCATCTTTATTCAGCACCATAGTGACATTGTCTTCATTGCTGAAATCCATTAAATCGGAGGCATAGACAACGGTTTTAGTGCCGTTTTCGACTGCGATGACTTTAATAGAATATTCGCCTGCAGGTACAGTCACTGACTGAGGGCTCGCAGGGTTGACCGCAGTGATTTTATTTACCGCAGTTTCAATCGTGTCATTTGCTTTTAAGAAATATACAGTGAGATTACTTTTATCGGCAAAACTCACGATGTCAAACTTAAAGCTATAGGGACTTGGAGTCTGAGTTTGCTTCATCTCCATCGCCTTCACTTGGCTGCCCTGCTCTGTCGCCTGCTCGTAAATGAAGATGGTTTTAATATCATCTTGATTAAGGGTGATCAGCACATTGTCGAGTAATTTAGCTTGGCTAGTATGGTCAAGTACGCTCACACCAAAGTCATTAAACTCGGCGCCTTGGTAAGCTGTTACGCCGAAGGGGGCCACATTGCTAAATAGCGCTTCTTGCTTACTACTCACCACTTTCACATCGACATTATGTGCAGCCAAGCCGTTAAATACTCTAAAGTCTACACTGCTTTCGAGGGCGACATGGTTACGCACATTGGTGGTTGAGTCGACGCTGTCTAAACTGATTTTAGCAGCTGAAGCGCCAAAGCTTTCCCTTAAAATCAACTTATAAGGCACCTTGGTTTTAAAGTTAATGCTTGCCGTGGTGTAGCTGATATTGGTCGTACCCGCCGCAGTCAGATAAATTTTATAGTCGCCTGTATCTAAAATCTGTGGTGTTGAAACCTCACCATAGGAGACACTGCCTAGCATCACTGCATCGGCAAAGCCTTTATCCGCTTTGGCAATATAGGCATCGTAGGCAGGTGCATCAGTCGCAGTGTGTGCAATCAATAATTGCATCTTGCTCTTGTCCGCTTCGGCATTTTGTTTATCGAGCTCGGTACGCGAGTAATTGATATTCAAAAGGGCTGGCGAGGCAAAATCCCCATGCAATACAAAGAAATGGTCGGTTGCCGTTTTTAAATCGATATTCTCTTTGTAGAGTGAAATATCTTTATTTGCCGCATCCTTACCCATCACCTCTACCTCACTCACACCGGGGGTAGATGTAAATCGTGGCATCGCATCTGCGTAGCTCACGCTTTCATAGGTTTTATCGCCAATCTTCAGCGCGGTAGCAGTGCTCCCCACTGTCGCATTATAGAATTGCACATAAGTATCAGTTTTAGAGGTATCCTCATCCTTGTCATTATCAGAACCACCGCAAGCGGTCACGCCTAAACAGGCGAAGGTCAAAACCGCGAATCCCTTTAGCTTACTTTTTATCATTGTTTCCCTCATTAGCAGACAAAAATTCAGTTCAGTCTACGCAGTTATACAATGACAACAATGGCAATTTCCACTAAAAACAAAAACAAATATTTCACAAACCCAAACACTTAACAAACATTTCAATAACACGCCAAATACTGATACAAACGCCACTTTTCAGGCCCTTAATTGATACAAATGCGATTGCTGATACCTTAGTTCACATCTACAAAAACGCTTCCACTCCAGAACAATAAGGCTGGCATATCGAATACCTCTCTTTTAGGCTATTGCGACCATGGAGAAATCATCCACAGTTGGTGCAAACCTTGTTCGACTTATGCGATTGAGTTACTCTCGCACCGCCAATTAAGCCTTTGGGATGGATAGGGTTTGCAAGGGATTCTTAACTACTATAAACAGTGTTTTCAACACGATAGTGCTGAAATTAACCTTTGGTCTAGCCACAAACTTGCTGAGCAAGAAAAGCTATTACTCCAAGGAGAAGACGAGTTAAGCAGTGGCTTTCTGCCTCGCTTGCCGGTGCCATTTGCTCCTGCCTCCGCATTAATGGCGCGTAGTGCCTTGTATCTACGTGAAAAAGTACTATTGCACTGTTGTTTATTTTTCTGCGGCACAGTCGAACTTAATGGCGAAAAACGTAAAGTCGTCACGCCACTGCTGTACCGTGAATGCCAGTTACAGGCCGATGGCGATAACATTTACCTCGAATCTAATAACAGCTTCTCTGGCGGCGGGCCATTCACCATCAATGAAGCACTATTAGAAAAATTAGTCGTTGAAGGACACAGCTTAAGTCAAGAGTTACGCGATAATCCAACGGATGTCAGTGGCTGGATAGCTTGGCTGCGGGCGGGCCAAGCCGATGTTGATACCAGTCATTTATTGCATTTTCCCAAGCTGATCGATGAGACTGAATTCACTGGCTTATGCCGTAAACGTGGGCGGTTTATGGTTAGTCGCAGCCAAATTATTCTTGCAGAGCGTTCGCAGGCAAGTCGCGGCATATTGCACGAACTCGACAATCTCATCACAGCGCCTTCACACTCTGCGCCGCTTCAAGCGCTGTTTAGGCAAGTGCCAACTCGAGATCCACTTAGTCACAATGTCGATACCCAAGAGCATTACCTTCCTGGGCTATTAAGCCGCGCGCAAATTCAAGCCTTAAAGGTGGCGGCCAACCATACTTTGGGGCAAATATCGGGCCCACCGGGAACGGGTAAAAGTTACACCATAGCCACAGTGGCGGCGGAGCAGGTATTAAGGGGTAAATCTGTCCTCATCGTTGCCCACACCGATGTTGCCGTTGATGTGATTGCCGATAAGTTGCAGCAACAATTCCAGCTAGGGAGCAGTCTTATTCGAGCCGGCTCGCCGCAGTTTATTAAAGTCCTTAAAAACCAGATAGATGAAATGCTGCATGGTCAGCATCCTGCGACTGCAGAAACCCTCTCAGATATCCTACTACTCAATGCAAAACAGCAACTTAATACTGTGACTCGCGAGCAAACCAAAATGGAAGCCGGTTTTATACACCATTGCCGCCACGCCATACGTCGCGGCCAAAAACTGGCGACCTTACAACAAGGACAATCACGCTGGCGCTTAGGATTTTACAACTGGGCTTACCGTGCCGGGATCAAACAGTTTGCTCAGCAATGGGATGTGCTCGATAAATTAACCGCCCTCATCGCCCAAAAAGAAGACTTAAGCCTCAAATACTTACATTTGGCCACTCACTATCGATTAAACCAATTACTCAAACATAAGCGCAGTACGCTGGTGAGTTTTGCCAGTGCACTTCGCGCTCGGCAGTCCGCTAAGCAACTCGACGGTTTCTACAAAACGGATTTTGATGCCTTAAAGCAAACCTTTCCCATTTGGTTATCTAGCCTTGCCAGCTTGCATAAAGTGCTGCCCATGGAGCAGCAAATGTTTGATCTAGTGATTATTGATGAAGCGACCCAAGCCAATATTGCCGCCTGTTTACCGGCATTGCAGCGGGCAAAAGCAGCACTGGTGGTGGGCGACAGTAAACAGCTGCGCCATTTCTCGTTTTTATCCCGCGCAAAACAAACCCAAATCCAAACCCAACTCGGACTTGCTGCGGATTGCCGCGGCCTAATGAGCTACCGTGATGCCAGTATGCTCGACTTAGTATCACAATCCCTTGCGAGCCAATCCCAAGTGGTATTTTTAAATGAGCATTTTCGGAGTAAACCTGAGCTGATCCAATTTAGTAATCAGCAGTTTTATCAAGGTATGCTGAAGATTATGCAGCACAGACCCTGCACAAGTTCAGGGCACTTACACAGAGTCCAGGTTACTGGCAACCGGGATAGCAAGGGTATTAACGCCATAGAAGCGGAGGCATTAATTGAAAAGTTAGCTCAACTGATTGATGAACAAGAGAATGCATTAGTGCCCGCCAGCATTGGTGTGCTCTCCTGTTTTCGCAATCAGACAGAGTATTTATCCCAGCAAATTCTCGCACGTTTTAGCACACAGCAAATAGAACGTCACCAATTACGGATTGCCACCCCCTTTGGATTTCAAGGGGAAGAGCGCGATATTATGCTGCTGTCGTTTAGCATTACGGCCAACGACAGCCGCGCTGCCGTGTATTTAAATCGAGCCGATATGTTCAATGTCGCCATCACCCGCGCTAAACAAATGCAGTGGCTATTTTTATCGGTACAAGCGCATGAGCTCCCCAACAATAATTTACTGGCAACTTACTTAACATCGGCGGGCCAATTTCAAGCGGCACATAATTATGTCGATTCCCTCGATAGCTTCGGCCAGTCGGTTGCACAGGCGATTGAAGCAAAAGGCATAACAGTCTGGCGCGCCTACCATATGGCAGGGCTGGAACTAGATATTCTGTGCCGCTATGGTAACCAATATTTAGCAATAGATTTAATCGGTTACCCAGGGCCATGGGCGGATTTTTTCGATATTGAACTGTATAAACTGTTACAGCGCGCGGGGATTAAACTTATCCCCGTCAGCTATGGGCTATGGTGTCAGCAGCGGGAACTGTGTATCCAATATATTTGCCAGCAATTGGGTATAAAACAACCGAGTTAATGCTGCAAATAACAGCCTTAATCACACCCACGCGGCTGATAAATCGCTTTTATCTTGTTTCGCAGCCAAGTGATTTTGGGGTTGTGGCTGTTTCTCTTATGCCAAATCAAGGTGAAAGGAATGGCGAGTTTATTAAGATATTCGCCACTTATCGGGATAGGACGACTGACTAAGTCAGGGTGTAATTGGTGGGCATACTGCTCACAATATTGCGGCGCGATTGCCATCATACTGTGGTGAGGCTCTGCCGCGACAAACAGTGACTGCTCAAAACTGGCCAAGGTGAGCACTATATTGCGACTTAAACCAAGCTCAATAAGTACATCATCTAAGGCCCAGGTTTCGCTCTTTTCCCACAAGATATTGATATGCGAGTATTTTAAGAAAGTGTCTATATTCCACTCTTCCTGCAAGGCGGGATGATCGCGGCGTAAATACACCTGAGGAAGATCGGTAAATAAAACCTCAAAATCGATAAAATACGGCAATAAATCAAGGGATTCCTTGGAACGAGGATGACTTTCTCGGCCTGTAAAACCTATGTCAGCCTCACCGCGAATAATGGCCTCTAGTGAATCATAATCCCAATTTCGTACTTTCACTTTTGCATCAGGGTAGTGTTGGTAAATAGCCTGCGTTAATTGATTAAGCATAATGAGCGACAAAGGTGACTCAAGCATTAGCTCAAAACTGAGCCCTTTTGCCATATCGTCCCCGCGCTTGCCCATAAGCTGTTTGCCCCTTTGTAACCAATCGGCTAAGTCTTGCTCCATGCTTTGAGCCAATGGCGTTAACTGCAATCCTTGAGGCGTTTTAATGAATAGTGGGTCGTCAAACCAATCACGCAATTTCGCCAAGGATTTACTCACGGTCGATGGGGTGACATTGAGCTTTTTAGCGGCCTTAGTCACACTTCGCTCTTGTAAGAGAAGTTGTAGAGTAAACAATAGATTAAGGTCAAGACGTGCGAGTGATTTCTTCATCTAGATAAACGCTCGGTGCTGTAGGCACACATAATATGAGTAAGGTACTGATAACAGAGCCCAAGGCTAATATCAGCAACAATATGTTAAGTGGACTAATACCTATTAATCCCATCAGCCAAATATACAGTGCTGAAGTACAAACCTGTGCAATACCTAACAATGAACTTGCCACCCCAGCACGCGATGCAAAGGGGCTCAGTGCTTGGCTCATAGTCACACCAAATCCAATAGCGAATCCGCTACAGACAAAACCAAAGCCTAATAAATTCACATTAAGGCTAAAATATTGCACCTGAGTTAGCACAAACACTAGCGCGGCAGCTGCAAATAACAGCTGTGAAATCAACATCAAACTTTTTTCTTTAAGCACAGCAAGTGCAAAAGGAGTCGAGAACGATACCAGCATACTCACTAACGCTGTCAATGCCATAACATTAGAATATTGGCCGCGGTCAAACCCCATCTGCCCCATGATCAGCATGGGAGACACATTGACATAACTGAGAATCGTAGTCACACCTAGAGTCGTCATAACAAGCCGGCTGAGGAAAAAGGACTGACGAAAAGATTCTTGCGGCGCCAACTGACGATTAACATCCTCAATCCTACTCTGCGCAGGTTTAGTCTCCCGTAATATAAAAATACATAGCAAACAGACTAATAGTCCCATGCCAGCCATAGTGCTAAACAGACTCTGCCAAGGGAACTTGAGCATAATTACATGCCCAATAACAGGTGCGATGACCGGGATAATACATGTAATACCATTGATCATTGAGAGCACTTTAGCTCGGAGCTTATCGTCTAAGGTGTCGCGTAGAATAGCAAAGGCGACAACGTAACAGGAACCGGCACCAATTCCCTGCATAAAACGAATGAGTAAGAACTGATTGCTTGTCTCAGCCATGCCACCTAAATACGAAGCTAAGGCAAAAATGATAGCGCCGAATAGAGTGACAGGTTTGCGTCCTAATCGGTCCGCAACGCTGCCAGCAAAAAGCATAGTTGCCGCCATTCCGCCAAGATACACAGAAAAAGCGATGTGCAACTGTACTTCACTCGCGCCTAAATCCTGCGCGATTTGCGGCAAACCGACCAAGTACATATCTATCCCAGTTGGATACAGAAGCACTAAACAAAAACTACACAAAAGATATCGCAACATATACCTCACCCCATCCATCTCCTCGCAAATAAGTTGCGCCTAGAGTAGTGGGGCGACCGCAGTTAAGTGAGTGGCATTTTCGACAACAGGTATTTCCGTTTGCGACTTATGGAATATAGGCCGTGGAATTGGCCCTAAATTGAAGGAACAGAAACAAATATCCCCTGCACTGGCTAGCACAGGGGATATGGCGGTAAATGATCAATCTTCTATTCTATGCACCAACACTCATTGCTGGGGTTCAAGTGGTGCAGGAAGGACTTGGATGGTTAAACTGCCATCAGCTGGCAGATATTGCTGTGCCAGTTTACTAAGCTCTGCCGGTGTCATCTTCTGCGCCAACGCTTGTCTTTGTTTGAAAGCAGCAAAGCGTCCAGGATAACTCTGGGCATTTGATGCCAAATCTAACCAAAAACCATTGCTCTGCGGCGCGGCTTGCATCCATTCAAGCACTGGTTGGCGGGCTCGGTTAAGTAAGTCTTCGCTAATCCCCTGCGGCTGCTTCACTTGGTTAACTGCAGCGGTGAAATACTCGGAAACCGTTGGCAACATGGCTTGAGTCGTCACGCTAAACAAACCTAAGTAACCATAACCGCTGGCATTGAAATCACTATAAGAAAAGGCCGATGGCGAATAACTCGCGCCCGCTTTTTCTCTCACATTCTCCGTTAATAAAATGCCGAGCACTTGCTCCAGCAATCCCAATCCCGCATGTTGGCTCAAGTGAGTCATATCCGTTGTTGGCCACACCATGGCCAGCGCCGCTGAATCGGGATGACCATAGTGTGTTAACGTCATCTTAGCGGGCACTTTCGGGAACACAGGCACTAGCGACTGGCTATTTTTAGTGGGGCTGCGTTTAATTGCCCCGAGAGTTTCAGCCACAGCAGCGATGGCGCTAGCTTCGTCGAAATCACCTACTATGGCGATTTCAATTGCTCCTTGCTCGACGGCTGAATGGAAACTCGGCGCCAGCTCTGCAAACTGACGCTTTAAAATTTCTTCTGGTTCCCCATAACCATAGCGTTTATCACCGCTGTGGGAGATACGATCAAACTGATTAGAAAACTCAGTTTGCGGGTTGCTATGGAGACTTTGCTGCTCGGCAATCACTTGCTCGCGGAACAATTGCTCAGCCTGCTTATTCATGCCAGGTTCAATCAAAAAGGCCGTCATTAAGCCAAGCTGTGTACGTAATTCTGCGGCATTGGTACTGATCTCACCGCCAAAACTCTGCTCACGCACACCTAGGTTAATGGAAATATCTTGCCCAGCAAAAATATCCTGCAGACTGCCATAGTCATGGGCCTTAAGCCCTCCCTGCACAAAGGCACTGTTAAACAGATAAGACAGGCCATCTAACTCAGGGAATGGCACTTCACCAAAGCCTATGTTGAGGCTGACCAAAGTAGTGCCTTTATTAAAGTCAGTAGGCTTAAGATTAAGGCGCACGCCATTGGAAAATTGTAGCTGGCGGATGCCCGTTTCGGCATCGCGACTATCGGCGATTAACTTGCCTTGATCGCCAAATTGAGTGTATGCAAACTCGTCAATCGCCTTAGTTGCTGGCGCACTCACAGCTTGTTTGCGGCTTTTCTCATAGCTAGCGATAAGCTGTTTTTCAGCATTTTCGATGGGCTTATTGCTCGTCAGATACAGATACGGCGTAGCATTCCATGTCTGATTAAACACTTGCTTTAGCTTTTGCGGCGTCACTGTCGGCAGTATTTTTTCAAAAAATGCCAGCTGCCACTCAGGCTCTACAGGCACGCGATTTTCCGTGACCGAATACACTAACCCCTCGGCAATATTCACACTGTGGATAGTAGTGCTACCCGCTGCGCTGAGCTGATACCCTTTGTGCATACGTTTGATTTGTTGGTCAATTTCCTGCTGACTAAAACCAAACTCTTGTGCTTGGCGCAGGGTTTGCTCCAATATTGCTATACCTTCTTGCCAGTTATTCTCCTGCGTACCTAAGCTCATTTGAGTGCCATAGGCGATATCAAATTGATCCCCAACCTGCAGGCTAACGCCAGATAAACCTTGGCTATGCAGTAACTGCGACTCCATTCTGCGATACAAGATGCCGTGGGCGAGTTCAAGCAGTATTTCCTGCTCTCGCACGGCAGGGCTGTCGGCAGGGTATGCCATAGGCTTGAGCATACCGAGTGAAACCGAGGTCGATTGGCTAGGATCGAAAAATGCCGCCGCATCGACGCTTTGGCGCTCTGCGACAGTGCCTAGCGCTTGCGGCTTAACCTTCGCCGCCAAAGGCGCGGCCTGCCAACTGGCAAACTGTTGTTTTATCTTTTGTTCAACTGCGGCTACCTCGATATCACCTACCACTATTAAGGTGGTGCGTGAGGGCGTGTAAAAACCTTGGTATAAAGACAGCAGCGTCTCGCGAGTAGCATTCTTGATGCTGTTCGCCTCACCCACAGGTAAGCGCTTTGACAACAGTGTATCTGGCATTAAAAACTGTAATTGATTGCGGTAATTCTCCAGATCCGCACTGCTACGCTCACGCAGTTCAGCCAATACCACCGCTTTTTCACGCTCGATAAGCGCCGGGTCGAGTAATAAATTACTGCCAATTTCGCGCATTAAAAACAAAGCGGTATCGACTTTATCTTGGCTATTACTGGGCAAGTTGAATTGATAAACCGTCTGCTGAAACTCAGTCACAGCATTGGTATCGGCGCCAAAACTCAGACCAAGACGCTGCAATGTCGGGATCATCTCCCCCGCAGCCAAACCCGTCGAGCCATTAAAGGCCATGTGTTCAAGAAAATGCACTAACCCCTGCTCGGTATCAGACTCCACCACTGAGCCCACGTCCACCCGCATACGTACTATGACAGCCTGCTCTGGCGTCTTATTGCTCACTAATAAATAGCGCATGCCATTGGCAAGTTCACCAGTATGGACTCGCCCACTCATGGGCAAGTCAGGCGTTCCCATCCACAGCGGCTCTTCGCTCGCCTGTAGTGGTAATGCCACAGTTAACAATGTCAGCAGTAGCCACTGGCGCATCAGGCTAATCGCCTTGAAATTATTCATTAAAATTCGCACTTTTCCCCCAAAATCAAACAAGAAACCTAAGAAGCGCATACCTAAGTTTCAGATAAAATAAGCAGTCACTATAGTACCTAAAGCACTTTAAGTCACAAAATCAATACCTTATGGCGTACTAAAAATAGTTTATAGCCTTGATATTTAGCAGGAATATCTTGAAAAATAAGCGCGAGGGGATAGGGCAAAGGATAGCATTCAGTAAGCTAAAAATTAGCTTATACCAACCGTATTAGCTCCCAGATGTTAGCAGTGACGTTAAAAAAGCAGAATATAAGTGATTAGAAATATATTCCGCTTTCATATTCAGAAATTTAAACTAACAAGGTGAGAGCATAAATAATCATCGCCCAATAGAAACAAAACAGACAAATCCATATCCAATTCAACCAAGTTAAGCGCGAATTATCAGGATATTCCACAGATTCAAGTGCAAAATTAACTGCTTTTTGAGCTTGATACAGCGGATATAAAACAGCTAATGGAATAAATATTGATGCCACAACTAATGATATTGGCAACGTTTCAATTTGATTAAGAATTCCGCCAACGACTAACAACACAACATAAAATGTCGCCATAGCTGAGCTATTCCAGCGATACTCTCGATTATCTTCTTTAATGTATTCACTAATATAAACAAATAGAGAATGTGTATAAAAGATAGAAAAAAAGCTACGCGCTATTGGCCATGCATCTAAGTCATAGTAATTTTTTAAAGCCTGCCACTGTTTATAAAACCAATAAACTTGGTAGAGACCAAAGGTCGCAATAAACATGATAATTAACTTGGTCAGTGATACATGAAACAGTGGCACACTGTGACTTTTACTCTCTACCTTGGTTAACTTATCATCACTTTCCAACAAACTGCTTTCCTGACTCATTGTCTCTTCCATGGGAATATTCCTTTATATAAATAATGCCTAAGCCATATAGCTTTCTATTAGTTACATCATCTTGATGTGATGCGTGCAACATTCTAATTGAAAAGCTGAATATTGCTAAATAAATTAATTTACAAATTAGTCACAACTAGAAGTGTGTGTCATAAAAAAGCCCCACAAATCATTGCGGGGCTTTACAAAATGAGATTATGTCGACTTTAGCATCTAAATTGACGCTAGTACTTCATAGCAATTAAAATGGGATATCGTCGTCCCAGCCATCATCCAAATCTGGAGTGAAGTTTTGCTGTGGTTGTGGTGCTGGACGTTGTGCCGGTGCTGCTGGCGCTTGGTAAGCAGGCGCTGGAGCAGCTTGTGGCTTAGGCGCATAACCACCTTGCTGTGGTTGAGCTTGTTGCTGTCCATATTGCTGCTGAGCAGGTGCTGGCGCAGCATATTGTTGCTGAGCTGGCGCTTGGTAAGCAGGTGCAGCTTGAGGGGCTGGCGCATATTGATTTTGCGCTGGTGCCGCTTGTTGTGGTGCAGATTGGTAACCTGCGTTTTGTGGCATGCCGCCGCCCATTGGCGCGCCTTGTGCTTGGCCACCTTGACCACGGCTACCTAGCATTTGCATGCTACCGCTTTGATCGATAACCACTTCAGTGCTGTAACGGTCTTGACCGCTTTGGTCTTTCCACTTACGGGTTTGCAGTTTACCTTCAAGGTAAACCTGTGAACCTTTACGCAGGTATTCACCTGTAATTTCAGCTAATTTGCCGAACAGAACCACACGGTGCCATTCAGTACGCTCTTGCTGTTGACCTTGTTGGTCTTTCCACGATTCGCTGGTCGCAACTGTGATGTTAGCGACTGCATTACCGTTTGGCATATAACGCACTTCTGGATCTTGTCCCAAATTGCCAACCAAAATTACCTTGTTAACACCACGACTGGCCATTGAAATCTCCTGCGATTCTTTAAATAATCTATTAATTCAGTATGTTGTTTATCTGTGTCGCCATAGAGGAAAATCAGCTTCCCCAAATACCACACGGCAGACCCAGATATTATTGAGCAGAGCCTAACACAGCTCGTGCTTCTCTTAAATCGAAATGCTCATCAACCTTTAAGTAAGCCACTTTCTCGTCCAACACGACGATCGCTTCGACGACGCCCATCAGCTGTGATAACTGAGCCGCCATATCCCGCGCTTGTGCCTTGTCTTTGACTTCGGCTTCCAAGGTGTAACTCTTTAACAGCACGGGATTTTCCATGCCCAATGTCAGAAATAACCAGATAGACATTAAGATCACAGCAACAATAAACACCCCGACCGCGCCCACTAATTGGAAGGCGCCACCGCCCAGCATACCACCACAAAAGGCCCCTAAAAACTGGCTAGTGGAATACACGCCCATGGCCGAGCCTTTTTCACCGACGGGGCAAAATTTGGCAATCAAACTGGGCAATGAGGCTTCTAAATAGTTAAAGCCAGTGAAAAACAGCACCACGGCAAAGCTCAACACCCATAAGTTATTAGAGAATAAAGCCATCGCCAGCAGCGCCACTATCATGATCACTAAGGCGATTTGGAACATAGCTTTAGTATTCTTACGTTTAACCCCAATGATGATTAACGGCACCATCAGGAAAAACGCGCCCACAAAAGCGGGGAAATACAGCATCCAGTGTTTTTCTTTCACGAGCCCCGCATCCACCAGATCCAGCGGCAAGGCCACGAATACTGCGGTTAACACTAAATGCAGAATAAAGATCCCCGCATCGAGTCTAAACAGCTGGGGATCGGTCAACATACGCTTGAGTCTGGCAGGCGTGGCTAAGGTGTCGCCCTTAGGCGCGTGGGAAATCGGATTCGGTACTAAAAATTGCACGATCAACATGCCCGTCACAGCGAGAATCGCCGTGAGGAAGAACAGGCCTGATAAGCCCACATGTTGTGCCACAATCGGCCCGACCAATAAGGACAGCGCAAAAGAGCCGCCGATACACATACCAATAATCGCCATGACCTTAGTACGCTGTTCGTCGCGGGTTAAATCCGCTGCCAGCGCCAACACGGCAGCGGCAATCGCACCCATGCCCTGCACTGCTCGACCAAACACCACGCCGTAAATCGAATCAGCATTGGCGGCAATCAAGCTACCAATGGCAAACAGCACCAGACCGATAAGGATAATCGGCTTGCGACCGTATTTGTCAGATAAAATCCCCATAGGGATTTGCAGCACAGCTTGAGTCAGACCGTAGGCGCCGATAGCAATACCGACCCACAGCGGCGAGAAGCCTTCGAGGTGCTGACCATAAAGTGCAAAGACGGGCATGATCATAAACAAGCCCATCATGCGTAAACCAAATACACTGGCTAAAGAAAACGCGACTTTTTTCTCAGTACCCGAAAGTCCGTTGTTACCCATGATTTTGCCCTGGATTGAAGTCTTTTAAGGGGCGCATGTTACCACACCCAAAAGGATTTGCTCAAAAGGAAATAGTGGCCTAAACCACTGCCTGTACAGTTAACTTTTATCCCGATTATCACGGACCTATATTGACCGTGCTCGGGTTAACATGTTTATTTTTCTGCCCTATTTAACGCTCAGGCACAGGGAAACGAGTCTAACATAGTGTTCACATTTGTCCTGTGAGTCAGTACGCAACAACCGCATTAATCTTAGTTAATCCACTCGGTACATAACTGCCACTGTCAGCAAGGTGATTAAAAGCCAGTGCCAACCCTAGGATTGGTGCCGATCACAGAATCAACTAAACTCAGCCGCGGAACTGTGCGATACTTATGCTCATTTTTTTAAGCATATGGCATTAGAGCGATAGATGGATAAGATTGAAATACGCGGCGCACGCACCCACAATCTCAAGAATATCAACCTGACTATCCCAAGGGATAAACTGATTGTCATCACGGGCTTATCGGGATCTGGCAAATCCTCCCTTGCTTTCGATACTTTATATGCCGAGGGCCAGCGACGTTACGTCGAGTCCCTGTCAGCCTATGCTCGCCAATTTTTAAGTTTGATGGAAAAGCCCGATGTGGACCATATTGAAGGCTTAAGCCCAGCGATATCCATAGAGCAAAAATCCACCTCCCATAACCCACGCTCAACCGTGGGCACAATTACCGAAATTTACGATTACCTGCGCTTGATGTTTGCCCGCGTGGGTGAGCCGCGTTGTCCGACACACAATCAACCCTTGGCAGCGCAAACCGTCAGCCAGATGGTCGATAAAGTGTTAGAAATGCCCCAAGACAGCCGCTTGATGCTGCTCGCGCCTGTGGTCAACGCCCGTAAGGGTGAACACGTTAAATTGCTCGAAGGTCTATCGGCGCAGGGTTATATCCGTGCGCGTATCGACGGTGAAGTGTGTGATTTAACCGATCCGCCAACCTTAGACTTACACGTTAAGCACACGATTGAAGTGGTCGTCGACCGTTTTAAAGTGCGCGACGATATCAAGCAACGCTTAGCTGAATCTTTTGAAACCGCACTGGAACTCTCCGGCGGCATCGCGACCGTTGCCACCATGGATGACGATACAGGTACTGGTAAAGCAAAAGGCGAAGAACTGATCTTTTCGGCCAACTTCGCCTGCCCGCACTGCGGATATTCGATGGCGGAATTAGAGCCAAGGATCTTCTCCTTTAACAATCCAGCCGGCGCGTGCCAAACCTGTGATGGTTTAGGGGTACAACAGTTTTTCGATCCTGAGCGCGTGATCAGCAACACTGAGCTTTCACTGGCTGGCGGCGCGATTCGCGGCTGGGATAGACGCAACTTCTACTATTTCCAAATGCTCAGCTCACTCGCCGAACACTATAAGTTCGACGTCGAAGTACCCTATGAGCAGCTCAGCGAAAGAGTCCGCAAAATCGTCCTGTACGGTTCAGGCAAAGATAGCATTGCCTTTAAGTACATCAACGATCGCGGCGATGTGGTGGTACGTAATCACCCCTTCGAAGGCATTCTCAACAACATGGACAGGCGCTATCGCGAAACCGAAAGCAACTCGGTACGTGACGAATTAGCCAAGTTTATCAACACCCAAGCCTGCCAAAGCTGTGGTGGTTCGCGTCTGCGCGAAGAAGCCCGTAACGTATTTTTAGGCGATATCAACCTGCCGCAACTTACCACTTGGTCGATTGGTGAAGCCTTAGATTACTTCGAGAAAGTCGAGTTTAGTGGCCAAAAAGCGCAGATCGCCGAGAAGATTTTAAAAGAAATCCGCGATCGCTTAGGTTTCCTCGTCAACGTGGGCCTCAATTATTTGAGCCTATCACGCTCGGCGGAAACCCTCTCGGGCGGTGAAGCCCAACGAATTCGACTCGCCAGCCAAATTGGTGCCGGACTTGTCGGCGTGATGTATGTGCTCGACGAACCTTCAATTGGACTGCATCAAAGGGATAACGAACGTCTGCTGCAAACCCTGATCCACCTGCGGGATTTGGGCAACACTGTGATTGTGGTTGAGCATGATGAAGATGCGATCCGCATGGCGGATCACGTGATCGACATCGGCCCTGGCGCTGGCGTACACGGCGGCGAAGTGATTTGCGACGGCCCGATTGAGAAAATCATCGCCTGTGAAGAGTCAGTTACCGGACAATATATTTCCGGTAAGCGCTGCATTCATATCGATACGCCACGTATTCCGTTCGACAAAACTCAAGTGATTGAGTTATTTGGTGCACGCGGCAACAACCTGCGCAATGTGGATTTAACCATTCCCATTGGCCTCTTCACTTGTGTGACGGGTGTATCGGGTTCAGGTAAATCAACCTTAATCAACGATACCTTCTTCAAGATCGCCCATAGAATGCTCAACGGTGCGACTGTGGATGAGCCATCACCCTATGATCGTATCGAAGGGATGGAGCTGTGCGACAAAGTGGTCGATATTGACCAAAGCCCGATTGGCCGCACGCCGCGCTCTAACCCTGCCACTTATACTGGCATTTTCACTCCAATTCGCGAGATTTTTGCCGGAACCCAAGAGTCACGAACTCGTGGTTATCAAGTCGGCCGCTTCTCCTTTAACGTAAAAGGTGGCCGCTGCGAGGCTTGCCAAGGCGACGGCTTGATCAAGGTCGAAATGCACTTCCTCCCCGATGTGTATGTACCCTGCGATTCCTGTAAAGGTAAGCGCTATAACCGCGAAACCTTAGAAGTACGCTATAAAGGCAAGAATATTCACGAAGTACTGCAGATGACAGTGGAAGATGCGCGCACTTTCTTCGATGCCGTACCTGCCATTGCCCGTAAGCTGCAAACCTTGATGGATGTGGGTTTATCCTATGTACGCCTCGGGCAAAGCGCGACCACCCTTTCGGGCGGTGAAGCCCAAAGGGTGAAACTTGCTAAAGAGCTGTCTAAGCGTGATACGGGTAAGACCTTGTATATCTTGGATGAACCGACCACAGGTTTACACTTTGCCGATATCCAATTGCTGCTCGATGTCTTGCATCGTCTTAAATCCCACGGCAACACGATTGTGGTGATTGAGCATAATCTGGACGTGATCAAAACGGCGGACTGGATTATCGACTTAGGCCCAGAAGGCGGCGGTGGCGGCGGGATGATTTTAGCCACGGGCACGCCGGAAGACGTCGCCGAGCATCCAACCTCCCATACGGCACGCTTCTTAAAGCCACTGCTGGAACGGGATATTGAAATGGCAAAGGCCAATCAAGCCAAGGCTTGAGTTTTGAGCCCTTGGTCTGAGTAGAATAGAAGCGCAGTCGCATAAGCACTGCGCTTTTTTTAGCTCAGCAATCCAATATGCTTAAGCTATCGCATACATAGAGATCTCATTGAATTAGAATCGGATTTAGGCAAAGATGATATTCATCTTCTGGCGAAGGCTTCAGCGATAAGGAATGTCCATGCGTGATAGCACTCAGTCCCCAGTGACTCACCTTATGTTACCGAGGCAACATCAATCACTTTTAAATAAAAACCTAAGCGACATAAACCTCAGTGACATAAACCTAAGCCCATCGACTCAATTCAACCACAGTCGCATCGGTCAGCTGCTCGCCAAGTTCACGTTCATGCACCTTATAAGAGATCAATTCCAAAGACTTGGCTTATTAGCACTGGCCTGCTTTGTTGCAACGACTCTCACTGGCTGCGCCAGTTCACCCGAAACCTGTGCGCGTACTGAGCTTAAGCTCACTTGGGCCGAACCCTTAGAGTTACAAGCGATTGTTACAAGATTAAGCTCAGATGAATTTGAAGGCCGCAAAACCCAAACTCCAGGCGCAGAAAAAAGTCGTGACTATATAAAGCAGCAATTTCAGGGGCTAGGTTTACAGCCTTGGGGAGCAGACTTTATCGTGCCCTTTGAATATCAAACCTTCTTCACCCAAGAAAATGGCGCCAACGTGGTCGCCACCGCCATGGCGACAGAGCCGACGAATCGATGGCGTATTATCGTCGCCCACTACGATCACTTAGGCATGAGCGGCAGCAAGATTTACCACGGCGCCGATGATAACGCCTCCGGCGTCGCCGCTATGCTGGCGATTGCCAAACATTGGCAGCAGCAATTTGCCCTGCAACCGAATACCTTACCTAAGGTGAATCTGATGTTTGTGGCAACCGATGCCGAAGAACCTGGGCTCTATGGCAGCATAGCCTTGGTTGAACAACTCAAAACCCGCTTGCCAGAGGCGACATTTGAATTAATGATTAACCTCGACATGGTGAGTCACCCCGGCAGGCCCTATGCGATTTACCTCGAAGGCAGTCGAAACTTCACTCAGTTCAATCAATTTAAACCCCTACTGAATCAACAGAACCGACTTTGCATTAAACTCACGCACCCTAAACCCGTTGGTCGAAGCATACAAAGTACCGATTGGCTGCGGGCATCGGATCACTATTCCTTCCACAAAGCCAATATCCCTTGGTTGTATTTTGGTGTGCCGACCCATCCCCAATATCACACACCAGAGGATACCGTCGCGACAATAGACATCACTTTTCTTGCGGCAGTGACAGAGTCAGCATTCGAGTTACTTCAATTAAATGTTGAATATTTAAAGAATTAATGGGAAGTGGCGCGTTTCTTGCTCAGTTTTAGCGAAAAAAATGCAGAAAACAGGTTAAATAGCGTGACTCTGATTGGTAAAGTGGCCGCCATGCTGCTATAATCCGTCGTTCGCGGGAAATCGACACGGGGTTGATTTTCTGTCTGTGAAACTATTAGCGCCATTTCGCGCGCGCATCCACAAGGCTACAACCCAATGTCATCCGATGAAAGAACTTTCCGTGAACTCGGCTTATCCGAGAATTTGTTGCGTGCTCTTGACGAGCTAGGTTATGAAAAACCAACGCCAATCCAATCAGCCAGTATCGACCCACTTATGGCTGGCAAAGATATTTTAGGTCAAGCGCAAACAGGTACAGGTAAAACTGGCGCCTTCGCTTTACCACTACTAAACAAAGTGACCAGCCAAACCACGCCGCAAATTTTAGTATTAGCGCCAACACGTGAGTTAGCGGTTCAGGTTGCTGAAGCGTTCAGCAGCTATGCCAAATTTATGAAGAATTTCCACGTACTGCCAATTTACGGCGGTCAAAGCATGCAACAACAGTTGAATGCCCTGAAACGTGGTCCACAAGTTATCGTGGGTACGCCTGGTCGTGTTATGGACCACATGCGTCGCGGTACTTTGAAACTCGACTCATTAAAAGCACTCGTGCTCGATGAAGCCGATGAAATGTTAAAAATGGGCTTCATCGATGATATCGAATGGATCCTTGAGCACACGCCAAGCGAGCGCCAACTGGCGTTATTCTCTGCCACTATGCCAGAGCAAATTAAGCGTGTTGCAAACCAACACTTACGCAGCCCAGTGCATGTTCGTATTGAATCAAGCCAAACAACGGTTGAGTCAATTGAGCAGCGTTTCGTGCAAGTATCACAGCACAACAAACTCGAAGCTTTAGTACGCGTATTAGAAGTTGAAAACACTGAAGGTGTAATCATATTCGTGCGTACTCGTAACTCATGTGTTGAGTTAGCCGAGAAGTTAGAAGCCCGCGGTTATGCTTCATCACCACTACATGGTGACATGAACCAGCAAGCCCGTGAGCGTGCAGTTGACCAACTGAAACGTGGCAAGTTAGACATACTGATCGCGACTGACGTTGCGGCCCGTGGTCTTGACGTTGAGCGTATCGGTCACGTTGTGAACTACGACATTCCGTATGATGCCGAAGCTTATGTACACCGTATTGGCCGTACTGGCCGTGCTGGCCGTACTGGTATGGCGATCCTGTTTGTGACAAGCCGTGAAATGCGCATGCTGCGCACGATCGAGCGTTCAACTAACAGCCGTATTTCTCCAATGAAAATCCCAAGCCCAGAGACTGTTGCAGAACGTCGTCTATCTCGCTTAGGTGAGCAATTGGCTGAGACGATCAACGGCGATTTAGATTTCATGAAAGAAGCGGTTGCTCAACTATGCCAACAGTTAGAAGTCGATACCGATCTTCTCGCCGCAGCCTTGTTGCATCAAGTACAACAAGAACGCCCGCTTCAATTGCCAGCAATTCAAGAACGTGCCCGTGATGAGCGCAGTGAACGTACTGATCGCGGCAGCGAGCGTAGCGACCGTGGTGGTGAGCGTGGTGAACGCAGAAGTCGCGAACCGCGTCCAATGCCAGCCAGCTTAGGTACAGCTGAAGCGTTGAAAGATAACCCAGATTTGAAAATGTGCCGTTACGTCATCGACGTAGGTCGTGAGAATGGTGTAGGTGTGGGTAACATCGTTGGCGCTATCGCGAACGAAGCTAACATCGACAGCCGTTACATTGGCGCAATCCAACTTTACGATGCAGTGACCACTGTTGACCTGCCAGACGGCATGCCAAAAGACGTGTTACAGCACCTACGTAAAGTACGTGTTTGTGGCAAGCCATTGAACATCCGTGAAGCTGGCGATCAAGTATTTGTTGATTCAGGCCGTAGCGCGCGTTCAGACCGTCCTGCTGGTGACCGTAAACCACGTGGTGACCGCCCAGCGGGTGATCGTAAGCCTCGCGCAGCATCTACGGGTGACAAGCCATTTGCTGACCGCAAACCTCGTGCAGACAAACCTGCCGGTGAGCGTAAGCCACGTAAACCACGTGAAGATTAATCTAGCTTAAGCTAGAGACTAAAAAAGGAGCCTAGGCTCCTTTTTTGTTGGCTTGAAATCAGTAATCTGTCTCTAACAAAGAGAGCCTACGACCATTCACAACATGAATACAGGCCTCAGATAACGAATTTGCTAACAGCTAAAACTAGCATCCATCGGTCTCGAATAAAAACGAATGTCCAGTTGAGGTATGGTGATATTCGGCATAGCACTGGCCAGCAGTTAAATCTCCCGTTCCATAACCTAATCGCGAATAGTCATTATCTTCAAATGCTTGTATATCACCGTAATCAGCCTGCCTTCTGGTATTATTTTTAGTCTGTTGTTTAGGCACGCCTAAATCCATAAAAGTCTCTAAGAAATACAAATTAGGTGACGTTGATTCACTCTTAGTTTCAGGAAAGCCTGCATAGAATTGATAATCACCGTATTGGGTCGCGATAGTAACATCGTCGCCAGTGGTGTTAACGATTTGCGCTTTCATATGCAGCATCTTGGTCATATCTTGCATCTGCCCCAAGTACCCTTTGACGGCATTCACTTTGGCATCTCTTTGCAAGTTCATAAATTTAGGGGCGGCGATAACAGCCAAAATACCTAAAATAATGATCACGACGACCAATTCAATTAAGGTAAACCCTTGAACACGTTTATTTAAAGATATCTGCATTTTATTCCTTTTCCTCCAGAAGCTGCCATGCAAGCAGCGGAAGAATACGCTCAGTGTAGACTGATGTTAATAGATAAACGACGAATAGGCAGCGCAAAGACGCAATTTAAACAAAACAGGCTCCTTAATAAGCAGCCATGGCTCAAGATTGACTATCATGCTTATTCGCTTAACAATGTCACCCAAACGCTAAGCGTTCCCTTTGAGAGTTTCCCCATGAAAAAAGCCCTAACCGCTGGACTATTATCCGCCTTCGTCGCCCCTGGCAGCGGCCATTTTTATCTGCAACATAAACGCAGTGCCTTAGTGTTTTTTGTACTGGCAATACTGAGTCTCGGCCTGTTGCTGCAACAAGTCATGCAAGTGGCGCAGCTTATCTCGCTGGATATTCAAACTGGTGTTTTGCCGCTGGATATGGGTATGATTGCGGCCGAAGTGACGAAACAAACCACGGCAACCATTCGTGATGGTGCAGACAAGCTGATGTACGGATTTATCCTCTGCTGGCTGATTGCCTTATTGGATAGTGTACGCTTAGGGCTAAAGCAAGATAAACAAGATGCAGTCACAGCCCCACACAATGCCTAGTCACCCACTGTCCACGCTTCGATAAAACTATGGTAGCAAGCCACTAGCATGTCGGCCTCGTGGGCATAATCGGGAATAATTTCAGGGCAATATAATGCGCAGCGGCTACCCGCATTACGCGCGGTTTGTAGATCGAATAGATAATCGCCCACATACAGGATATCTGCGGGCGCGAGTTGCCACTGCTGGCAAATAAGGTGAATGCCTTCGGGATGCGGCTTAGGCTGCGCGTCGTAGCGCGTTAACACCAATTCGATATCTATGCCGAGCTTATCGATAGTGATTTGCGCCGCTTCTGGCATATTGCGGGTCAAAATAGCCAAGGGCAGCGACTTAGCCCTTAGGCATTCGATAAGCTCTCGCGCGCCATCGATCCAACTGGCATTGAGTGAACTTTGTCTTTCGTACTCATGGACGATTTCCAGCGCCTGAGCCTGCGCTTCACCCGCGCTCAGACTATCGACATGGGCCAAGATATCCGTACCAGAATGAATCCCCAACTCGCGCCGCAGCCCAGAAAAATCCGGATTAGAATGCGCTAAGGTGCCGTCGAGATCGAAGATGACCCCACGGATATCCTTAAGTTTTAAATCGCTGAGTCTAGTGATCACTGGCCTTTCCCATGGGTAAAAATGTATGTTTCATATGCTAATTAAATACCATTGGGCTAATCAAATACCATGGATATTAGGCAGCCTGCAAACGCTTCGCCTGACGATTGCGATACAGAGGCAGTAATTGTACCACCATCACAGACACAATAATGACGCCAATCCCCAGCAGAGATAATCCATCTAATTCATCGGCATGGAAGACGTCTGGCCACCAGCCAATGCTTACTACCAAAGCAGTGGCACTAAAGCTAAATACTGGCGTTAGGGCCAACATGGCGCTCACCTGTGCCGTCGGCCAGTACTTCATCGACTGCCCAAAACAGCCATAGGCGATCAAGGTATTGGCAGCGCAAAACAGCGCAATCTGCCACTCGAAGCTGTCCATACTGGCAAACTGACTAAAGTCGCTAAAGGGAGCCATTACGAAAATACCTAAGCCATAGATCACTAAAAGCACGTTCGCGGGCGATAAACGATTCAATAATGATTTTTGCAACAAGGCATAGCTAGTCCACGACAACGCCGAGAACTGGATAATCATCACCCCAATCCAAACCTGATGATTATTGGCACCAGATAAATCCAAATACGGATGGAAAAACATCAACATGCCTAAGGCTAGTGTCGCAAAACAACTGAGCTGCACCGCATTCAGCCGTTCCTTAAAAAACAGCACACCACCGAAGGCGAGGAAAAAGGGCGAAGTCTGGAAATTCAGCTGGGCAGCACCCGGCGCGAGATAATCGAGTGAGTAAACAAAAGACACATAATTGAGCATCAAAAACACGCCCGCAAGCACTAGCCGTAACCAGACTTTGGCATCGAGCGCCGCAAATTGCTTAAGGCTACCCGCGCTCCATTGGATCAGTATGCTGACCACAAGCGCGACTAAAAAACGAAACCACGTCAGGGTGACAGGATCGATAAAAGCCCCCGAAAGCTTCAAAGCTATGGGTAACATGCCCCAAAATACAATCGCAACTGAGATGAAGAGCAGCCCGAGTTGAGCATGATTATTTGCCTGAGGGGCGTTATGGCTAAGGTTCACGGAGATGTCCAGTAGAGACCGCAAAATGGAGCGTCATTCTGGCATTGAGTCAGCGCAATATCTAGCGGCACATCATGGAAACATTCGCGTTAGATTGGATACTTTAGCTGACACTGATGTGGAGCAAGTTTCAGCATCTTACAATAATTGGAATATTGGCCGCACTCTTGACCCAGCGGCAGCTGATTTACTAGGAAAGCCAACATTGGCATTTCCCGCGATGGCAATAACCGAGTATATTTGGCCGATTAAATGGCTTCTTCACACACTCTCTAGGCCACTTCTTTTTAAGCGAACGCTTTAAATAGGAAAGTTAATGTTATCTACCGCCACGATCGAACAAGTTAAAACGCATATTCATGCCGCAGCAAAGGAACTCGCCGAGCGCCGCGCCGCAGGCACCTGTGGCGATTTACTGCTCCCAGAGCTGAGACCAACCAGCTTCGAACAGGCCTTCGCCATTCAGCAAACCGTGGCAGCAATCTATAAGGCTAACAACAATCCTATCGCGGCGTGGAAATGCCTATTACCCTCGGCGGAAAAAACCGTCGTAGCGCCTATTTATCAAAAGGATGTGTATCAGCAATCGGCCACTTGCCCACTCTATCCATCGACTAAAGGCTTGGCCCGCGTCGAACCCGAACTCGCCTTCGAGATTGCTCGCGATTTACCACCAAGAGCCACACCTTACACAGAGGCTGAAATCGACGCGGCCTTAGGCCACACTCGCTTAGCCTTGGAATTGATCAAAAGCCGCTACCATACGCCCAGTGAAGCGACGCATTTCGATGCCCTCGCCGATGGCTTAGTCAATCAAGGATTATGGTTAGGGCCAGTGCTAAATCCGCTAGCAGGTTTAGAGACCAGCCATTTCGAACTCAGCGTTAACATTCACAATGGCGAAACACTGCAAAAATCCGCCATTCATCCTAATGGTTTCCCTAAAGCGGGACTCTACTGGTTAGTGAACTTTTTATCCGCCCAAGGCATTGGCTTAACTCAAGGGCAATATGTGATCACAGGCTCCTACGCTGGCGTCCTCGATCTGCCATTGGCGCAGGTTTGTGACTTTGAATACGGCGCACTCGGGCAATTTGCCATAACGTTCACAGCTAAGTAATTGCGGCGAGTAAAAGCACTTGCGGCTATTCGAACTCATAACGGCTAGTAAAGCGACAAGGCACTGATAAATAAGCGAACTCGGTTTAAACTGGGCTCGCTTATTTTTAATCTCAGCTCTCAATTATCAACTCTCAACTCTCAACTCTCAACTCTCAATTCTCAGTTATCAGTTATCAGTTATCAGTACTCAGTTATCAGCACTCCCCCAGCATTATTAACAAAAGCCAAACCGACTTGTCCCATAACGCACATCTATGTATCATCTAAATTCATCAATAATAAGGATATATAGAATGTCGCACGGAAAAATGCTGCCAATAGCCTGTCTTCTTGCCCTCACTTTAGGCACATCTCTTAGCGTGCACGCCTCAGAAAATAGCTTTGCCAAAGCCTATAGTGACTATCAAGCCGCCGTAGAAAAAGGCGATGCTGCAAATATTGAAGCGAGCGCAAAAACCGCTTACCAACTCGGCGAAGCTCAATATGCCAAAGACAGTGTCGACTTAGCTAACCTCGCCTTGAATTGGGCCAGCGCGATAGAGAAGCAAGTTGCACCCTACCCATTTACAGAAACGAATCTGCCAAAAACGGCTAAGGCGAATGAGTTGTATCAGCTCGCTCTCGCAAACTATAAAGTTCATTATGGTAAACAAGCGCTTGAGCTTATCGATCCCTTACTGGGCGCTGCGCAAACCGCCGTCGAAGCCAAAGATGCGAAAGAGGATTTTCTTACTGCAATCGCAATTGCGGAAAAATCCGATAAAAAGAAACTGATCGCTGATGTAAAAATGGCAGCCTTTAACCGCTTATCCAATACAGAACTATACACCAAAAGCGTTAGACGCTATGCCTTCGATGCCTATGATATTTATAAAGAAATATTACCAGAGAACGCCATAGACAGAGTCAAAGCAACTTTTACTGTTGGCGCTGTTGAATTTGTGGAAAAACATGATAGTAAAGCCGAACCTTTACTGCTGGAAGTGGTTAAACAATTCGACGCACTCAATTTTAGTCATCCCTATGCCTTGAGTGCCCATGCGTATTTAGTCGAACTGTATGAGCGCCAAGGAAAGCGTGACGAGTCCACCGCCCACTGTATTGCTATCGGCAAAATGCGTCCTTGGGCCGACGCACAGGAACAACAACCTATTTTCCGTACCGTCCCAGACTATCCAATGTCCTATGCGCAGCGAGGTAAAAGTGGCTGGGTTCAGCTTAAATTTACTGTCGATGAGCATGGCTTCGTCAAAAATCCTGAAATTTTAGCTTCTAAGGGTGGTGCTCTCTTCGAGAAAGAAACACTAAAAATGATAGATAAATGGCGTTACGCACCTAAGTTTGAAAATGGTAAAGCCGTTGAGGCACAAACCACTGTGCAACTGGATTACACAATCAGTCGATAACTCATTACTTCAGCCCGTTATTTCACCTCATAACCTAGCCCATCGCTCACACTCGATGGGCTTTTTTCATCCTGCGTTGTAATCTGCCCCTGACTTAAACTCTGCTTGAGTTGGCTTAGACAGGTTTGGCAAATACACGCATCGGCAGACGGTAAAATGGGGCTAATAGCCCCTTGCAGCGAACCTAATGCTTGCGCTTGCAAGGCAGCCAAAGGCGGGAACATCTGCTGCGCACACCAACAGTCCTCAATACCCTTACCTAAAATCACAGCACATTGATTCGCGCCTTTGCACAGGGGGCAAATTTGTGCAGCTTCTAACTTAGGTTGTTCCGATGGCTGAGACACGGTAATCCTTATAGCAAGATAAGTTGTTATAGCGCGGAGATCATAATGGTTTTTCAATAAGCGCGGGATAGATTATTCAATGAAGCAAGGTGCTCATGTCAATTCAGCGTGCAAATTAACACCTCAGTGTTTCTTATCCTTCAATTGGTTATATTCATCAAGTTATCTAACTTAAATGATATTTGGGTGTATTCATTTGGCTCAGAGAGCTGCATTCCTGCGTTAGAGCAAGTGTGTTCACAGATGCATACATGGCGAATGCGTTTTGTCATTAATCCGTAAGCTGAATAAAGGAAGTAAATAGTTAGCTGAATGTTTTAACTTGTTAAATGATATTTTGCTTACACTTATCTTGTTGTTTGATCCTTGGCATTTGTATTTGCAGGCAAATAAATACTGGTCCTAGGGGAATGAAAGCTAACCAAGATTGCATTTGAAAAGCCCAAAAGTAAACAAACCAACATTCAGCGGCAATCAACCCTAGTAGCTTTAACCAACGCGTAAAAAGCAGTAAATCGCCCATTGCAGCTAAAGGTAACCCAAAACAAAGCGCACCTAAGCCATATAGCCAAAGGTTGAAGTTTACCGAAGATTCAATCAGGCCAACATCAATGGCAATGCCAAAAAAAGAAGGAGATAAAACTAACATCATGACAGTTGTAAGAAAGTACTCATTGCGTCTATGTTTTTCTTGAGCTTTATTTTTCTCTGCAAGTCTCTCTAAAGTATCCATGGAATTTAACGCCCAAAGCAGTGGCGAAGCAGTCCTGCCCGCAGAGCGATGGTGCCTTTGCTTGTTAGTTGCTTACTACACATAGCTAAGATTGCCGTCAACGAATCCAACCGCAAAAGCCTTTGCAGATTTTAGCTTGTGAGCGTTTTTTGAGTGGGATTGAAGATACCGCTTCGCCATTGCAAGAATATTCTCCTGAGCTTCTTCCCATGAATTTCCGAAGAGAGCACTAGAAACTGAAATTAATCGGTTTTTAGGAAGCCAGTCTTCGTTGCACGCCCAATCTTCATCTTCAGGGGCGAACTCACTGGAACCAACTATTTCAATAATGAAAGGAGATTCATATATATTGATATTGAAGGCAACAATTTGAGCGGGAATGTCCTCAATCAATTGTCCGTCAATCCAATCAATAAAATCCTTCTCGCTTTGAATCATGCTCGAACCTCCCCATGGCAACTAACAATGTATTACCCACTCTTCTAATAAAACCTAACTCGGAAATGACCGAGTAAATAACTTAATTATGCCAATAAGTTAGCATCATCCTCAGCGGACTATCAATATTTTTCATCCAGAAAAATCGAGACTTTATTTACCGAGAAGCGTTTTAGCGTGGTAAATAGTATTAGGAAAAGTGAAAGAGCAATAAATTCATTTGATTGCATAAAAAAACCAAGCAAAAAACGATACCTTTATAGGCTCGCTTTGAAGGCGGTATCTAAATTACCCATGATACCTGCATGTTTAACAGTGCTTGAGGTTAGAACGCTCGAGATTTCCCCTTACCAAAGAAATACAGTAAGGTGTAACAAGAGTTTGTTTCCTTTGACCAAAAACCAACGTAAATCAGCTTCTTAGAAAACGTATCGAGGGTTCGACTCCCTCAATACGTTTTGCACATTTGAGATAGTGAATAAGTCACTTATAGCGAAAATCTCCGTATGCTTTTAAAGCGACAGTTAACACTGATGTCCGAAAGGCGAGTCATGGTGATTTGCGAGGCGACCGTCCGCCCCATGGACGGGGCGGTCGAGCATCCACGGATGGACTGGCTGCGAGTCGACGAGCGAATGCCATGACTCATCTATACGTTGATACCTGCAAACACGAAGACCCCTACAACGTAAATCCCAGCTGACTCAGTAGAATTGACCAACACATGTAATTGACCAACACATATTTGACCAATAAAAAAGCCAGCAAAGCTAAATGCTTGCTGGCTTTTCTGTCCAACTTATTCACTCGCTTTATTTCATCAAGCGAGCACTGAATCAAAGCCGCTCAACTATGACTTCTTAGGAAAAATGGGATAGGACTCAGTGCCTAACACTTTGCCATCGACCTCGACACCATAGTAATCGCTGTCATTGTGGTATTTCTCCTGCGCCTGCTTCACATCACCTTTGCTACGCGGGTCCTGTGGACGCTCGTGGGAGTTGATATAAGCTGCAACGTCCCAAGCCTGTTGGTTAGTTAACTGCATACTCTTACCAAAAGGCATGTTTTCATGGATGAAGAATGCGGCAGTATTGACCCTATGCATTCCGGCACCCCAGTTATAACTCTTAGGCCCCCACAGCGGCGGCAGCGCATACACGCCAGCAATCGCTTGACCTTGGCCATCAACACTGTGGCAAGTTTGGCAATGGGCGACATAGACCTCTTTACCCCGCTCAGGTGAATAGGCTTGATCGGGTTTTGGGATCTCAGGATAACCACGACCCGGCAAGTTGGCACGCTGCTCAACTGTCATCGCCTTGGCTAATATCTCAGGTAGCGGGAAGTCTTCCCGTTTAGCACCTTTGACTAACTCGGCATCGCTAAGCTCAGGGACTGGGCCGCTAATATTAGCTTCGTCCATCAAACCACCCATGCCTAACCAATAGGCATAGGCAGATAGCGCTACTAGCTCAGGGCTCGCCGATGCAGGGGCTTTACCATTCATCGAATAGTTAAAGCAGCCCTGAATGCGCTCTTCAAAGCTACTAACCTTATTATCTTTTTTGCGATACGCCGGATAAGCAAAATACGCGCCCCAAAGGGGTGAAGCATTGGCTTTTCGGCCCGCATCCATATGGCAGTTGGTGCAGTTAAGCTCGTTACCCACATACTTATCACGCAGCTGTTGGGTATTCACAAATAGCTGATAACCCAAACGCACTTTATCACCAAAGGCGCCTTCAGGAATGGCACTCAAAGGTCTAGGGACGAGATAGGTTTGATCCGGTATCTTAGGGAAAGAAGGCAGCGGGGCTTGTTTATCTGGGCGCTCTTGCACCGGATCCGATTCGGCTTGTGCCTGCACGGTTAACGACCCAATCGCGGCCAGTAATAACATTGCGGAATATTTCATGGCCGGCTCCTTATTTCAAATTAGCAAAGTAGTTCGCTAAGGCATCAACCTCAGCGGCGGTAAGCTTGTTAGCTACGTTCGCCATCATGCCATCGACATCACCTTTGCGCGTTCCCGACTGCCATGCCAGTAATTGAGTTTTAATATAACTCGCTTGCTGACCTGCTAAACGGGGAAATAAGCCGCCACCTAACCCCGAAGGACCATGGCAGGTCACGCAGGCTGGTAAACCACGTGACCAATCACCTTGGTAGGCTAAACGAGCGGTATCGTCATTAAAAACCACCTGTTCACCGCGGATAACGGGCTTGACCTCATTGGCAGGCTTTGCAGAAAAGTAGTTTGCCACTTGCTCAATACCATCACCTTGCAGCGTCATTGCCATCGGCATCATGGTCGCATTTTGGCGCACACCCGCTTGGAAATGCTGTAACTGGGTCGAGATATATTGTTTAGATAATCCCGCTAATCGAGGGCCGAGCGGTTCAACGCCCTGACCTTCTACCCCATGACAAGACACACATAACTGTGCCGGTTGGGGGATAATTTCCATCAATTGTTTGCCAGAAGGCGCAACGGAGGCGGCCGCATAGCCGCTGCATAGCGTTAAGCCTATGACGAATGTTTTAATCTTCATGTTCTATCCTTGAAGAGAGTTAAGCTCTAAAGCATAGGTGGTAATTGTTATTTATGTTGCTGCTCACACACTGAGCCCATTTTTGAGTCAGCCGCCCATTTTTAAAACAGTCAATAAATGAGCCTTAGCGTTCATTAAAGCTCACTTATTGTTCAATCCAAATGGGATAAATTTACCTTACTCTTTGAAAGGGTATGCTGCAAGTCTTCAAGCCCGAGTAGCCTAAATCAATAACCAAATCGCGTCGATTCAAAACGATTCAATAACTTATGTATCAAATAACACAGGAGTAGCGTGCCGACGATGGCGGTGAGAATGCTGCTCACTCGATACAAGGCGCTGAAGATTAAATCATTGCCTGGGGTCAGATACTGCCCAAACAGAATGCCTAAGGTTGTCATGGCGCCAAAACCCACGCCTGAGCCACTTGCCTCTCGCACATGGGCTTGGCTAAAGATCATCAGTCCAATCCACAGCAAGGGGACGATTAATATCAATAGTCCTGACCAGTCATAGAGTACCAACTGCACAACGACCCCAAACGACACGCCCAGCAAAGTACCTATAGCGCGCTTACGGGCATAGTCGAGTGCGCCATTCCAATGCATAGGAAACAAGAGCAACAAGGTAGTCGCCTGAGCCGACATAGAATCCCGCAGATCAAATATTTGGAATACCAGAAACGATGCGGTCGCTATGGTCGCGCCGAGTAATGCTTCGTGGCGCATTCGATGTGGCGCCTTAGGTCCTGGCTTGTAAGCCGCCCTTGGTTCCACATCGGGCCAGAGTGCCGTCATAGCATAGGCAATAACGACCGACAATGCCGTCGCCCAAAAGTTACTGAAAACTAAGTCATTCAGATTGGTATTGGGATAGCTTGCAAAGTGCAGCATGATGCTAAGGCTGAGCACTCCGTTGGCGCCAAAGAGGAATAAACTGCCGCGGGACATGGCCGCAAAACGGTATAGAAATAACAGAAAGACAATGGGCGTCATCAGGCCGGGATGGCTGCCAAAGAAACCACCGAGCAGTCCAACCTCTAACCCCGCCATGGCAGATGAGGCCAATAACTGGCGCATGGCGTGGCCATTCATCACTGGCACGAGTCCGAGTAATAGCATGGGGGTAACAGTGAAGAAGACTCCATTGCTCCAACCAAAAATTTTACACAGGGTAAAACCTATGGTCGCGCCAGTCGCAATCCGTAAACACTGGCGTAAATCGTTGGCCGTCAATGGGCTATAGCGTAGTAACATGCTCGTCGCCTTGTTCTATCGATACGTAAAATGGGGATGTTTAGCTGGCTTATGCTGCATTCACACTTATGTTGCTTTGAAGCGTTCACTCAA
This sequence comes from Shewanella sp. SP1S1-7, assembly GCF_031932105.1. Taxonomy (NCBI): domain Bacteria; kingdom Pseudomonadati; phylum Pseudomonadota; class Gammaproteobacteria; order Alteromonadales; family Shewanellaceae; genus Shewanella; species Shewanella sp. SP1S1-7. Next base: position 95,374 of record NZ_JAUOEU010000007.1, read on the forward strand.
GCGACTCACGGCAAACAACACCAACAGCGAGTCGCTACCCCTCAACAACAATTAGTGCGTGTAGAGAGGCGAGTCAATACGCAAGCAAATAGGCTAATAAACAAGCAAGTAAATAGGCTAGTAAATATAGTGCAGCAGGCTGATTGCTTTAATCTGCACCTTAGCAAGCAAACCAAATAGGCCGTTCTCTGGCAGCAATTGCACTGTGGCGCGCGCCCCCGCTGGCAGATCTTTCATCCCATTGCCATCCAAAATTAAGTGCAATCTGAGTCTTTGGGCATCACGTACCCAACGGTCAGACTCCTGCGGCGCCGCTAAACGGCCATTGGCATCGAATTGCCCTGCACTCACGCCCGCATCGACACTGCTCACCGTCGCCCGATATAAACGGCCAGGTTCGCTATCGAACGCAATCAAAGCGGTCGATGAAGCATTGACGCCACGCAGACTCTTTTCACGAAAATCAGCAATAATATCAATCTTATCCGATACCACGGCTAACAGAGGTTGCCCCACAGTCGCAAAACTCCCGACTTCTAACTGCAGGTTAGTCACTATCCCGTCCTGATCGGCATGGATTTGGGTGTAAGACAAATTGAGCTCAGCTTGGGCAAGATGGTTTTGTGCCTGACGCACCTTAAGATTCTCTTCGCCATAACTGCCACGGCTCACCTTAAGTTTTTCTAAACGCGCATTGGCGGCGAGCAAATTGGCTTCCGCGGCGGCGGCATCACTATCGGCCTGATCCCTTTGCTGCTGCGATACACCATGGGTGGCATACAGGGCATCGAGGCGCTTAGCTTCGCTGCGTTTCTGTTGTGAGGTGGTTTTGTTGGCATTGACGTCGGCCTTCGCGGCAAGCAGCGAGGCATCTAACTCGGCATTGTCTTGGCGAACTTGCTCTAAGGCCAATTTAGCTTGGGATACCGCTAACTCATAGGGCGCAGGATCGACTTGAAACAACAAATCGCCCTTGGCAACCGCTTGGTTGTTCGTCACGGCTATGGTCTGAATTTTGCCGCTGATCTGCGGCGCAACCTTAGTCACCACACGTGTGGCCATGGCTTGCGGCGTCAATGGCATCATAGTATCGGCGAGCATAAAATAGCCGAAAACCATCACAAAGCCGAACATGGCAAATTTTACTAAACGGGCAAACTGTTGATCCGGTGTCATCTTCTTTCTCACAAAATGGTTGCTGTTGCCTTGGCCAATTTGGCGCTGGCGTTGTCACTAATCAGGCTAATAATGCGTTCAAATTCGCTGAGCTCGCTGGCACTGATCCCAGCTAATAACTCACGGCGCACCTGAATTATCCGCGCTTCCATTTGCTTTAATACATCCAATCCCGCAGGCGTTAGCGTCACAATCCTTGCGCGCTTATCTTTGTCGCAGCAATGACGCTCGACTAAACCTTGCTCTTCTAATTGCCCTAAGGTGCGCATTAACGAAGCCAATTCAATTTCTAAGGCATCGGCCAACACTTTCTGGCTCACGCTGTCGCCTAAACGCAGTAATTTCCACAATGCCGTCCAGCGGGGATGAGTTAATCCCAAAGGTGCCAGCTCGACATCGGCCACGGTACGCCACAATCGATGCAAACGGCCTAAATGCTCCGCCAGTGATAACTCTTTCAATCGCTCTAATTCTTTTTGCATCTTGCTCACCCACTTAGTTAGCGTGCTAAGCATTATACTTAGTTAGCAGGCTAAGTAAACTGAGATAAATAACACCATTAACCATTTTCAAGGGACTTTTTGGGCTAAATCAATGAAAAATAATCCGATTAATTTTTTAGAAAATAATCAAAAATACGATTAGCAAGAAAAGAAGATAAGGTAAAACCGATACAATAGAAGAGAATGCACAAAATGGAACGTACGCTTTGTAGGATTTTAAAAGCAAAAAAGCGCTGATTCTCATCAGCGCTTTAATTTTTAGACCATTTTAAACAATAGCTTACTTAGGACGCACACCTAACGTATGGCAAATGGCGTAGGTTAATTCGGCGCGATTTAACGTATAAAAATGGAAATCCTTCACGCCTTCGCGGGACAGTACTTTTACCATATCGATTGCCACGTTTGCACCCACCAATTGGCGTGTACCGGCATCGTTTTCTAAACCATCGAATTGCTTGTGTAGCCAGCCCGGTAACGACACATTGGTCATGCCCGCGAAACGTTTTAACTGGGTAAAGTTAGTCACAGGTAAAATGCCTGGCACGATTTCAACGTCGATACCGGCGGCAACGCAGCGGTCACGAAAACGCAGGTAAGATTCCACATCGAAGAAAAACTGGGTAATGGCACGGCTAGCGCCCGCATCAATCTTACGCTTGAGGTTGATCAAATCCGCCTGTGCGTTGCTCGCATCAGGATGTACTTCTGGATAGGCTGCAACGGAAATATCAAAGTCGGCCACTGAGCGCAGTAAACGCACTAAATCCACCGCAAAACGAGTGGGCTTGGGGCTGCCCGCAGGTAAATCACCCCGCAGTGCCACTATGTCACGAATGCCCGATTTCCAGTAATGCTTAGCCAGTTCTAATAGCTCTTCATCACTAGCATCCACTAAGGTTAAGTGCGGCGCGGCAACGAGATCCGTTTCCTGTTGAATACGCTCAATCACGCCGTGGGTGCGGTCGCGCACACCTGAGTTAGCGCCATAGGTCACAGACACAAATTTAGGATTAAGCGGCTCTAAACGACGAATAGAGTTCCACAGGATCTGTTCCATTTCGGGGGTCGATGGCGGAAAAAACTCAAAAGAAACATTAATATCGCCATTAAGCTCAGACAAGCTCTGGTTCAGCGATTGTGAATGTTGTGCGTGATGAAAAGCCATGTGTATTTCCTCAACCGCCCTTGGCGCTACTCTTTGCTAGTATGAATTAGTTCAAATGGACGTTTGGACGTCTATATGTCCATATACTAGAGAAACTGAGATGTAAGTCAAGCCAAAAAATGTCCATAAACCGCATTTAATCTCGGTTAATTCGATAGATTTATTCTAGCCAATAAAAAAGGACTCGAATGAGTCCTTTAAGCTGCTGAATTTCAGTCTAATCTTGCAAGAGATCGCGACAGATCTGCGTCAGATCCGACTGCACCGCTGCCGCTGTCACTTCACGTCCGGCACCCGGTCCACGGATGATCAGCGGATTGCCTTGATAGAAAGCACTGCGGATCACAAACACGTTATCGCCTGGGGTCAAATTAGCATAGGGATGATGGGCATCAATCCATTGCAAACCGACTTCGGCTTTAAGCTCTGGGCCGCTGTTATCTAAGGATGCCACGTATCTGAGCACCTTATTTTGCTCCGCCGCCGCACCGTATTGTTGCAGCAGATCGGCATCTAACTCGGCAATGCGGGTGAGAAATTGATCTAAGGGAATATCGGCCAAGTCGGCTGGCACTAATGAGCGTAATTCAATATCTTCAAGCTCAATTTCAAGGCCAATTTCACGGGCCAAAATGAGCAGTTTACGCTGCATGTCACGACCAGACAGATCGTCGCGGGGATCGGGTTCAGTGATACCTAAGCCTCTGGCTTCAATCACTAATTCAGAGAAAGGCTTGCTGGTATCGTATTTTTCAAATAACCAACATAAGGTGCCAGAGAAAATCCCGCCCACGGCTTCAACGCTATCACCGCTGTTACGCAGATCATTTAACGCATGTTGGATGGGTAAACCAGCACCGCAACTGGCGTTATAGCGCCAAAATAAACGACGATTACCCAATTGCTGCTTTAACTCACGGTAGAAAGGCAGTGGACCCGAGCCTGCGAGTTTATTCGCGCTCACCACATGGATACCGCGCTCGAATAGCTCTGGATATTGCAGTGTCAAACTGGCGCTGGCACTGATATCTAAGGCCACCAGCTCATCGCAGTTAACCCGTTCTAATTGCTCGAACAAGTGCTCGTACTGCCAAGGCGTAGCCTCGGTATTAAACTCAGTCTGCCACGCGGCAAGATTAATGCCTGTGGATTTAATCAAGGCTTTACTCGAACTGACTAAACCGACTAACTCAACACTGGCTTCGAGTTCATGATCCAGTGATGGCGACACCGACTTAAACAAATCGACCCAAGCCTCACCTATGTTGCCCACGCCGAGCAGTAAGACACCAATGCGTTTACGCGGCCCAGCGCAGCGACGGTGGACCTTTTGGGTTAACAAATTCACCTGTGACTGAGGCACCAGCGTCACTAAACTTAAGTCGCCACTAAACAAAGGTTTAGCATCACGGCTTAGTAAACGGGCGAAGCTACGGCGATAATGTTCGGCATCGGCACTCACTAACGCCACTAGGCCGAGATCTGTGTTGATCTGTTGTTCGCTGATCCCTAATGCTTGTGCCTCGGCATCGAGCAATCTTTGCACTTGTTTTTGATTTTCAGCGGTATAGGCAAGCTCAACCCTTTGATGGGCAGACGTCCAATGGGCCAATGGCGTTAAACCCGCGGCGATCACCGAATCTAATAGGCTTGTTAATTCGCCCGTAAGCTTAAAGCCGAACAGCACGACTGCATTGAGGTTCGTCACCACAGGCGCGCTCGCCGACGAACTGTGGGGCGCAATCAAGGTAAAGTCGGTGTGTGATGCATAACTTGAACGCACCGCTAAACTCACGTCGGTATTAAACAAAGGCTGCAAAGTGCGCGAATGCAATACTGGCGAGCCTAAACGCGCTAAGCGGTCGGCTTCGGCAAGTGACATGCTTTTCAGTAACTTGGCATCGTTGATCTTATTAGGATCGGCATTGAACACCCCTTCCACATCGGTCCAAATGGTCACGCGCTCGATATCGGCAAGGCTGGCAATTAAGCTGGCGCTAAAATCTGAACCATTTCGACCGAGTAACAAGGTATCGCCGCGCTCGTTAGCGCAGATAAAGCCTGTGATCACTAAGCGCTCATTTGGATGGGCAGCTAATAGGGCTTGTACTTTAGCGCGGGATTCTTGTACCCGAATTTGCGGCACGGCTGCTTCATCGGCCACTAAAATTGAACAGGCATCCACATGGCTTGCCGCCACGCCAGATTCGCGCAGCAGCGCCGCCATTAAACGTGCCGACCAACGTTCACCAAAGCTCACCACATGGTTAACTTGGTATTCGTTACGTTCGTCGAGGGACAATAAACTGATGAGTTGCGCCTGATCTGTCGCCAAACGCTCGCGCAGATCGCGGGCTTGTTCGTTCGACAATAACTGCTCTACCAACCCCTGTTGATAGCTGGTCAGCACTTGTAATTCTTCTTGCCACAACTGACCAGCGTCGCGCAGCGCTAATAATTTATACAGGAAATTCGTGCTCTTACCCGCCGCAGAGACCACCACAAGGTCATCGCTATGACCGTGGGTTAACAGGATATGGGCGACTCGGCGATAACAATCGGCATCCGCTAAACTGGAGCCACCAAATTTATGTAAGTGACAACGTGCCATCTATTATTCCTCTACTGACAAGCCGCAACGGCGGCTAATCCTGCTTGAATATCTGCAACTAAATCGGCGGCATCTTCAATACCCACCGATAGACGCAATAGGGTGTCTTTAATGCCTGCCTCAAAACGCGCCTGCGGCTCCATGGCTCTGTGGGTCATAGTTGCGGGCACGGCCACCAAACTTTCAACGCCACCTAAACTTTCCGCCACGCTAAATAAGCTGAGTGCACCTAAAAAGGCCACCACTTCGGCCTCGCCGCCTTTGAGCTCAAAACTCAGCATAGCGCCAAAGCCTTGTTGTTGCTTGGCTGCAATCGCATGACCTGGGTGATCCGCAAGACCGGGGTAATAAACTTTGCTCACCACAGGGCTTTGCGTTAATACCTCAACAATGCGCTGGGCATTGGCTTGATGTTCACGAATTCGCACCGCTAAGGTGCGTAGGCCGCGCAGGGTTAAGTAACTATCAAAAGCCGATCCCGTTAAGCCTAGAGTGTTCGACCACCAATGTAAGCTTTCGCCGATTTGTGCATCTTTAGCCACCACTGCGCCGCCAACCACATCGCTGTGGCCATTGATATATTTAGTGGTGGAGTGGATAACGATATCTGCGCCTAACAATAGGGGTTGTTGCAATATCGGCGATAAAAAAGTGTTATCGACCACGACTAGCGCGCCGACCTCATGGCTCGCCTTGGCAATGGCCTCGATATCCACCACTCGCAATAGCGGGTTCGATGGGGTTTCGAGCCACACCATCTTAGGATTTTGTGCGATCGCTGCGGTTAACGCTTGGCTGTCGGTTTGATCGACCACAATCAGCTTAAACTGGCCTTTCTTCGCTAAATTAGTAAATAAACGGTAAGAACCGCCGTAACAATCATGGGGCACAACCAATAGATCATCGGGGCCGAGCAAAGTGGTCACTAAGGTGATGGCCGCCATGCCAGTGCAGGTCACTATGCCAGTGGCGCCCTTTTCTAATTGCGCTAATGCTTCGCCTAAAATGCAGCGCGTTGGGTTGCCTGAACGACTGTAATCGAATTCGCGGGGATTTTTATGACCATCGAAGGCGTAATTAGTCGACAAATAAATCGGTGGCACAACTGCACCATATTGAGTATCGCTTTCGATACCCTGACGCACTGCCAGTGTGGCTAATTGACGCTCTGCCATGGGTGGACTCCTAAATTCGGTAGACTGATAGAGATGTCTGGACGTCTAAATGTACCTAAGCACAACGCCATCGTCAATAGGCGTGAAGACGTTTAGACGTCTGAACATAAAGAAATCTGTTTGCAATCACAAAGAAATAGTAGCAATAATTTGACTGTTCTTTGTAAGGGTTTAAAATCTGCCCCGAATTTAGCGTTATAACAGGTGAGTCAATGACTGAATGGAATGGGGAATACATCAGCCCCTATGCTGAACATGGCAAGAAGAATGAACAAGTAAAAAAAATTACTGTGTCTATTCCGCTCAAAGTGCTTAAGGTCCTCACGGACGAACGTACTCGTCGTCAGGTCAATAATTTGCGTCACGCCACCAACAGCGAGCTGTTGTGTGAGGCATTTTTGCACGCCTACACTGGCCAGCCATTGCCCAACGATGAAGATCTGTCAAAAGATAACCCAGACAGCATTCCTGCAGAAGCCAAGTTGTTGATGGATCAAATGGGAATCGAGTGGGAAGACATGGAATAGCGACTCGTCGCTTTTAAAGTCATATCACAGTGCTCATCAATAGGGATCGTTAACGATCCCTTTTTGTTTATACCCAAGCGACTTCAAACTTTAAATTTCACCATCTTGAGGTGGTTTGGGATATAGGAAATCCTATGTTTTCTATGATAGATCCACAGACTCTCGCCTTGGCCTCACTGATTGTGTTTCTTGGCGCCTTAACCCAGAGCCTGATTGGGTTTGGCCTAGCGGTTGTCGCCAGTCCTTTGCTGTATATCGTCGATCCTCAGCTCGTACCGGGTCCCGTTATTGCCATGGGATTTACCATCTCGCTACTGACCTTATTCCGGGAACGTGGTCATTTAGAATTCAATGGCTTGCAATATGCGCTTATAGGTCGCGTGCCCGGTGGTTTTATCGGTGCGAGTCTGTTGCTGTTTGCGCCTCAGCCCATACTCGGGTTATCCATCGCCGCCATTGTGGCAGTCGCGGTTATCCTCAGCCTGTATAAATTCAGCCTGCCAGTGAATAAGAAAACCCTCTTTGGGGCGGGCGTCGTCTCGGGGATTTTCGGTAATATTGCCGCCATTGGTGGCCCGCCGATGGCGATTCTATTGTCAGGCAAAGACGCCTCGCAGTTTCGCGCCGCCCTGTCGGCCTTCTTCATTTTTAGTTCCACCATAGCTATGGTCATTCTGGCGATCACTGGCTTATTAGAATTGAAGCACCTGTGGCTGTCGTTAATGTTGCTGCCTTCAGTGCTTTTAGGGTATTTAGTCGCGGGGCGATTAGTGGGCAGTGTCGATAAAGATAAAACTAAAATGGCGACATTAGTCCTGTGCAGTATCAGCGCCTTAGTGCTAACGGTGAAGTCGGTTATCGAGTTATTACCCCAATAAGTGTCCTGCTTGTATTGGCAAATCATCTGAAGATTCAAACAATAAAAAGCACTGACATTGTCAGTGCTTTTCTTTATCTATCAATATCTAAAGCCAGCTTACACTCAGCTTAAATAGCTTTGCCCTGCGTACACAATAAAGTGTCTTAAGGCGAGTACGCCCGTTAAGCTCGCACAAGCCACCATGATCATTGCGCCCTTAGTATGGCGAGTCGCGGCAGGTAGTAGCATAAACAGCAATGGAATACCAAAGCCGATACCGACGACGCCTATCCAGAACACGCTTGCCCATAACCCAGAAGTTAACGACGCTAAGGCCGCAGCCGCCGCGCCGCCCTTGAAGTACAAGGCGCAGAACAACATGAACAGGAACAGAATTTCAGTCGCCATCACAGGCAACTCTAAACCGTGCATCTTGACTAAAGTTTTATCGTGGCTGTCAGTCTTAAACAGCAAGAGTGCCAGTACCGCGTTTGCCGCAGCGCCCGCCGATAAACCCGACACTAAAAACAGCGCAGGCAGTACCGCAGTGTTGAGCATAGGGTAAGCATTCATCGCCGAAATTAAGAAGCCAGTGTAAGCCCCTACGCCAATGGCGAGGACAAACAACAATACTTCAATCAGCTTTCGAAATGGCATAAGTAACTTAGCGATAGGTGTTAGGAAACCCAAACCCCATTTTGGTAAGTCATCCCGCAGCACAATAATGGCGTACGCAAAGGCTAAGGGAGAATACGCCAGCAGCGCCAGCACCCCAATGGCCATCACAGACTGGAAGTTATAGTGAATTAAGATCAGCCAGAAGTGGAAGGGTTTGGTTAAATCAAACACTAAGCAGGCTAGACCTAAGCTAATTGCCACAGGCCCAATAATGGCGGCCGCCTTAAGAATACTGCTTTCGGCTCCCGCGCTGAGCTCCTTATTCGCCCAGCGTAAACCAATGCCAATCAATAAACTGCCCGCGGATAACCCCGCCATAAACAGGTAAACGGCGATGACCCAGTGCCAAGTGACAGGATCATATTGCGCCATGTCGCCCCAAGTATTGTTCATAATCAAATCCCCCCTCTTTTGGTAGGAACGCGATATACCCTAGGTTTAGTGCCTAAATGGGTTTTATCTTGGTATGTGATTTTAGTGTTGAGCATGATGGCTACTTCACTCTGCGGATCATTAGCATCGCCAAACACTAAGGCATCGGTTGGACACACAGTCACACACGCTGGCTCTTCGCCCCGTGCTAAACGACTGTCTTTACAGAAGTTACACTTATCCGCCGCCTTGGTTTCTGGGTTCATAAAGCGCACTTTATAAGGGCACGCTGCCACACAGTACATACAGCCGACACACTTCTCGGTATGGATAGAGATAATGCCGTCTTCACCCACATAGGCCGCGCCCGTTGGGCACACCTTAACGCAGGGCGCATCTTCACATTGCTGGCAAGATACCCTGTGGTATTTGAAGTGCAGATTGGGCATCTCACCAAAGGGGCCTTCCACACGCACTTGCAGACGAGTAACGCCTTCGGGTACGCCATTTTCACTGCGACACGCCACGTTACAAGCTTGGCAGCCGATGCACTTATTCTCGTCGTGCACCATTACATATCGTTTATTCATTTAAGCCTCCGATTAGCGCTTTGCCAGCGTAACGCCCGTGGTGTGCACTGTCATGCCACACACTGGAGCCGTCACGTGCGGCAGTAAGTTACCGCAGTGGATACCTTTGCCTGTTGCTCTGACCAACTCTTTGTTTTTAGAACCAAAGCCCATGTAAGCAAACACAGTATCTTGGCGAATGCCCGGCGTGACTAAGGCATGGCCTTCTTCTGTGCCAACACTGCTGGTGAGGCGGATTGGGTCGCCATTGCTGATCCCTAATTTGCCCGCAGTGACGGGGTGAACCCACACAGCGTTATCCGACATCAGGTTAGCGAGCATAGGCACATTGTGGGTGGCGCCATTGGTGTGCACCGCCACTTTGCCTTGGATAAAGTACAGCTCATCTGCTTTTTTAAGATTCACTTCGCGGAACTTGATCACCCCACGGCCCGGTGCCATGGCTTCGACTTTGGCGGAGGTGAGTTCAATCTTGCCACTCGGGGTTTTAAAGGTGAGTGCGCTGGCGTAAGTGCCGTCTTCATCGGCAGGTCGCGCATTGGGGTATGCCTTAATAAACTCGGCAACCATCTTAGGCTCGCACAACATAATTGGCTTACCGAAGCTCACAAAACCTTCGTCTTTGATCCGGCGCAGCAGGTCAGTGTCGCGGTTCACCTGCAGCATTTGCAGGGTTTCCATGTTTTCCCATGGATAGAACTCGCCAAGGCCCATAGCCACACCCACATCCTTAAAGATCTGCCAAGAAGGCTTAGTATCACCTAAGGTTTCAACGACTCGTTGGCGCACATAATAGGCCGGATTTTTACCTGACTTATCAGCAATTTCTTCATCACGTTCAAGATAAGTTGACTCAGGTAAAATCACGTCCGCATAGGCGGCGGTTTCGCTGATATACACATCACACACGGCGATAAAGTCGAGCTTTTTCATCGCTTCAACAACGCGCGCCCTGTCTGTCATGGTTTGCATTGGGTTAGTGCGTGACATCACCCAGCCGTGTAACTGGTAAGGAACAGCGCTTAACGTGGCATCGAGAATGGTTTGGTAAACGCCGCCCGATGTCCACATCATGGCGTACTGTTCTTCCACCTGATCGATACGTTTCGCTGCTGGTTTTGGCATGTCTTTCACGCCAGGTTTTGCCAATACGGGCGCAACCGCTTCACCGGCAAGCTTGTTGTAATCACCGGGTTTCTGGCCGATATAAATCCCGCCCTTACGCTCGATGTTACCAATCAAGACGTTAGCGGCGTAAAGGGCGCGGCGCATCTCAAACTCTTCGGTGGTAAAGGTGGCTCTGTGACCAAAATCGACCACAGCATGGGGCGCTTTAGCGGCATATTCGTGGGCGATACGACGAATGTCTTTGGCAGGCACATCGGAGATGGTTTCGGCCCATTCAGGGGTATAGGCTTTCACTTCGGCGGCAAAGGCTTCGAAGCCTTCCACATAGCGCGCGACAAATGCCTTGTCGTAAAGATTATCTTCAATCAATACATGGCATAACGCCAAGGCGACGGCCACGTCTGTTCCGGGGCGAATGGCGTACCATTCATCGGCCTTGTCGGCCACAATGGAGAATCTTGGCTCGAACACCACCAGCTTGGCACCTTTGTCCATTTGCGCCGCCATCATGCCGCGGGTTTCGGACATATTGATGCCTTCGTACAGGTTATGGCCGAAGTTAATGATGTATTTTGAATTGCCTAAATCACGTTTAACCTTAGTGCCAAAAATAGCCTTAGCGGCAATTTCATAACCACCAGGGCAAGTCGACGCGTGGGTAAAGGTATTTGGACTACCAAAGGCGGTCGCAAGGTGAAACAAATGCTTTTCTTGTGAGCCAGATTTTGACGAGAATGCCACGGCTTCTGGGCCATGTTCTTTTTTGATTTTATTGAGGTTTTCAGCGATTAATTTATAAGCCTCATCCCAACTGATCTCAGCCCATTTGCCTTCACCGCGCTCACCGACCCGCTTTAACGGTTTAACGATACGCTGTGGATCGTACAATAAACTATGGCCTGCGCCGCCACGGGCACACACTTTACCGCCAAAGGATTTAGCGGCCTTGTTGCCACTAATGAACACGTTTTTGCCCTCAATCACCCGCGCCGAAATTGGGCAGCGAGTCGAACACATTTCACAAATACTGGCAATGTCTTTGCCCATGCCCTTTAGCTGCTTATTCTCTAATGCCGCTAAGCTGCCCGGCAGCAGACTGGCCAGCGCACACGTGGCGCTGCTCGCTCCTGCTCCCTTTAAAAAGGTTCGCCTATTAAGCTCAATCATGGTTACCTCCATCACGCTCATCCCACCCGTCAGTCGCCACATTGGACGCCATCGAGCAGAGGTTTGCTCACTGATTTGATTACTTTTTTAGTTATAAAAGCGTAAAAACAGCGCCACCATATCTTCAAAATACACGGCATACGCTGAATACACTGCTCATCCACAGAGATTGTTATCCCGAAAGAGGTAGGTGGGTATTGTGGTAAACCACATGGGGAAGCTCGGTGTGATCTACCGCAACTAAAACCTAAGACTGACCTTGAAATACGTGAATAAGATCAATAGGTCTTAAAAAACGGACAGAAAAAGCCGCCAGATGGGACAAATGGCGGCTTCAAAAACAAACAGATATTTCAGTAAATTGCGATAACACTCGTGGGATGAGCATCACTATGCTGAGTGAAAAGCTGAGTAAAAACCTACCACAATCCTTAATCCATTAATTCTATATCGAGGCAGTTGAGCAGCCGAATCGCTTCGTCGCGGCTAAACTTAGCCCTTTTGATTTTATTGTTAAAAATGTCGATATCGTAATTAGTGGCCTCGCTGAAATCCGCCTCCAATAATTGAGTTCGGCCAAACAGACTATGACTAAAATCCGTGTAGGTGAAATTGGCTTGATTAAAATTGCCCTCGCGAAAATCCACATCGTGGGCCTTACACTCTTCGATGATGATTTCATCGAGGGACAAACCTAAAAATGAGCAGTCGTTTAGAATGCATTGCTTAAAGGAAAAGGGCGCGGCAAAGGATAAACGCGACCACGCGGCGCGGGTCCAATCGATACCGACTAACTTACATTCTTCAAACTCCACCCCGCTGAACTGACACTGGGGCACTTTCACTAAGCTCAAGTTGCAGCGTACAAAGCGACAATCGATAAACTTACATTTACGAAAAACGCTCTCGCTAAAATGACAGTCTTGAAAGCAGCAATCCTCGAACTCGATGCCCTGTAGCTCTTGGGCTAATTCCGACAAACCATTAAACTGTTTTGATAAAAAACTATTGCCCTGCAAAACCGCGCTTTGCGCCAGTTGCGATGGCGCAAGCACTGATTGTTTAAGCATTGGCACTTCTTTCTGTGACGACATAACACCTCTAATCCTGCCCAATCCCCAACAATATGATAATGCAGGGCAATTGGGCTAGGTACTGCTTATTGTTTACTCTCTGATACGAGGCTTGAGACTCACCGGCTAAATGCTCGCGACGAGTTCCTCAAGCTGATCGGTCGCCTTAGACCAACCCTGATGAAACCCCATATCCTCATGATTCTGCCTATCTTCGCTATTCCAATGCTGCACCCGCGCAGTGTACTTCCCTCCATTGGATATTTAGCTTGATGGTCTTGTGGGCTGCAACTGTGTCATAAGCTCGCACATCAGCAAAGAACAATGCAAATAGCCGTGGCAAATTTCGTCAATAAAGGTAAAATGTCGCCACTTTTTCGCGGCAGTCTAGCACAAGGTTCTCTCGGATTAATGGTTAGCATTTTCGAGCAAAATGGCACGGGCCCAGCCCGCTTTAACAGACCACTTTCACTGTGGTGCCAACCTTGCCCTGCGTTTGTTCCATCCCTTGCATTATCTCCTGCTGACACAATTCAAACACCGCCCGAAAATACCCCTTTTGCTGTTCAAGATTTAACATCAAATCCCGCAAACTGGCCGAACACTTTACGCCTTAAGCCACGCGCGAATAATAAAGCGGTTGCAATGAATCTGGCTGTTGCTAACGCCATAGTCCTTCTGCAAACCGACACTTATAAAAACCTTATCCCTACACTCTCTATCCTAAGGAATACTCGTCATGAGTCTTGCTGATTCCGTACTTGCCATCAATAACGATTTGCCTATCCGCACCGACAGCCCAGTCCACAGCGGCAAGGTTCGCAGCGTTTACTGGCTAACCGACGCCGACAGCCGCCGTTTAATTACCACTAAAGGTTATAACGTCCCCGAAGATACTCCGCTCGCTATCATGGTGATCAGCGACCGTATCTCGGCCTTCGACTGTATCTTCCACGGTGAAGGCGGCCTCAAAGGTATTCCCGGTAAAGGCGCGGCATTAAACGCGATTTCTAACCATTGGTTTAAACTGTTTGCCGAAAACGGCCTAGCCGACAGCCATATTTTGGATATCCCGCACCCGTTCGTATGGATAGTCCAAAAAGCCCGCCCTATTAAAGTCGAAGCCATTTGCCGCCAGTACATTACAGGCTCAATGTGGCGCGCTTACTCAAAAGGCGAGCGAGTATTCTGTGGCATCACACTGCCAGAAGGCTTAGAGAAAGATCAAAAACTACCTGAGCTGTTAATCACCCCATCGACTAAGGGCATTTTAACCGGCATCCCAGGCGTGCCAGCCCAAGATGACGTGAACATCAGCCGCAGCGACATCGAAGCCAATTACCAAGCCTTTGGCTTTGAAAAGTTAGAAGATATCGACCTGTACGAGAAGCTGTTAAAAGATGGCTTTAAAGTGATTTCAAAAGCACTGGCCGACATTGACCAAGTGTTTGTCGACACTAAGTTTGAGTTCGGCTATGTCACCGACAAAGACGGCAATTCAAAACTGATTTACATGGATGAAGTCGGCACCCCAGACTCATCACGTATTTGGGACGGCGCCGCCTACCGCGATGGCAAGATTTTGGAAAACTCTAAAGAAGGTTTCCGCCAGTTCTTGCTGAATCATTTCCCCGATCCAGATGTGCTGCTCAACAAAGACAGAATGCCAGAACGTGAAGCCCTAGCTCGCGACAATGACCTGCCACTTGAGGCCATGATGCAAGTGTCACGCACTTACACTGGCGTTGCCGAGAAGGTGACTGGCGCGGCGATCCCACTGCCAGCGAATCCAAAGGCAGATATCATCAAGATCCTACGGGAAGAGTATGATCTGATTGTGTAATAGAGAGTTGTAATCAAATCTGAGGTTTTGGGTGGTTTGCCCATAACTGAATAGTAGAAAAGGCGCTTAGGCGCCTTTTTGTTTAAGTCATTCACAAACTTAACCAATACATCACTGATGATTAAGCACTGTCATTCCAGTGACACGCCATGAACTCATCCATGAGGGCTCGACGACGGCATCCATGCCGTCAACGGTCACTTACATGCCAATGCTTAATTCAACCAACTCTTCAGTAATCTGTATGCCTTTTTACAAGCATACACTTTACAAATTTAACAATGGGTGGCTCGTTAAATTTCTAAGTTTGAGTTCGGTTATGTGACTGACAAAGATGGCAACTCAAAACTGATTTACATGGATGAAGTCGGCACTCCAGACTCATCACGTATTTGGGACGGCGCCGCCTACCGCGATGGCAAGATTTTAGAAAACTCTAAAGAGGGTTTCCGCCAGTTCTTGCTGAATCATTTCCCCGATCCTGATGTGCTGCTCAATAAAGACAGAATGCCAGAGCGTGAAGCCCTAGCTCGCGACAATGACCTCCCACTTGAGGCCATGATGCAAGTGTCACGCACTTACACCGGCGTTGCCGAGAAGGTGACTGGCGCTCCAATCCCGCTGCCAGCGAATCCAAAGGCAGATATTATTAAGATACTCAAAGAGGAGTATGATTTGATTGTTTAATCAAATCATTATGGGATGGGGCGTTTTCCCTTTCCCCAAGAGTAGAAAAGGCGCTTCGGCGCCTTTTGTTTGCTTCGAAAAGTAGATTTTCCAAACTTCGTTTGGATCAAAGTCGTGGGGCTTCACCCCACACCCGACCAAGAGGGGATCAACAGCAATTCCCTCTTGGATCTCCCTTGCCGCCCCTAGCGAAGTTACATGCATTAGGTACTAGCTTCGTGCTTATTCGAAAATAGCTAACGCTTCCGATGGGGCGTCCCTTCCCCCCGAAAGCTACGCAGACGTCCTGTCTGCGTCACGCTATTTCCTTCAACGGCCTTCAGCAACTTCGCAGGGAAAGGTGAACTTCTGCGGCTTCGGTGTTGACTGTAAATTCAGAAAGAATTATGCCTGTACGATCTTTCATGGGTTCTTACATCTTGATTATAAATCCATCAAATTAAAATTAAGATCGGTTACAAGTTCTACAAAAGCGAGTTGTTGTTGGCTTTGCTTGTAATAGTTTCTTATGCATTGCAACAACCAAGCTTGCATATCATGTTGATCAAAAGTATTGAATACACGATAAACCTGAGTTGGATAGACATCATCGTCTACCATTTGCGCACTAAGTAGCCCTGCTTTTTCAAGTATCGTGTAATGAACATGTAAATCTTCCATTGCACGATTAAGGTATGTCGGTGCTTTTCGAATATCAATAATCGTGCAATGGTCATAGCTTTCAGAAATAAGAAGAATTTGAGCGTAAAGTGTACGAGTTAATTCAGGAACTCCTACAAAATGAGAAAAATAGGTTTGGGCATGATGAACGACATCTGACCATTCGTCTTCACTAAAGTAATCTAAGGCTGAGCTTTTAACTTTGTTTAGATTTTGAGGGAGGTTAACCGTTTCATCATGCGTTGAGTTGACGAAAGATGCGACTTTGTTTGCTTCGACATTTCTTCCATAAACCGTATTCTCGTGCTCCATTTTCATTAAATGCAAAACTTTAACAGGATACATTTCTACATCATTGGTTACTTTGTGATGGTTTGCACAAAGAAGAATTAAGTTACTATCAGCTCGACGATCCTCATCTGTCAGATAGTGGTTATAACGCTCTCCTCCTTTTTCAGCTGCTTCAATATGGCAGACATTTCCAACATACTGATCGTAAGAGTTAACTATTTCTACATCACATTTAGGAAAAGCGCACTGATTGCCAGAACGAAGGAAGAGGTTTCTCAGTGTTGCGGATTTAATGTTAAGGCGACTCATGATATTATCCTGAATTATCAAAGTATTTTGGCTAAGCACTTAACTCAGTTTGCCTCATTCATCTATTATATTCCAGCTCTGCTTGGTACGAGTTCTGTGAGTATTAACGAAATGATGGGACATATATGGTCACCTCGGGTTTAGCAAGGTCAATGTCCTATTTTGTTCAAACTACATTTACGTTAATCGATAAATCACCTTTCACAACGGGGTATCAGTCGTTAATGGTTCGCGGTCTTGCGACCTGATGTAAAAAATAAAGCGCCGGCGTCTGTTGCGCCCTAATGAGATTAAAATTGACGTCTTACCCTCCTAGGCAGCCACATGACCTCGAAGGTCACTGTCCCGATCAGGTTTTGAGTAAGACAAACCGTTTAACTCATTAATACCATTACCGCTGTTGTGCTTTGATGGACGTTATTTACTTTTATTCATACTGTAAATTGATTTAAAAATGGGACATGCATAACTCTCTTGGGATTACGGCCAACACTGCGGCGTCAGAAGTTCACCGCCCCTCGGAGTTGCAGCTTTACCGAGACAGCCATTGTTAAATTTAGCCACAGGTATACTCGGAAATTAACGAAATTAAGCACTGATATGGAAGTGACGGTTGGCGGCATGGCCGCTCTTTCACATCCATGTGACCGCGGCATTCGCACATCCATATGCAGCAGATGCCGCCGTCGAGCCCTCATGGATACTGCTTTTTTAAGATATAGGCGGCGTGTCACTGGAATGACAGTGCTTAATGTTGGCGTTGGTTGCTAAAGGCAAAGAGCCCAGCTACCAAAAATGAATGGGACATGAAATAACTTACCAAACTCCGTGCTGAACTTGGATGCAAAGATCGGACATGCATAACTCTCTTGGGGTTGCGGCCAACACCGCGGCGACAGAAGTTCACCTCTCCTCGGAGTTGCAGCCGGGCATTTGCGTTCGTTGCGTGAGCGAGGCATGGTCGTTCTCGTGCATCCATGCACTTCACGACATTCAGGCATCCTGCCTATCAGATGCCGAGATAGCGTCAGTCGAATCAGGGACGAGCGTCTGACGCGATAGCATAAGGGCGCTAATTGCCCAAGGGGCTTTCAACTCCGTTAGGGAGCGGCAAGGGAGATCCAAGAGGGAATTGCTGTTGATCCCCTCTTGGTCGGGTGTGGGGTGAAACCCCACGACGTTGACCTTGATTTTGACTTTGATTTAAAAATAAAAACTCGGAGGGGCTTATTAGTAATATAAAAAAGGTGTGACACTTAGCGTGTCACACCTAGATAATTAATTCTTAAATTATAAATATCAAAAACGAATAATTAGAATCGATATTCAACACCTAAACTGGCTTGTTTAAAGTCTGTGTCTGTATCTGCACCGTTGCTAACATTCTCAACGGTAATTCCTGCATCATACCAAGTGTACTCGGCATTAATTAAGAATCGATCTGTGACTTTAAATGCAACACCGGCACCGGCGAACACACCTTCATCATCTTTATTTCCAGAATAACCTAACACATCATAATCAGTGGAATACCATAGTTGCCCACCTTTAGCGTACAACTCAACGCGATCTACAATGGGATATGAGACTTTTAGCGCAGCGGTATAACCATCTGTTTCTGCATTAGAAAGGCTATTGCCATAATCACCGAAGTTGACGTATCCGCCTTCGATAGCTAAATATTGGTTGAAGCGATAACCTACAAGTCCTTGAATAACATCGCTATTGTCATCGAAGTCATCTTTACCATCAACTTTTAAATAACCATAGTTAGCACCAACATAAATGCCATCTTCTGCGACATCATTATTTTTCATATTCTCCGCATGAGAGTAAACACTAACAGAGGCTAAAGAAATAATGGCGGCCAAAGTAAGAATGGTATTTTTCATAATGTACTCCTAGTTAATTATTTAAATACGCTAAGTACATTACAAAAGTAATGCCAGACTTACCGAACTCAAGCTAAATAGATTTAAGAAAGTTAATAAAAAACATTACTATCAATGCTATACCTTAACCAAGATAATTTAAAATGAAGAAAAACCGTCTAAAATAACAGCTAAAATCACTTATATATTAATAGTTGTAAGTTGCACTCACTCTGGCGAATGTATTTATTGCCTATTGCATTGTAACTATTTCATAGATAATAAATATATTCACAACCCCGCTACATCCCATCAACCTACTACCTCTCATAAATTAGTCATCATTCATGTCGCACTGGTTAATTTTAAATAATATTGCAGATAGTTAACGCCAGAATCCAACTATAAAGTGTCCGTTTTTATTCGCTGATAATATATAGCGGTTTAAACGCTAAAATGACATTGGGAAAATATAATAAAATTACCCTTCCCTATTTACCCAAGAAAATGATTTTTCCAAAAATGCCGTTGCATCATTCTCGATAATAAGACCATGGGCCATGATGATGGCTTTTGGCTCCCAAGCTAATATTTTATCAATATGACTGCGCGCTTGTGTCTTAGCAAACATAAAACTTAAGCGCCAATCTAAGGGCATTTTACCGTTTGGAGCGAGTATTCCCGCTCCGCGAGCCAATAACCGCTGCAAGGCATTAAAAGATTCGGGTGAAAAGTTTTCGATAAGATCCGTCACAATCAAAGTACGCGATGCTTTATGAAGGAACACACATTCCTGCATGAAATGAGAGCCCGTAAATAAAAGTTGGTCAATATCAGCCGCCCACATGGCATGAAATTGAGCGGTGAACAGCCCATCAAAGTGAAGATCTGGCCGCTTTGTTTGAACTTCCGCAGTGCCAAAGCTTTGGGCCTGCGGATAACGTTGCTGCCAGTCCTTTAAAAATAGGTGGTGCAAGTGGTTAGGCGCAATAAGATAACGAACTTCGCCTAACGCTTCGACCAGTGCTTGAAGTTCAGAGGTGAGTTTGATTGGGCTATGTACCCACAAAGCGCCATTATTCAAACGGATCACTGTCATCCGTGTGGTATAGGGCAAGGTAAAAAATGGTACGGCCTCACCATCAAAAATCCACAGGTTCTTTGCTAGTTGCTTCATATCAACTCTCCATGCTGCCAATCATTCCATCAATAATAGCTTTCGCTTTACCGTACATTGAAGCACGAAATCAGCCGCCAGCCATCATCACAAAAGTATGAAAAGAGAATTGAAAAGACAGAGCACCCAAGACTCATTTTGTTTTTAGGAGCTAACAACACCTAAATTCAAGCAATGCATCTTCCTCTGCGAAGTAGTCGAAGTGCTCGAATAAGAATGCCATTGAGATATCATGGATGATGAAACAGGATAAAGGAAAATACATTTTCCTTTATAAATAGGACTTAAACGATACGGCTAAAATTAACTTAGCCTAACTTAACTTAGAAAAATTAAGCATTATCTATTATGGGAATAATTATCGCGAAGTAACGTTATCAAAATGAATGTCTAACTTATTTACTAATATAAATTCGTTTTACCACACTCACAGGCACATATAATCTGACTACAAATCATTATGGCTACTGTCATCAAGAAAGGCTTTTAAACCTTGGCGATCTAAAATTTCCAAATGTGCCCCTTGTTTCCGGACTAAGCCACGAACAACTAACTCTTTCACTGCTCGTCGATAAACGCGGCTAATAGTACCAAAACGTTCAGCTTCAGGGTCGATTTTAGCAAAACCACCAAGGACAACAGTATTGCTATCTCGTATCCATAGATCATAGGCAATGTTATACACTATGGGGCGTAATAATCGTTGGGTATAGATATCCATGGAGTCTTGATAATCATCAGCTAAAGCACTGGCAAAAAACATCGCCATTTCAGGATGAGCCTGTAAATCTCTCGTCAGTTTTGCCACGGAAATAGCCGTTACATCAATATCTTGTTCAGCGACTACACTCCACTGACAAAGATTTTGATTTAAAAACTCCATTTCACCAAAGATTTGTTCAGTACACTGCACCTCACCAAGCTGAAAACGCTTACCACTAGCGACAGTAATATTCATAGAGACTCGGCCGTGAGGCACTAGGTATAAATGGTCTACAACTTGCCCTTGGGTTAGCAGAGCAGAACCTTTGATGAGGTGACGAGTAGCGACTGCACAGTGCATTAATTTCTGCCGAAATTGCTCACTGTGTGCTTTAAGGAATGGATAAAAGCGAGTATTCGGGTTTGGCTCGATCTGCATTTGTTGTGACCAATCATTGTGATGGCATCACTTTACATGCCGCAGCAATAACGCGTCCACTCATTCGAGGCACATAAAATAGATTCCATCGATAGAGTAGCGCGCCATTGACTACGATTGTTGAAGTTAACTCCTATGGCTTGTTAGCGCTTGCAACGCAATCATTGCTGAACGCTTTTCCCCCTCAATCATACTGCCGTTAACTTGTTTAAACTGACCAATACCTTCTTTAACTTCCTGCTCAAATAGAACAACGTTATTAAGAATGGATGCAACCTGCAAACCACGGAAACGCCCGACCGTTAACAGTGCAGAGGTTTCCATGTCAGCAGCAAGTACACCACGCTGGTGCCAAAACTCACAAATTTCCGTCTCTTGGTCGGTATAAAAACTGTCATGGGAACGCACTAAGCCTAAGTAATATTTACTTTGAAGTTGCTTAGCTGCACTAAGTAAGCCCGCAACTAAGGCATGATCGGCTACAGCAGGGTAGGATGCAGGAAGGTAGCTCAAGGAGCCCCCTTCGTCACGAACAGCCCCTTCGGCAATAATCAATTCTCCTAGGCCAATATTGTGTTGCAACGCTCCTGCAGATCCAACACGAATGATGGTAGTAACTCCGCACTGTTTAAGCTCCTCTAATGCAATCAGCATTGAAGCAGCGCCTATACCTGTACTGCAAATCGTGACATCTATACCGTTAAATCGTGCATTAAATAACTGAAACTCACGATTACTGGCAACTTGTTTGCCGTTTTCACACCAACCCGCGATACGCGCTGCACGAGCAGGATCACCACACACAATCACTCTAGAAGCTATATCGTCAGCACTGACGGCAATGTGTGGTTGTAGGTTCATAGCACCGCCTTCTTTGAGGATTTGGCTTGGTTAGACTTTGCAGTTGCCATCCATACTCGCGTGCCATTCAATGCGATGAATAGCAGAATTGCGTATTCGATAGACATGGCGTAAACACCTTGCGCAGCATACACACCAACACTAATCACGTTTATCACAACCTACAGAATCCAGTTTTCAACATACTTGCGGGTCATGAGAATTTGCGCGACCACTGACAATACAGTCATTGTGGCATCCCAAAACGGGAAGGCATCAGGATCTAAAGGTTTAAGGACGATATCATTTCCGAAGGCGTTGAGTGTGTTAGTGGCGATTTTAGCTAACGCTGCAAAGAAAGGGTCAATGAAGATAGTCATCAAACAAATAGCGACAATACTCACTACGCCAGTAATGAGCAGTTTTTGTTTAGATAGCCAACGCACTTGTAGTGATTCGCCATCAATAGTATTGGGACGAGTCCACGCATACCAACCGTAGATATTGGCGACAAAAAAGAATAATTGCAGAATTAATAATCCATATAGTTGGATTTGGTAAAAGATGATTGCAAACAAAGTCACATTAATTAAACCAAAAAAATAGTTAATCGTTTTCTCTTTGCTTGCACACCAAATACACAATAAACCAAATACAGTGCCAACCATTTCAATCCATGACATGGCATAGCCACTGCCCAGGGGAATATTAACAAAGGTATTGTTGATACTAAACCATGAAATAATGTCCATATAGCGATCCTTTTTATCCGTTAAACATTGAGATAATGAAAATACTCAATAATCAAGGCTAAGAAACGGACTTTTGTCCCTTTCATTGGCGATGGTTTGATTTCGTGATCCAATCCCGCTTTTGGCTAGTTTAAATGCGGTTTGCTTAAGGGGACAAAATGATCGGACAAGTAGGGCTTATATATCTAACATATTTAAACATCAGTACTTATCACCCAGAAATACACCTTCCCTCAGAGTTGCCACAAGATAAATAAAAATCGGTGTTTTTCTGGCTTGTGAGCGAGAGACGAGGATTGCCGAACAGGAGTATTTTACATGGATGTAAAGCGAGGACTTCGAAAGCCATAGCCCTTTAGCTATGAGCCAAAGGGCTTTCAAATCCGTTGAGAATGCCGGCCATATTTTACAAATAAGCCAAAAAGAGAACAGGTACTTCTCCCCTTTTGGTCAGCGCTTAATGAATTATCACGGGTGGAGCCCAACGACTTTGACTTTCTTGTTAAAAGAATGAAAGTTCAAACGAAGTTCGAAGACGATTGCCCAATTGCCCAACCTTCAACCCAAGGTCAAATCTTCACGCAGACAAACAGCGCGTTGCCGGATGCGAGATCCCACGGGACGATTCTTTCATAATCATGTTCGAAAACATGTACTTCAAAATAGGGGGCTAACAGTTCCTGCAGTTCTGTGAAGCTGGTCGCGACCATGGCATGTTGATCTTGCCATTGCTCAATGCTGTGAACTTCTTGTAAGCCAACTTCCTGTAAACCTGCGGCGTGTAACCCCGCTTCCAGCGAGCCTAAACCTTTCATATCAGAGACTGATAAAGGCGAAGCCGACACCTCAGTAAACGGCAGACTGCTTTTGGCAATACTCAACTTTAAGGACTGTTTCTCGCCTTGACCACTGTAATGCCAACCGGATTCAAAGGCGAAATGACTACCATCAAACTCGGCAAAATGCTTAACCGAGGCCGTGTTATCGATTCTGTGTTTATCGACCGTGTTAAAACAAAACAATCCGCCGTCATTGAGCGCACTGTGCACACTGGCGATACAACTTTTAAGTCGTTCGATACAAGCACTGTAGTGGATGGAATATAAAAAACAGGTAATCAAGTCGACGCGCTCTTCTAAATAAAAAGCTGTCATATCTTGCAGGTTAAACTGAGCTTCTGGACAACGGCGCATGGCCATGTCGAGCATGGGCTGATTGATATCGAGGCCACTGCATTGATAACCAAGATCGATAAAATGCCGCACATGCGGACCCGTACCACAAGCTAAATCAAGGTGTTGTTTACCGTTATTGCCAAGGAACTGATGCAGACGATGAATGCTCGCACTCTGTTGCTGGTAGTTAATATCAGAACACATTAAATCGTAATAGCCGGATAAATCGGTATAGAGCGCGTTGGAAGACATAGTAGCGAATAGGTAACAAGGGCAATTTTAGGTGGCGCATGATATATCAATTAGCCGATATCAGAAACAAACAATTGCCCCACAGCTAAGTACGGCTAAAGCTAAAGCGGCCAATTGTGCACTCAAGGATTCAAATAAGTATGTTGGGTAGGAGAGGCGCTAAGCGCGATAATCACCAGCAGAAGAATATGTTAGCCAAAGAAATGAAATCGCAGTGAACTCACAACACACATCGAGCTCACACTCGCGATTAACTACTTGCAGGCGCATCTCGCGGATTGCTCACAAGGCGGCGCAGCGGCCACTTCACACATTCCCGCAGTTTTACCTTCGCCAACACACCAAGCATTACAGTCAAAGGTATCAGGATGACCTAAGTCGTCACTGTGACCGTGTATCACATCTTTGCCGGGATTGGATTCGACTAACAAGCCATCGGGCAAACACGCCTCACCAAACATTCTGCCATTAGGCACACCTTGTGCATCGGTACCGACATGGCAACCGGCAACACCGGGTGCAACACCATCACTGTCCTTCCACCAGCTCTGTTTATTCTCTTGCCAATCTGAGGGTTTAAATTCTATGGTGCCCATGGCACCTGCCATTCCCTTGGCGCCATCCGAGGGTTCACCGATTTCACCGTGGGCAAATACTGGGCTAGCAAGCAACAGGGAACAAGATACCAATAGGGTTAAAGCTGTAAATTGTTTCATAACACCTCCTTTGTTTGAGTCAGAGTAAGCTTAGTCAGATGTGTCGATATCGCCATTTTAGATTCTATGGTGAACGCACAAAGCAGAAGATCCAGATAGGTTAAGATGTTGAACGAGCACGACTATGGCGCTTGAAAGTTCAGCTCTTCATAGGTAGTTAAATATTCGAGCTTAGGTTTAGCAAAGTAATAACCCTGAAAATACTCAATCCCGATTCCAGCGAGATAATTCAGTTCGGCTTCGCTCTCAACGCCTTCGGCCAAGACTCTTGTATTAAGTTCTAGACAAATACGCAGTATTTCATCCACTGCCTGCTGTTTTTCTTTATCGACATCGATATCACGGATCAAAGTCATATCGAGTTTTAGCACTTGGGGACGCAGGGCATCTAACCAACTTAAATCAGCAAAACCACTGCCAAAATCATCGATTGCCGTGATAAAACCACGCTTAGCATAACTCTCGAAGATGCGGACTAATTTCGCCCGATCGACAATTTGCTCACCCTCTGTCACTTCGAACATGATTTTGTGAATATCAAACCCATACATGTCGGCGGCTTCAATCGTCGCGCGGATACAGGTCTCAGGGTTATATACGGCGTTAGGTAAAAAGTTGATACTGAGCATCTTATCGAGTCCCAGTTTGGAGGCGGTTTCTATCGCTTTAACTCGGCAGGCCTGATCGAAATAGTATTTGTTGCTTTCGTTAATCCGCTCAAACACCCATCCAGCGCCCTCTCCATTGGGCCCACGGACAAGTGCCTCATACCCGTGGTTCTCACGACTAGGCCAATGAATGATAGGTTGAAATGCCATTCGAATTTCAAATCCTAATGACTTACCACTTAAGCAATCCATGCAAGTTTGTTGCTTTATTTGAGCGGGAAAATCCATAAACGGCCTCCTAAACATCACCTTACTAGTGTGAGGATAAATGGTTAAATTTGCCAGTTTTTACTGTTCATCATGTTAATAAAATCTTTCACCACAAGGTGTTGGTATTTCATCATGAGCACTTACCTCACCCACGCAGACCACAAGGTAAATCAGGCTTAAGTAGTATTCGCGAGTTTAACCTGCAAAATTTAACAAATGTAAATGATAACGAATATCATTAACTTAACCGTACGCTTACGTTATATTGTGCTCACTTTTCCATCCCCCCCCCAAAATATCAGGCTTAATGATGAACACACTGCGCTTGTCCACACTCTATTCAGCAATAATCATTGCGCTATCTACAGCTATGCCAAGCTATGCCGATGATGCCGCTCCCAATGAAAATGCCGATAAAAAAATTGAAAAAATAGAAGTCAAAGGCAGTTATATTGCAGGTTACAACGCCAGTACCGCCAGTGGTGCTTCAAAATTAGAATTGCCAATCAGTGATATTCCGCAATCTGTCTCTGTGATTACCAGCGCGCAAATGAGCGACTTCCAACTCACTAATATCAACACAGTTTTAGATACAGCGACGGGTGTCAATGTTGAACGTATCGAGACTGACCGTACTTATTACACGGCCCGCGGCTTTGATATCACTAATTTCCAGATTGATGGTATCGACCTACCATTAAGTTCCGGCAGTAACCATTCTGACGAAGATACCGCCATTTATGACCGCGTCGAAGTGATCCGCGGCGCCAATGGTTTAATGACAGGAGTAGGCAATCCCTCTGCTACGGTAAACTTTATTCGTAAGCGCCCAACGGCAGACAATCAACTTAATATTAATGCCAGCTACGGCAGTTTTGACAATGCTCGCCTTGAACTCGATGGCACTGTGAATCTGGGCGAAAAAGTCGCGGCCAGAGCGGTGGCGGTGAAGCAAGTTCAAGACTCCTATCTTGATCGCTATCAACAAGACAAGAATGTCCTGTATGCCATGCTTGAGGCACAATTATCCGATAACACCACTCTTTCACTCAGCCATGCTTACATTAAAAATGACACAGATGGTGGCCTATGGGGTGCACTGCCGCTGTATTATACCGACGGTAGCGCGACCAATTATGATCGCTCTACTAGCACCTCGGCCAATTGGTCATCATGGCTAGTTGAGAAGCACAACACTGTGGTTGAGCTAAGTCATTACTTTAACGATGACTGGCACCTGCGTGCGACTTACTCGCATAAATCAACCGATGAAGACACCCAGCTTTTTTATGTTTATGGCACACCAGATAAAACCACAGAGCGAGGTCTAACCGGTTACGGCAGTGAATATGATGCAACAGAAAGCAGCGATTTGGCCGATGTGTACGTTAAGGGCGATATCAATCTGTTTGGCCGTGATCACCAGTTAGTTTTTGGCCTTAACTACTCGACTTCAGACAAACAAGAACACTCACTCTACGACTACACCACAGGCAATGGTTTCCCTGCCATGCCAGACCTCAATACGTGGGAGGGCAATACGCCCTATCCCACCTTTGCCGACAGTCCATTGGGGAGCGATGTTAACTCAACCCAAAAAGCCGCTTATTTCACTGGACGATTTAATTTGTTTGAAGACATGCACTTAATTGCTGGTGGCCGCTTTAACCAATGGGAAGCAGAAGGTGAGTCCTACGGTGAATCACGGGATACCGATGCACAAGATTTCATCCCTTACCTAGGGCTTGTCTATCGTTTTATGCCCGAACTGGTCGCCTACGCTAGCTATACTGAAACCTTCCTCGCACAAATTAAAAGAGACATTAACAATCAATTAATTGACCCAGTGACAGGCGAAAGCCGTGAGGTCGGTTTAAAGAGCGAATTATTTGATGGTAAGTTAATCGCCAGCCTCGCCTACTTCGATGTAGAACAAGTGAACTTGGCTGTTCCACTCAACAGCAATCCTGATAACACGATTTTTATTGCTGGTGATGGGATCAATAGCAAAGGTTACGAATTGGATATCGCGGGGGAAGTTTATCCGGGCTTACAAGTGAGCTTAGGTTATACCGACTTCAACATTAATGGCCGCGATGATGTTGCCAAACTGGTAAAAGAATACACGCCAAGTAAGTTATTTAAGTTAAGTGCCGTCTATGAATTTGAGCAACTCGAAGGCTTAAGCTTTGGTGTTAACATGCGCTGGCAGGATGATATCTCTCGCACACAGGATGACGTAGTTGCTGATGGTTTTGCCAATGCGGGTGACCCTATTATCACGAAACAAGATGCCTATGCTATCGTCGATTTGATGGCGCGCTACGCATTTACCGACAATGTTAGCCTGACCGTTAACGCCAACAACATCACCGATGAGAAATACCTCAACAGCCTCTATTGGGCCCAAGGTTTCTACGGTGCACCAGCCAACTATAGTGCAACTGTAAGCTGGAAGATGTAACCCTAGCGGCAGCCAATAAGAACTGGCGAACAAAAAGGGCAGACTCGATTTAAGTCTGCCCTTTTCTATTCTTCAGCACTTATTACTTCAACACTGACTACTTCAACTTATAAATCACTTCAACTCTATCTTCTATGCTCACTTGACCATATTGATAACTCTCGGCGGCGCCCATAGCATCGGCTTTCGCGTTCATGCGTAACATCACTGGTTGCACAGGGCGTTGATCGTAATAACGGATCTGCCAGATCTTGCCGAGATTTTCACCAAAGCCTTTAGCCAAAGACTCGGCTTTTTGTTTAGCATCCACAATCGCGGCTTGGCGTGCCTTGGCGACGTATTCCGCTTCTTTGCTTGATTTAAGGGCGATGTTGTTCACCCGATTCATGCCCTCTTCTAAGGCTGAATCTAAGATTGCATTCAAGCGGCTTAAGTCTGTTACCGTCACGGTAATTTGACGACTGGCGGTGTAACCCGTCAGCTCTGGTGCCTTATCCTGCACATAGGTGTATTGCGGCTGAAGATTTAAATTCGCGCTCTGGATCTGATCTTTAGCCACACCCGCTGCAGTGAGACGGGCGATAAACTTAGCCACGGCGGCATCGGAATTATCCTTGGCGGCTTTAGCGGTTTTTTCGGTCACGGCCACTTCCACATTCACATCCGCCATATCGGGTTCGACTTGGATTTGACTCACACCCATGGTTTCAATGTGGGGGAAATCGACCTCTGCAGCGAGTACCGCTGGCGCCATAAACGCACTCGAAAAAAGACCACCCGCCACCAATACCGCTAAAAGAGAATTTTTCATAACTGACTCCAAAATAATGTGCTTATAGCTAAACCACTTCAAATAGAACGCATATTCAAACGAGACGGTTAACACGACTGTGTCGCTTATTTAGCGCTTAGGCTATCAGTAAAAAGTGCCAATACTTGTACCAATATGTAACAGCATCAACAAACTGTCTCTTGCTCCCTATAAACGCGGCGGATTTTAAAAAGGGTTATTTTTTCTGAAAAATATTTAGCTCGTTTTATCCCTATGGGTTCGACTGCGGATCTCTAGCGGATATTTCTATATCCACACCTAAAATAGGCCTTAGGGTTAACTGGCATATTCAGCGCCCCAGTTGTACACTTTTCAGCCAAAGCTACTGTACCTTTTAATCACTTCAGGTATAATCCGCCATCTTTTTTAAGGCGGCTTATACCTCAGCGAGAAACCATGACAGTTGAAACTTTTAAACCCAAGCAAACGACCACGCTTGATATCCCAGTCAAAACATTAGAAGCCACCAGCACTAATGCTGTTACCACTGGGAATCGCATCGGTTTCGTGTCTTTGGGCTGCCCAAAAAACCTCGTGGATTCAGAGCGTATTCTGACTCAGTTACGCATCGACGGCTACGAAGTGACTAACAGCTACGACAATGCCGACTTAGTTATCGTCAACACCTGCGGCTTTATCGATGCTGCGGTTGAAGAATCTCTGGATGCTGTGCGTGAAGCCTTAGAAGAAAACGGCAAAGTGATCGTCACTGGCTGTCTTGGCGCCAAAGAAAACCAAATCCGTGAAGTGCACCCTGATGTGCTAGAAATCACGGGCCCACACAGCTACGAAGCTGTGTTGAAGCATGTTCACAAATATGTGCCTAAGCCAGAACACAACCCTTTCACGTCATTAATCCCACAAACAGGGGTTAAGTTAACGCCTAAGCATTACGCTTATTTAAAGATTTCAGAAGGTTGTGACAACCGCTGTACTTTCTGCATCATTCCTTCACTACGTGGTGACCTCGACAGCCGCAATGCGGGCAGCATCTTAGATGAAGCTAAGCGTTTAGTGGAATCAGGCGTGCAAGAAATTTTAGTTGTGAGCCAAGACACCTCGGCCTACGGCAAAGACAAAGGCGGTCGTACCGATTTTTGGAACGGTATGCCAGTCAAGCAAGACATTACTAGCCTAGCTCGACAACTGGGTAAAATGGGCGCTTGGGTGCGTCTGCATTATATCTATCCCTACCCATGGGTTGATGATTTGATCCCGCTGATGGCCGAAGGTTTAATCCTGCCGTATTTGGATATTCCAATGCAGCATGCAAGCCCACGCATCCTCAAGATGATGAAGCGTCCAGGCCGTGTTGACCGTCAGTTAGAAGCGATTCAACGCTGGCGTGAAATCTGCCCCGATCTAGTGATCCGCTCGACCTTTATCGTCGGCTTCCCAGGTGAAACCGAAGAAGACTTCGAAATCCTGCTCGATTTCTTAAAAGAAGCCCGCCTCGATCGCGTCGGTTGCTTTAAGTATTCAGAAGTGGATGGCGCTGTCGCCAACACCATCGCCGAGCTTATCAGCGAAGAAGTGAAAGAAGACAGATACCACAGATTTATGGAAGTCCAAGCCGAGATCAGCGCCGAGCGTTTAGCCCGTTTCGTTGGCCGTACTTTAGATATTCTGATTGATGATGTAGACGAAGAAGGCGCCATTGGCCGCAGCTTCGCCGATGCACCTGAAATCGACGGCATGGTGTTTATCAATGGTGAAACTGAGCTGGAACCTGGCATGTTGGTTCGTGCTCGCATCACCCATTCAGACGAACACGATCTGTGGGCCGAAGTAGTCGACGCTGACACCCAAGACTAAGCCGTTCTGATACAGGACAGGTTATGACTCAAAAAGCGAACCTCTGGTTCGCTTTTTGTTTTTAACATTTCGTCAGCATTAACACTGCGAATGCTTCAGCTTCCTTACTCCACTGTTTCACCTCACTATTTCTTTCGCTCATTTATCAACGGCTAGTCTGAGACGTTATGAATTAAGCATCTGGCCCTAACATCTTATTGGCATCGACCCAAAGCTCGAACTCTTCTGCTGTCACCAACTCAAGTTCAAATGCCGCTTGGCGCAGTGTCTTATGCTCGCTATGGGCTTTTTTGGCTATCTTAGCGGCCTTTTCATAACCGATATGTTGATTCAGCGCCGTCACTAGCATGAGTGAGTTTTCCACATGCTTAGCAATCTGAGGTTCATTTGCCACTATGCCGACCACGCAATGGTCATTAAACGACTGACAAGCATCCCCCAATAAGCGCCCCGATTGCAGCACATTGGCGATGATCATCGGCTTAAACACATTGAGCTCAAACTGACCATTGCTGCCGCCAATGCTAACGGCGACATCATTACCCATGATTTGCGCACACACCATAGTCATGGCCTCGACCTGAGTCGGGTTGACTTTGCCCGGCATGATTGACGAGCCTGGTTCATTTTCAGGCAGTAATAATTCAGCGATGCCGCAGCGCGGTCCAGAACCTAACATCCTAATATCATTTGCGATCTTCATTAAACTGACCGCCGCAACTTTATAGGCCGCCGACAGGGCGACTAATTCATCGTGGGCAGCAAGGGCAGCAAACTTATTCGGCGCCGTCACTAAGGGCAAACCCGTGAGTTTTGCGATATTGTCCGCCACCTTAACGGCGTAATCCTTATGGGTATTTAGCCCAGTGCCCACGGCGGTCGCACCTAAGGCTAACTCGGCCACCCGCTTGAGACTGTGCTCAATGCCTTCGATGGCATAACTTAACTGCGCGGCGTAACCCGAAAACTCTTGGCCTAAGGTTAACGGTGTCGCATCCATAAAATGCGTGCGGCCGATTTTAACTAGGTGCGCAAATTCCTCGGCCTTGTGCTGCAAGCTCTGCTGTAGTGACTTCATGCAGGGCAAAACCAGCTCAACGGCTTGACGATAGGCAGCAATGTGCATGGCGGTGGGAAAAGTATCGTTGGAAGATTGCGAGCGATTTACATCGTCATTGGGGTGCAAACATTTAACTGCATCGGTGAGTTGCCCACCCGAGAGCACATGGCCGCGATAGGCAATGACTTCATTGACGTTCATATTAGTTTGTGTGCCCGAGCCCGTTTGCCAAATCACCAAGGGAAATTGCGTATCGAGTTCGCCCGCAATCAGCTCATCGCACACTTGGGCAATCAGTTGGGCTTTAGCTTGAGTCAAAGTGCCGAGTTGTTGATTGGTGATGGCGGCGGCCTTTTTGAGATAGCCAAATGCGTGGATCACTTCAATCGGCATTGACGCTTCGACACCGATACGAAAGTGCTGCCGTGAACGCTCGGTCTGCGCCCCCCAATAACAGTCTGCGGGGACGTTTACCTCACCCATAGTGTCGTGTTCGATTCGATATTGCTGTGCCATGCGCATCTCCTTCGCTAGAACCCTCTAAGCATTCACCATACTCGCTCAGGGTAAAAGTACCAATTCATTCCAAGCTAAGCTCTCAGAAGGAAAGCGACTATCGACAATAAGGCTGATTTAAGCGTAAAGACGGATGTTGAGGCTGGGGAAGTAGCAGGAACGGGCAGGACTAACGAGGGATTAAAGCCTGTGGGCTAAAACAGGGGAAACAACAGATTAGCAAAAGCGCAGACCTAGAAAGTCAAAAGGGGCATCGCCCTTATGCTGATGCCCCTTTCGGTTTTGTGCCTTACGGTCATATGACCCTTTGCCCTTTTTGGCTTTCTCGGTGCGGGTCCTAAACAAGGGACTCGTCACTAACGCTTTAAGTGCGTTGTCGGTAATGGTGCCTCGGCCACTTTCGTGTTCTAAGGTCATATTTTGCGGTTTTTGTTTAGTCATTTTATGCCTCACTGCTTAATGAAAGTTAAGCCCATGGCCTAACAGCGCAAACTATAACGCAATCAAATCAGATGTACAGAGTTTGTGCACTCCAACATAAAAAATGGCGTTGACTAGTAGGAAAGTATGATAGATTATTCAAACAAAAATAATATATTAAGCTTAATAATCAATAAGATTTAGTTAATGAATTTTAAGATTTAGTTTACGGATTTTGCCATAACCTTTATTGGCACTCAGGTTACACTTTGTAATCGACAGATAAGGAGATCAATTTGAAATCCACCTTAGTCGCTCAACCTTGGCTCGGCGCACTGCTCTTGCTGATGACGCTTCAAGCCCCGCTCGCCAATGCCTTTTCCAGTTCAGACGCCTGTGTGATTACCATGGGGTATCGCACCAGCGAACGCTTACCTTTTATCGGAGATGAGCCCAATAACACGGGATTTTATCACGATCTTTACCAAGCAGCGGCGGACAAGATTGGCTGCAAACTCAATATAGTGCGCGCACCTAAATTACGCATACTGCGGGATCTCAAGCTCGGCAATATCGACTTTTATCCTGGGCTTAACTTCACCGAAGATCGGGCTAAATACGCGCATTTTATCCCTAATGGACTTTCACAACGCGCCATAGGCATTAGCCGTGCAGGCGCCGCCGATATTCGCTCGATTGAGCAGTTGGTCAACAACAAGATGACCCTCTTAATCGCCCCTGGCAGTTACGACTTTGGTGGCCTGCCCGACAAAATACAAGTACGTAAACCGCCTGAACTCAATGTATCTAAAGCCTTGGATTATTTGCTTTCAAACCAAGGGGATTTTTTCATCTACGATCAAACCACACTGCATTATTACCTTAACGATCGCGACCCCACTCAGTTCAAACTCCACTATGACTGCTGCCAATCTGCGCAGGAAATGTACCTCGGCTTCTCGAAAAAAAGCCGTCACTACCGCGGTAGGCACAACCCGAATTATCGCGCCGACAACCCCATCAGCCCAGACAATAATCCCACAGTGTTGGCGCCTGATTCTAAAGCTTTCCAGTTTGCCAAAGCACTCGCCGCCATGGATTCCCAAGGCGAAACTCAGCGGCTGTATAGCAAGTATTTTGGTTAGCTCAAGTCTTAAAAACTCACCCCACCTCTAACGGCCGATAAAGCAGGTTCCATTGATACGCTTATCGATGATTGATGAGCACAATGTTTAAAGAGTCAAAGAAAATCATGGCCTAAGTGATTCAAGTGCGAGGAATTTACCTTCTGCTCAAGCTCAATTCTGTTTTTAACCCGCTTTGTTGCCCTCTGCGACAATATGCCGCACCTGTCACTCTTAGATGCTCTTTATAATGCAGCGCAATTAATCCAAGTGAATGGAAGACAATAAGATGGCTGCAAATTCTGCGTATTTATCTCACCCGTTTAAAACTTCAGTAATTTCCTCATCCCTCGCAATCGCCATGGGCTTATCGCTAGCGCCACAGGCAATGGCCGATGACAGCGAGTTAGCCAATATTGAACGCTTAGAAGTCCACGGCCAACAGACCGAAAACCGCAACACGTTAGGTTCGGCTGAAAACCTGCTGAAAGGACAAGGAGTAGATTTCTCCGAAGCGGGTGGCGTATCAGCTCTGCCTATTCTCAATGGCATGATGGGCGATCGCATCAAAGTGTTAGTTGATGGTGCGGACATTACCGCTTCCTGCGCCAATCAAATGAATCCACCACTGTCCTATATTTCCGCTAATCAAATCACCACAGCCGAAGTGATTGCGGGTGTATCGCCAGTCAGCGCGGGTGGCGACAATATCGCGGGGGTGATCAAAGTCAGCAGCCTTAATCCTAAATTTGGCGAAAGCGATAGCATCAAGTGGAATAGCGGCGATATCTCAACGGGATACCGCAGCGTGAGCGACACTTTGCTACTGGGCACCAATGCCACAGTTGCCAGCAAAAATATCAGCCTAAGCTATCAAGGCGCCTATGAAGATGCCAACAGCTATAAAGATGGCAATGGCGATAAAGTCATCGATACCCTGTACCGCGCCCAAAACCATGCACTGACCGCCGCATGGCGCGATGAGACTCAACAAGTTGCCATCAAACTGACCCATCAAAATATTCCATTTCAAGGTTTTGCTAACCAATACATGGATATGACGGATAACAAGAGTTACGGTGCCCTCGCCCGTTATCAACTCAAACTCGACGATGACGGTGAGTTCAGTGCCCAATTCAATTGGCACGGCGTGAAGCACAAGATGGGCTTTTTCACCCCAGAAAAAACCGGCAAGATGCCGATGAACACTGAAGGTGATGACTACAGCTATCAACTGCACTGGCGCTTGCCAATGGGCGATGACAGCACCTTGCTGGTCGGCCAAGAATATTATAGCTACCAGCTCGACGATGTTTGGCCTGCGGTGCCTGGCACTATGATGGCGCCCAATGACTACATCAACATCAATGATGGCGAACGTCGCCGCGCCGCCGTTTATGGCGAATGGCAGCAAGATTTGAGCCCTAGCTGGTGGTTATCGGCGGGTGTTCGCTTTGAGTATGTCACCACTAATACAGGTGAAGTCCAAGCTTATAGTGACATGCCAATGATGGGCATGCCGAATATGGATGCCGCTGCGGCGCAGGCCTTTAACGAGATGGACAGAGAGCGTAATGATGATCTGATTGACGCCACCTTACTGGCTCGCTATCAGTTATCGGCCAATCAACAACTTGAGTTTGGCCTTGCCCGCAAGAATCGAGCCCCCAATCTGTACGAGCGTTACAGCTGGGGTCGCGGCACTATGGCAACCACTATGATAGGTTGGTATGGCGATGGTAATGGTTATGTGGGTAATCCAGATCTAAAGCCAGAAACTGCCCACACCCTGAGCGCAGCCTACAAATATAACGGTGATAGCTGGCAAGTCTCGACCACAGCTTGGTACACAGCGGTGACTGACTATATCGATGCCGAAGTGATTGGCAGTTTCAATCGCACTAGCTCAGCTGATGGCAAACGCAATATTCTTCAATTCACTAACTTAGATGCCAATCTCTATGGTGCACGTTTTAATGCGCTCTATCAGTTTGCCGAAACCAGCACAGGTAAATGGCAAGTGTTAGGCAAAGTGAATGTGACCCGTGGTGAGCGAGATGAAGGCAATGAGCCTTTATATCAAATCAAGCCGCTGCAAACCGAGCTGGCACTGCAACATCAACTCGGTAACTGGGAAAACAGTCTTTCATGGCAATGGGTTGCGACCAAAGATCGCGTGGATGACCGCCGCCTTGAAAATGAAACCGATAGCTACTCCTTGCTTAACTTAAACAGCAGCATGAAATGGCAGGATCTGACTGTCACCTTCGCGGTGAATAACCTATTCGACAGCTACTATGAGCTACCGCTAGGCGGTGTGAGTGTGGCGGAATTTAAGGCCGATAATACCAATGGCTTTAAGCAGATTGCCGGTGCAGGCCGCTCGTTCGAACTCAGCGCAAGCTATGCGTTTTAACGACTGATTTTTAACGACATGGATTTGTAACAATACCGCTGATTAGGGCGAATAGCCCTAATCGGCGCGTTAAACAAAAAGGGCAAGCAGATTAAGTGATTAATCGCTTGCCCTTTTTTATGGTCAAACCACATTCATGCTACTGACACTAGAGTACAGGCAATAAAGCACTGAGACGACTTAAGCGCTATGCAGCACGGCTGAACGAGTGAGACTATGGATTAGTTACCCGCAATCTTCATTTCAGATAACAAGATACCGCCGGTACGAATCGATGAGCGCAGATCAAAATCCTTACTCACGGCTTGCACGCCACGGAACATCTCTTTCAAGTTACCCGCGATAGTGATTTCTTCCACTGGATATTGGACCTCACCATTTTCAACGTAGAAACCCGCCGCACCACGGGAATAATCGCCCGTTACCATGTTCACGCCTTGGCCCATGACTTCGGTCACAATCAAACCTGTGCCCATGTCTTTTACCAATTCGTCGAAGGTTTGGCCTGTGTGGCCAAGGGTCCAGTTATAGATACCGCCCGCATGACCCGTGTTGGTTAAGCCTAACTTGCGCGCTGAGTAGCTGGTCAGCAAATAGGTTTCTAACATACCGCGGTCGATAATACGTCTATCTTGGGTCGACACGCCTTCACTGTCGTAGTTCGCGCTCGCCAGTGCGCCCAGTAAATGCGGCTGCTCTTCGATATTGAACCAATCGGGGAAGATTTGGGTGTTGATCGAATCCAATAAGAAACTGGATTTACGGTATAAACTGCCACCGCTGATCGCACCGATAAAGTGGCCGATTAACCCTGTGGCGATATCTGGCGCTAATAAAATAGGTAAACGCGTGGTAGCAATCTTGCGTGCACCGAGGCGGCTTACTGTCTTCTCGGCAGTCTTTAAACCGACCGTTTCAGGTGCAAGCATCTCGCTGAATTTACGGGCGATAGTGTAATCGTAATCCCGTTGCATATTGCCTTCGCTATCTTCACCGATCACGCTGCAACTTAAGCTATAACGCGAGCTGCAATACCCGTTTAAGAAACCGTGGCTGTTGCCATACACTTTAACCGCAGTGTGGGCATTGGCACTGGCGCCGTCGGAATTATTAATGCGCGGATCGGCATCGAGTGCCGCAGTTTCGGCGCGGATCGCCAGTTGGGCTAACTCATCGGGGGAAATATCTTCTGGATAATACAGCTGAAGATCGCGGATCTGAGTTGCCATCAAGGCTTTATCGGCAAGACCACTGAATGGATCCGGAGAAGTATAACGGGCGATATCGTCGGCCGCTTTCACCGCTAAGGCGATGGCCTCTGGACTTAAATCCGACGTCGATGAACTGCCCTTGCAACCATCGCGGTAAACCGTAATCCCTAAGGCACCATCTTTATTAAATTCAACGGTTTCAACTTCTTTTAAACGGGTAGAAACCGACAAACCTTGTTGTTTACTGATCGCCACTTCGGCAGCGTTCGTTCCTAATTTGTTGGCATATTCCAGCGCCACGGCCACCGCATCTTTCAGCGCGCCCAATTCACTATCGATTCTGTTCAAAGACACAAAGCTACTCTTTCGTTGTCGGCAATTGCCGTAGCATAACAAACACAAATCCCATTCACATTAATTATTCGCGGCTGACTTAGGCTTGAGAGCGTATCCTAAGCACATTCACCTAGGCGATTTTTGGCTGGAGATGTTATTATTAGCCAGTTATTTACTTGAGGTTTTATCGATATGAAGATTGTTGGTGATTCAGAACATTTTAAACAGCCCTACGACATAGATGAAGATTATGTCAGCAGTAAAACAACTGACAAGCGTGATAGTGAAGCCGTGCAAAAAGTCGGTATGGAGCTTGTTTCACTGAGCAAGACTCAGCTAGATAAAATCGAGCTGGATGAGTTTTTGTACGACGCTATCCTGCAAACACGCAAAATCAAGGTTAATACTGAGGCGTATCGTCGCCACATGCAGTATATCGGCAAATTGATGCGTAATTTTGATATTGAGCCTATCAAGGCTTCACTCGCTATCGTGTTGAATAAAAACAACAACGAAACTGCGAAGTTGCAGATGTTCGAAAAAATGCGTGAACGCTTACTCACCCAAGGTGATGATGAAATTCAAACCTTAGTTGAGCATTATCCGCAATTAGACAGACAAAAACTGCGTACTTTGGTGCGTCAAGCCACCAAAGAACTGGCCAAAGGTCCAGAATCAAAATCATCTAAAGAGCTGTTTAAATATCTACGCAGCGAAATCCAAGACTAATTAACTTCAGCCCCACAAGGATGTTGCTTATGCGACTTAGCAAAACGTTATGTAGCCTAGCTTTGCTTTTTATTGGACTATTTGGACTCGGGGCCTGTAACGGCCCTGCGGACGAAGATAACGGTGGCACAGATGCCACTGACGGTATCTATAAACTGTCTATCGACTTTAAAACCTTATCGGGTTCTGAATGCGGCAGTTTGACTTCACTCCATAGTTTCCCTAAAGACACAGGTTTTTGCGCAGTCGCGAAGTTAAAGAAAGGCTCCGCTACAGTGAGCTATCAGAAAGTCGACTTTACGACAGACCTTGGTGTATTAACACCTAATAGCAAACTAACAGACAATAACGGTGAAGCCATTATTATCGTTAGTAATCCTGATTTACTTGTCAATGCAGGGACAATTACTGCAACGACAACTCCAAAAGATTCCACAACGGCGCTAACAGCTACGCGCAAGTTTGAGTTTTTAAGTGCTAGCGATGGTACCTCTCCTGCAGCTCCTAAACTCAGCGCCAGTATTTTAAATAGCTCAGCCTTAGTGACTCGCTTCAAAGTCGATGAGTCGGTACAACTGCAAGCCATATTGCTCGATAGCGAAAGCAACGGCATCGAAGGCGCGAAAGTGACGTTCAGCGCCGGCTCTGCAGCGCTGAATCCTGCAAGTGCATTAACCGACAATCAAGGTATTGCCCAGGTGCCTTATACGCCAAGTGCAACTGAATTAGGGGCAAACTCCCTCACAGTAACAGTGGACTATCAAGGTCAATCGTTGCAAACCAGCAGTCTGTATGAAGTTTTGAGTAAAGATGCCGTCAATCAAGAAGGTACGCTGAAACTCGGCTCATTCAATGGCGCTGTCTTTACTGAAGGTAAACTGGCGAGCACCTTAACCGCCGATGCCAATGGCGCATATAAGATCAGCGCAGGCGGCAGCTTTGGGGTGACCGCAAGTTTAGTCTTAGAGGCCAATGACGGTACTATTACCCGAGTGCAACCCCCCTCTTCCATCAGCTTTAGCTCAGATTGCACCAGCAGTAATAGTGCGACACTCGATACCCCAGTTACGACCTTATCGGGTAATGCGAGCTCAACCTTCCAAGACACAAGTTGCAGTGGCAACAGTGAACGTAGCGACCAAATCATCGCCACGACAGTAGCAGGCAATCAGACGCTAACGGCAAATTTCCCGTTCACACTGCAACGCCAAACGCTTGCCAGCTTAAGTTTTGAGTCAGCAGAGCCAGCACTAATTCGCATTAAAGGTGCGGGCGGCACTGGTGCAAGCGAATCCTCTTTAGTCAGCTTCAAAGTCACCAGCGCCAATGGCCAACCCGCAGCGCAGCAAGAAGTCAGCTTTACCTTAGACACTGTGGTTGGTGGTTTAAGTTTTGCTAATGGCACTGCGAATGCGCAAAGCCTGACTAACTCCCAAGGTATCGCCAGTGTGCGCGTATTATCCGGCACTGTCCCCACACCTGTGCGTGTGGTCGCTACCGCCGTTGATACTGATACTAAAGAAGTCATCACTAGCCAGTCAGAGCAACTGACAGTCAATACCGGCTTGCCGCAACAGCTTGGGTTTAGCCTATCAACGACAGTATTCAATCCAGAAGCGGGTGACTTTAATGGTGAAACCGCAACGATCACCATTCGAGCCTCCGATAGTTTTGGCAATCCAGCACCCGATGATACTGCTGTCAACTTCACGACAGAAGGTGGCGGCATAACCTCTCCATGTTTAACTAAAAAAGGGACTTGTAGCGTTGTTTGGACTTCACAAACGGCACGCGTACCCGATCACCGCATCACGATTCTCGCTTATGCCTTAGGTCACGAAACCTTCTTCGATACCAATGGCAATAACATCTTTGATGATGCCGATATCAGTAAAGACATCAATGGCACGCCTGTGACTGACTTGGCTTGTTTAACGAATTCAGGCGTTGCAAAAAAATGCACAGGCAATGGTATGGACATCGAAGCCTATCTTCCTAGTGGTTTTAGTGATCTAGGTGATGCGTTTAGGGATGACAATGAAGATGGCATTAGGAATTCAGCCGAACCATTTTGGAATACTCAAGCAAAAGAATATAGTTTTGCCGATGGTAAATTTAACGGTCCACAATGCGAAAGCACACTCTGTGGCAAAGACCAAGCCAACAAAACCTATATCCGCAAAGCTTTAGTAATGAGCATGTCAGGCTCACAGGCTTATATCAGTGTGATGCAAGACGGTGTGTTATTGCCGAGTGTGAATAACATCAAACCTGTCGCCGTTGGTGCTAGCTCTGAGTTTGTCGTTTATGTCCACGACAGTGCGAATCAAATCATGCCTGCTAACACAAGTATCGAACTTTGCGTCGATTGTGCTGGAGCGCCTAAAACCTTCGAAGTGCCCAATACTGTGTATGCGAAAGGCAGTCTAGGTTCGCCGCTGAAATTTACGGCATCGGCCAATGCCAGTGTATCGCTGAAAGTCACAACCCCTAAAAATGTGGTCACTGACAACTTAGGTTTCACAGTGCCATCGCTTTAAAACTCGATTAAGCAAACTGAAAAGACCCGCGAATGCGGGTCTTTTCAGTTGGACGTTTTATTAGAAGGCTATGATGCCTCAATCAAACCCTTGTCAGTTGTTAGCAATAGCTGCGACTCTATGATCCTATGCAGCAACTAATTTTGTAACTCTACTGCTCGGCGTAAACGTAAGCTACGCAGGGCTAGATATAAAGCTCCCACGGCAGCCCAAATTAATCCCAATTCTAATGACTGTGGCTCTAAGTTTGCCCAAAGCACGCCAATAGTACCCGCGCCACACAGGGGCAGCACTAAGTATTGCAGGTGATCTTTAAAGGATTGATTACGTCGCTCCCTCACATAAAACTGCACTATGACGGCTAAGTTCACGAAGGTGAACGCCACTAAGGCGCCAAAATTCACTAAGGCTAAGGCCATTTCCAAATCAAATGATACCGCAGACAGCGCCAGCGCTCCCACCAACAAGACATTAAATGCAGGGGTACGCCACTTAGGGTGGATATAAGCAAACCCTTTACGTGGCAGCATGTTATCTCGCCCCATTACATACAAAATCCGTGCAACGCCAGCGTGGGCAGCCATGCCGGATGCCAACACGGCTACTGTAGTCGCCACTAATACGATGGACTGAAATAGGTTTCCTCCAACGTAGAGTGCGATTTCGGGCAATACTGCATCAAGCTGTTGAAAGCGGGAAATATCGGGGAAATAAAGCTGAAGGAAATAAGACACGCCGACAAAAATCACCCCACCAATCAAGGCAGTCAACACGATAGCACGAGGAATAACACGCTGCGCATCCTTCGTTTCTTCAGTCAGCGAGCTCAAACCGTCGAAGCCGAGGAAGGAAAAACACAAAATAGTGGCGCCAGTAAATAACGGCACTATCGCCATATTATCGGTATAAAAAGGCCGTACGCTCGCAATCGCACCTTCGCCTTCACCAAGGGAAATGCTATAGGCCATTAATGCTATAAACACGAGGATAATGGCGATCTGCACAAACACTATCACCCCATTAAAGTTAGCCACCAAATCAATCCCTTTAAGATTGAGCAGGGTCATTATGGTCACGAGTGCGAAAATGAAGATCCAAGGTTCGACAGTGGGGAACATGGCCGTTAAATAGATTTTTGCCAACAACATGTTGATCATTGGCATAAACATATAATCAAGCAGTGACGACCAGCCCACCATAAAGCCGACATTCGGACTAAAGGTTTTCTGGGCGTAGGTGTAGGCTGACCCCGCATAGGGATATTTACGCACTAAGTGGCCATAACTGAACGCGGTAAACAAAATTCCCGCCAGCGCGAATAGATAAGACGTAGCCACATGGCCAGAGGTAATCTCGGAAACAATACCAAAGGTGTCAAAAACAGCCATAGGCGTGAGATAGGCGAGCCCCATCACTACCACTTGCCATAAATTGAGGGTCTGCTTCAAACCCGGTTTGTGTTGACTCATGAGCACACCCCCATCACACAGGGTTGAACAGCTAACCATGCATCTACAATTGGTTTTGGCATGTCACTCACCATCAGCACTTTAGGCTTAATGGCTAATTCAACAACTTGATTTACGGCAATGACCAAAAATTCGGCGCACAACAGCCCCATTGATTTGTCCTCATTAAAATAGGTTCAGCCGAACCTCATATCATTTCCGGATGTTTACCGGCCTCAATTGTTTTAAAACGCATACTCTCTAAATAAAAATAACCGAGATACTGAGTACCTCGGCCATTTTTTCGGCGCGCATTCTCCCCCAAAACCAATAAGAAGACAACCCAACAAGGGCACTTTGCTGGCTATCTGCGCGATGAGAGTTAACTTAACGGAATAAGCAGGGATAAGCTCAAGACAGGATAATTGTTCATTTGTATTAAATTTGTTATTGG
The DNA here is from genome assembly GCF_031932105.1 of Shewanella sp. SP1S1-7. Classification (NCBI taxonomy): domain Bacteria; kingdom Pseudomonadati; phylum Pseudomonadota; class Gammaproteobacteria; order Alteromonadales; family Shewanellaceae; genus Shewanella; species Shewanella sp. SP1S1-7. The sequence continues at coordinate 138,358 of NZ_JAUOEU010000007.1, forward strand.
AAATGAAGCAGATATAGATATAATCGTTCGGCAAAAAATTAAACAGGGGCCGTTTAATTTGCGAAGCGACTGCTTCATTTGTTTTATCGCATCAAAAGGAAGATGACATGCGTAAAATTACTTTAATCTCTCTGGCCATTGGCAGCTGTTTTCTCGCCGCCTGCGCCGCAAAACCACCTATTATCGCTCAAGAAAAAACCGTTGAAATCGATGGTATTAACTTAGTTTTTGGTGGCAGTTTTGATACAGAACGCAAAAACATTTCACTCTCAGTAAATGGCGACTCTGTTATGAAAGGCACTTTCCCTCCTTATACTCCGACCCAAAACTTGAGCGGTAAATACAAGGATTTCAAGATTTCTAGCCAATGCTATTTCGGCTCAGTGCTCAGCAGTCAAGGCGGCGCATTTGGCGCGATTGCCGGCGTCATTCAAGCGACTAAATCGAGCTCAGGCGATAAGTGCGATATGCTCGTCGATGGTAAAATTGTAGAAAGTCTTTACTTCTAAAGATTAATTACAGAAGTACCTAAACTGCCCCTGTAAAGTTCAAGCCCAGTAAACACTCGCGAGATACTCTGTCCCGCGAGTCCATCAAAACTAATTAGCTTCAGCCAACAATCTCACTCTGCGCTTAATACCTAAGATAGCTAAGCCGAAAAAAACCGCAAATAAGCCCCAGAGTTGTAGCCACTTGGGCATCACACTCGCCCAACTTGCGCCCATTTGATTGAGTTCTAACATCCCCATAATCGCGGGTACGGCGGGGATAAACTGCGAACCTAATACTAACGGTTCGGGGATGAGCGCTATCGGCCAGACAAAACCCGACACGAATAGGATTGGCATTGAAATCAACAACAATACTTGGGTCGGTAAATCGCGACGGGTAAACAAGGTGCTCATGGCGACCCCAGCAGCGGCGGTAGCCAATAAAAAAGGCAACAACCATAATGCCACTGTGCCAAGGCTCGCTTGAATACTGACGTGATACCAGTGGTAGCAATAGCCGACGTAGAAGCTAGTAAAAAAGAGATAAATCAACATGAAGGCGAGTATTCGCCCACATAAGAGTTGTAAGGGCGAGACCTGCTGCCAATAGCCTTTCTGGCGCCATTGCCCTGCCCCTAAAATACCTGTGCCTATGAGCAAGGTTTGATGCAAGATCAGCAAAAATAGTCCAGGTACTACATAGGGCGTATAACCTAGGCTTGGGTTAAAGGCAGGCACGCTATTGAGGTGAATCGAGTTGACACTCTGCTCAGCCTGTTTAGGGTTTGTGCCTTGGGCCAACATGCCAATCAATTGCACTTGCTTGCCCGCGTCCATACCCGCGCTCACTAAGCCTTCGACAACCGCGGAGTAAATCAGGAAATAACTGGCGTCACCGCCATAACTTAACGTCACTCCCTTACCCAGCATTAAGTCGCGGCGGAAACCTTCTGGGATCACCAGTAAGCCGTGGGCCTTGCGCGTCTCAATAAAACGCTTCGCCTCGGTAATCGAACCCACTTGGCCTATGACTTGGATTTTTGCACTGGCGTCAGCATGGCGGATCAACTGGCGGCTTAGGGAGGAATGATCTAAATCTACCACGATCAGTTGTTGCTCGGTCGGCACTTGGTTCAGATAAGGTAAAGGATATAAAATCGAATAAAACAGCACACCACCAAACAAGGTCACTGCGATCGCTTTATCGCTAATAATGGCCTTAAGTTCAGTTAATATCAGTCGCCACATATTCATCCTATTGCCCCTTCGCAGGTAAGGCTGCGTCCGAGTCATATGCAGTCACGATAGTATTGGCGGTGATCGTGATGGGCAGTAATTTACGCGATAACAAATATATCAAAGGCAGCAAACAGATAAAGCCCCAATAACCGCTGAGTTGGTTCGCCACATTCGGCCAATCGGCGCCATAACTGACGATACTCACATGGGATTCAATATAGTGGCTCGACGGCATTATCAATCGCCACCACTGCGCCAATTGCGGCATATCATGGGTGGGGAAAGTGATCCCCATAAAGGCAAAAGCGGGCGCAAATAAGGCTGTGCAAAAACTGATAACCCGCGCACTGTCACGCATTACCACAAAGATTAATAACACCACACTCCAGACCGCCAGCAACATCACTAATTGCGCTAACAGCAATAGGGCTAAACTGCCCGCCATCGGCAGCGCGAGATACAAGTACAGCCAAGCTAAAATAAAGCCGCCCTGCAGCATCAATATCGGCGTAAGCAACACTAATTTCGCCAGCACCTTAGGCCAAAAATGCTCGGTTAAGGTATTCGATATGCCATTGACCTGAGTCATGGGCGCGAGATGCAGCTCTCGATTTAAGCTGTTGGCCATGACCAACATAGATAATAACTGCCACAGCGCCACGAGCACTGGCGGCACTAAGAAGCCTATATAGTTGTTATTTCGATTAAACAAAGCCGTTGTCTGGCTTTTGATTGGGCTTAAATTGACTGCCACTTGGGATTTAGGCGTGCCGTTGGCGAGCTGTTTTAAGCCCGCAACTTGCAACAAACCATCACCCAGACTCAACTGAATTTGGCTTGAGAGTAACTTACCCACCAGCAAAAATTGACTGTTGTAGCGCACATCTATGGTGGGCTTGTGGCCAGTGAGCAAATCTTTTTTCATATCATAGGGAAAGACCACGATAGCGTAGACTTTCGCCTGCTGCATCGCCGACACGGCCGCGGCTAAATCGGTGAAGTTTTGTGGCTCAGTCACAGGATTAGCCTTCAGCTGACGGGTCAGCATACGGCTTAATTGACTGTGGTCTTGATCGACAATCGCCACTGGCAGTTGTCTCGGTAAGCCTGCACTGAATAGCCACCACAGGCAGAAAATCCCGATCAGCGGAATATAACTGATCAGCGCCAACTGCCAAGGATCGCGCCACAGCGCACTGAGCTCACGGCGAATTAACGCGATGAGCAAGGCCATAAAGCTTCTGCTCGATGGCTGTGATTCACTCTTAGTCTTGTCGACCGTATTGGCGTTGGGCGTGCGTTCAGTCACGGCTTTTACTCACTGCGCAGCAGCACAGACATGCCGACACGCAGATCGGCAATCGGCTGGCTTGGACGCAATTCCATCTCGAAAGTGCGCATATCAAAATCGTGGCCGCTTTCGGTCGAGCGCCAGGTGGCAAAATCGCCCATGACGCTGATATGGGACACAGTAAATTCCACATCTTGCCCGAGCGCTGGAATATTCAGCTGAACTTTTTGGCCTTGCTTGAAGCGCTTAAGTTGATCTTCGCGCACTTGGAACACGGCCCATGAATCCTGCATGTCAATCAGGCTCACAATCGGAAAACCGCTCGGCGCTAATTCACCTGCCTGCAATAGCACGTCGCTGATTTCACCCGATTTAGGCGCGCGCATTTGGCTATCTTGCATAATGGCGTTAACTTCTTTTACCGCGCCTTCGGCCATACGGGCGTTCCCGGCGGCAGCGGCTTTGGTTTCGACCCGCGCGCCTTCTTGTGCCATTTGATACATGGCTAATGCGGCTTGCTCTGTGTATTTCGCCGCTTGCCATTGGGTAAAGGCTTCATCGCGTTTTTGTCTCGCGGCCACACCTTCGTTGAAGAGATTTTCGACGCGAGTATAAGTAGTTTTAGCCAGCGTTGCCGCTGCCTGTGCCTTGAGCCATTGCTCTTTGGCCGCCATCACTTCTTGGCTACGGGCACCGTTGTTAGCTTCAAGCTGCATCGCTTTAGCGGCATCGCGGCCACCTTCGGCTTGCATCAACTTAGCATCCAACTCAGGGCTGTTGATGGCGAACAGCAAATCCCCTTCGGCCACACTGTCACCACGGCGCACCAGCACTTGCTCGACGCGGCCTGGCACCTTAGAGGAGACATTGTATTCGCGGGCTTCAATCTGGCCCTGCAACAGGCTCGGCTGCGGACTGTAAGCCAGCTTGAGGCCATAGGCCAAGATAAGGCCTAATGCGACCAACGCCACAAGGGCAAGTATTCTGTTAGCGCGCATTGTTTGTCTCCTGCACTTGGGTAAGGGCTATGGTACGACCGATAAATTCATCTAATTGACCACTGATGGCCATTAATCTGGCATAGGCTTGCACATAACGATAACGGGCGGCCAGTTGTTGAGTTTTAACTGCGCTGAGTTTCAGCTCGGCATCGACTCTGTCGATAGAAGTTGAAAGCCCTTGATTAAAGGCGATTTCCCGCAGGCGCAGGTTTTCGGTGGCGAGTTCAAGTGAGGTATCGAGCGCCTTCACTTCTTCTTCGGCCTGTAATAATTGGCGATAGCTTTGGTCCAGTAACAGACTCAAGTCTTGCCGCGTTTGCGCCTTGGTGTAACGGGCCTGCAAGAGTGCACTCTTGGCGGCCTCGACCTTACCACTGCGACCGTCGCGGCTGAGGATGGGCACTTTAACGCCGACACCGACCATCCAATCGGGCTCTACCTGAGAAAACAGGCTGTCATCTTCGTAAAGTGTGTAATTACCAAAGAGGAATACTGTGGGGTAATACTTACCCTGTTCTAATGAAACCAAGCCATTGGCCTGAGCTTCCTTGGCTTCGAGCAATTTAAGCGCTGGATGTTGGCTCAACGTCACTTGAGTGAGCTGACCTAAAGACGGCGCATGCGGCAAGACAAATAAAGGTGACTCTGTGCCGACATCGCTTTGCTGCAACATACGCGACAGGGCGATAACCGCCATTTCATGTTGACGGCGAGCGCTGCCTAAATTGACTTTGGCATTGTCTAAGGCGACCTGCGCATTGAGGCGTTCAACCTTAGCGATTTGACCTTCTCGCTCTAATGCTAGCGCATGGTCGACATGCTTAGTTAAAGAGCCGACAAGATCGGTTTGGGTATTCACCAGCGCCAGCGTGACATCGACAGCGTAATATCGGTCCACCAGCAGGGTAAATAAATCACGGGTGGCGAGCTGTAATTCTTGTTGCTTCTCAGCCACCATAGCCGCGTGTATACCTTGGGCTGCGGTGATCTGCCCGCCCGTATAAATCGGCCACATAGCTTGTAAGCTCGCACGGAAGATATCTTGCTCGGTAAAAGGCGTGACAAACAATGATCCCGGAATACTCGCCAGTGCTCCGCCAAGGGCGGGTGGTAAAGTGGCGGGATCAAGGGAGGCTAAGGGATTGAGATCCCGAAGATCGAGTTCAATCGGTTTTTCGAGGTGGGTATAACTGCCATTAAGGCTCAAGGAGGGCAGATTCAAGCTCTCGCCCGCCTCCTCTTCACCTTTAGCGCGATTCACTTCCTGGGATTGCGCTTGCAACTTGTCGCTCACCTTGAGCACTTGTTGCCAAGCGTCGGTGAAGCTCGTGGGCTGGGCATAACCAGCCAAAGGCAATAAACAAGGCAAGGGCAGTAAACACAGCCAAGCCACACGTGATAGTTTCATTAACACCTCTAGAGTAGTTACTCTAATTTCCTTTGCGAATGATAACATCCATCATGGTAAGCGGCTAGAAGGACGATCACAGAGGATCGAACCTAGTACTCTGCGACCGAGCGACTAAGGCGATTTATCTCCGTTTTGCTCCTTGGCGCTCAACATGCTCATGCACTTAAGCATGAACATACATTTCAATATGAGCCTAAAGCCGAACAAAGCCTTACCTATTACCACGCTTATTGCCATCGCGCATCTAAAAGCTCAACGAATACTAAGCCGTACCACCCACTGTTAAGCGATCTAACTTCAAGGTGGGTTGGCCTACGCCAACAGGGACACTTTGGCCGTCTTTACCGCAAACGCCAACACCTTGATCTAAGGCCATATCGTTACCGACCATAGAAATCTGGCTCATAGCCTCAGGGCCGTTACCGATTAAGGTAGCGCCCTTAATGGCTTGTGTGACTTCACCATTTTCAATCAAATAGGCTTCGGATGCGGAGAACACAAACTTACCCGAAGTGATATCCACTTGACCGCCACCAAAGTTCGGCGCGTAAATGCCTTTCTTGACTGACTTGATGATCTCGCTTGGATCCGACTCACCGGCCGTCATATAAGTGTTAGTCATACGTGGCATAGGTAAATGCGCGTAAGACTCACGGCGACCGTTACCCGTTGGTGCGACGCCCATTAAGCGAGCATTGAGTTTGTCTTGGATGTAACCCTTTAAAATACCGTCTTCAATCAACACGGTTCTTTGAGTCGGCACACCTTCATCGTCGATGCTGAGTGAACCACGACGATTAGGCAAGGTGCCATCATCGACCACTGTCACTAACTTAGAGGCGACTAACTGACCCACCTTACCGCTGAAAGCACTACTGCCCTTACGGTTAAAGTCACCCTCTAAACCATGTCCAACCGCTTCGTGGAGTAATACACCCGGCCAGCCATTGCCTAACACCACGGGCATTTCACCCGCCGGCGCATCGATGGCATTGAGATTGACCTGCGCTTGGCGCACGGCTTCTCGGGCAAAGGCGAAACACATAGGTAAACCAGTGTCATCGCTTGCCATTAATACGCTGTAGTCATGACGACCACCGCCACCGGCGCCGCCACGTTCACGTTTACCGTTTTCTTCTAAGATCACGCTGCAGTTAAAGCGCACCAAAGGACGAATATCGGCCGCTAAAGTGCCATCGCTGGCGGCAATAAGGATTTCTTCGTGCACGCCCGCAAGGCTAACCACCACTTGAATAATGCGGCTATCTAAACTGCGAATAAAAGCATCGGCTTCTTTCAGCAGATTGATTTTTTTGACTTCTTCCATCGCCGCAATCGGATCTAAGCTGTCGTATAATGCCAAGGCTTTTTGACGTTTAAAGGCTTGAACCTGAGTTTGCTCACCGGCACTGGCAATGCCGCGTGCGGCATGAGCGGCAGCGCTTAGGGCTGCTGGCGTAATATCATCGGCATAGGCGAAACCGGTTTTTTCACCGCTGATCGCACGCACGCCTACACCGCGTTCGATATGGAAACTACCATCTTTAATGATGCCGTCTTCCAGCACCCAAGACTCGTGGCGACTACCTTGAAAATAGAGATCGGAATAATCGATTTTGTGCTGATGTATGGTGTTTAGATAGGTTTGCAACCCCTCTAACGCTAACCCATTCTTCAATAAACTTTGCTCTACTTGTGCTAAAAATGGCATCTATGCTCTCTTTGACCCCAAGGGATCTTGATATTCTGAGTGTAAATTCGCTGTACTAATTCTGTACGTAAATCGCTGTCTAATTCGGTATTGCCGCTCGCCAGTGCGGGCGGTTATTTCAAGCTTGGCTCAAGGAAACGATTATGCTGCATCACGGGCATTTTACGGCGAATACTGTGCATTTCGGTTAAATCGACCTCAGCCTGCACCCAACCCGTACCCGTTTTACGTTCAGCCAAAATATTGCCCCAAGGACCGACTATTATGCTCTGCCCCCAAGTTTCACGACTGCCTTCGTTATGCTGTCCCCACTGAGCTGCAGCAAGAATAACGCATTGGGTTTCAATGGCTCTTGCCTGTAACAATACTTGCCAATGGGCTTCACCGGTCACTTTGGTAAAGGCCGATGGCAAGGTAATGATCTCGGCCCCCGCAAGACGCATCGCCCTAAATAAGTCGGGAAAGCGTAAATCATAACAGATGGCTAGGCCAATTTTGCCAAAAGGTGTATCGATAACGCTAATGTGATCACCGGGGCAGAAGGTTTCGCTCTCGCGATATTGCTTTGTACCATCGGCAACATCCACATCAAAGAGATGCAGCTTATCGTAATGCCCTAAAGTATCACCTTTATCATCAAACAGATAACTGCGGCTATAGACGCGGCCATCCTCAGCCAGCGCCGGAATAGTACCTGCCACCATAAATACCTGATATTTGGCGGCCAGTGCACTTAACGCCGATTTGAGCGGGCTCTGATGAGCATCACCCGCATAGGCGAGTTGCTGACTTTCGTGGCCACCAAACAGTAAACTGCATTCGGGCAACACGACTAAATGGGGCGCATCGGCATCCCGTTTGAGTTCGTTAAGCTGCGATTCGATAAACAGCAGATTGGCGCTGACGTCGCGACTGCTCTGACATTGCAACAGGCTGATGTGCATTCTGATCTCCCTGAATTTGCTTAATCGGTTCTACTGCTGGCTGATTCTCTGGTGTGGCAGGCGTGTTCGGCGCTTCAGGCGAAGGCGTTGCTTGAGGTTGCACCAACTTTAAATCGGGCGCTTTCATTTGATCTGTGGCTGGCTTTGGCTCTTCTGACTTTGATTCTTCAGTTCTGGCCTCTTCAGGCTTAACGTCTTTTGGCTCAAGCGCTTCTGATTGTGCTTCTTGAAGCTGTGGCTCAGATTTCGTCTCTACCGGCTGAGTGATATCGGTATTATGACTTGCGGCTTCGGTCGGCGCCGCTGGGCGCTCAACTCCAACAACAGGTAAAATGGCCTCAGGAATTTCAATTTCTTTACTCTTACGCTCCAGCTCTTCAACCACAGGTTCAGCCATAGTGCCGGTCACCCGAAAACGAATTTCTGAAATCACCTCAATCACAGGCTCAAGCACTTTTGTCAGCGCAAATGCGCCCAGACCGAGCGTCCACGCACTGGTACTGAGCAATACCACAGTCGGCACACTCGAGGCTAATTGCGGCACAAAGCGGATGTCGTAATTCAAACTTTCAGTGGTGAGATCCGTATAGCCACGGACCTTCATATTGCCCGCAATCGCATCCATTTCGGTATCAGTGGTTTTCACTACACCGTTATCAATTTGCAGATTGCCATTGAAGGAGTTGAAATACATGCCCTGACCGAAGACATCGGTGAAATCCAGCGACAGTTTGCGTACCAAAGAATCTAAGCTGAACAAGGAAAAAATGCGCGCGCCCTTATCACTCACCTGAGATAAATGCCCTTTGCCTAAGTCGAACTTCACCTTGCCATTTAAGGTTTCGAGGGAGAAAGCATAAGGCGCACCTTGCCAAGACAAATCCGCGTTAACCTTTAATGGCGCTTCATTGACGCCGGGATCTATGCCCAATTGGGCCGAGAGGTAATTAAACTGAGTGGCGTTCAATTCGACACTCAAATCAGTTTTATTCTGCCCTGCCTGTTGTTGCCAAATACCACTGCCCTGCAAGGTCACATTGGGCGTAGTCAACGACAGGGTTTGGATTTTATAGCCTGCCGCTTGTGGGCCCGCCTGCAAGACTAGCTTGCCAAAAGGCTTATCGAAGAAACGAAAATCCTCCACATTCACGGCCACGGGTGGCAGGTTAGTGAGCACTTGATCACTGGCAAAATCGGCATCGGTATCCGACTTAACCTCGGGTGAAAAATAGAATTTGCTCGCCACAACTTTGAGGCCTTGGGTTCGCCAGTTGGGATAGAAATCGACCCAGCCGTCAAATTCGTTGGCAACGGTATTAAAACGCCAGCCCGTTTCATTGGGTTTCGCATTGAGCCTAAGCTCGGTCAGCTGTTGTCCTAAAAGGTCGAGGCGGCCAATATGGGAATCGATACTCGCCACCGCAGGGAATAAACTGTCATGGGCGATATCGTCGACGAGGATGCCGGTTTTAGGTAATTTCTCTTGGCCAACAAAGGCATTAATCACAGGTAACCAGTCGGCTAGTTTCGCCTTACCAAGGTCAATTTGAATATGACCTTTCTCAGTATTTCGGGCTTCATCCTCATCGAATAAACGCCCCAATAACAAATCAAAATAACTGAAATTAGCACCTTTTTCAGCATCAAACCCACCGATAAACTCGGCATGACTCGCCAGTTTGACATCTAAGGTCGCATCATTTTGATCGCCAATAAACTCAGCGACTAAAGGCCGCGGCTCATCTTCGGGTTTGGCAAAATATCCCGGGAATGACAGTTGAGTGCCAACCATATCCGAAGTTACTTTGGCTTGAATTTGATAACCTTTTTCAGTAAACAGCATAGTCATAGCGCCGTCCCAACTGATTTTACCCTGATAGAAATCACTCAAAGGATTATGCAATGCTTCGGGGAGACGATTCAGATCCCAACGACTTTTGAGTGAAAGATTAAGGCTAAAATCTTTGCCTTTAGGCTGAGTATCAAAGGTTAAGTTGAGCGGCTGTTCGAACAAACGCGCTTTAATCCCTTTACCTGTCACCACCTCATTTGCAAAGTCGACGATACCCGTTACGCCATTGAGCTGCAGTCCGGGCTGGGCAATATACACCGGCGTGTTATCAAAACTAATTTGACCACGAATATCTTCTGCGCCTCCGTCATACAGCGGAATACTGATATCCAAATTGCCAGTCACAGCGCCTTGTACTTGCACGACATCTAAGGTTTTACCCACTGACCCCGCCAAAGGTGAAGCTTGTAATACTTTAGTTGCCGCACTGCCTTGGGTGGCAAGTTCAGCTTCAATCCTCAGCAGCGTGTGCTCGCCAATCGCGGGAATAAATACATGGGCACCCGTGGCATCCACGTTCATTAGCTTGCCTTGGTTGAGCCAAAGATCCATACGAGCATTTTCAAACAAAGCATTAAGGGATAAGTCTGTGACCGCAGGCCAATCGGGTTGAAACTGGAATTGGGCATCCGTTAAAGTAAATGCCGCTTGAAACACGCCGCTATTGTCATCGAAAGGGAAACCGTTTAACGGACCACGCCAAACGACCTGTGCATCTTGAGTCTGACCCGATTTAAGCCCTGTATCCAAATATTCAGCCAGCGATTCGCCCATCGCCTTATTGGGGAAATACTTGTCGGCATTGGCGACATTATTGATATGAACATTAGCGGCCAGCGCCATATGCGCCGCAGCACTGAAATCCAATTTAAGCGCAGCATCTAAGCCTATGTCATCGTTCTCAAGCTGCAACTGCGGCACGTTTAAACTCAACTCTGCAGTATTGAACTGACCATCAATTGCCGCACCGTTAAAGACGAGTGGCGCCGAAAATTCATCCCCAAAATCCACGCTATAAACTTGTGCTGGCAAAGAGAAATACAGCGTCTTGTCTTGCCAATGTAAGTTCAGATCTAAAGGATGGGTATTGGGGATACCGTCGACCTTCTGCCAATGTAGCTGTTTCACTTCAGTAGTGGCGAGCAAAGGCTGATCGGCCTTTTGATACAGTCGAATGGGCCCAATGCTGGCTTCAGGCGCTAAAGCATGCCATTGATGTAATACGGTTTTATCGACTCCGGGGAATAGCGGTAACAGGGGTAATAGGTTTTGAGTGTTAACTTGATTCACATAGGCAAAGAATTCGTCATGTTGACGCTTAGCCGCCAGCGTTAACTGCGGCCAATGCTCACCGTTAGTGACAAAGTCGAGCCCTGAGCTCTGTACTTCCCAGCCTGAATCCTTTGGCTGCCAAATGATATCACCCGCTTGGATTTCAAATCGTTGTGGCGCTTCCTTTAAGGTCCATTGCAACCAACTCGGCTCAAAATGCACCATGGCAGAGCTGATGCTGCGATCGGCAAACGTAAGCCAAGCCTTAAGATTAACGACCCCTTCTAAGGGTAATTTTTTGCTCGCATCATAGGGGTTAGGCTGACGCGACGCCCACTCACCTAAGTCTAATGAGTTCGCCGCCAGATAAATCTGTCCCGTTAAGCTGTCGGGATTAGCGCCATCGCCATTGAGATCTAACTGTAATCCCAGAGATTCATGCTCAGAGGCATTATCATCGAGATACAGTTCCCCTGCACCGCGGTGACGCTCACCGTTATTGCGCCAGTTTAGCTGGCGAATATGGATCGGGCGAAACTCTTGGCGCAAACTCAGCAACTGCACTGTGGCATGGGTTAACGAAAATCTGTCGAGTTGCTTGAGCAATAGGGCATAGAGCCAATCAACTTGCGGCGCTTTATTGGTTGCGTCGGGATTATTTTCGGTCAGCTTGTCCATGTTTAACGCGATATGGACACCATCAAAATTGACATCTTCGATACGCGGCGTGAAAGTCAGCAGCGATTGCCAAAAATCTAACTTTACTTGCACATTCTTGATAATCAAAGTGACGGGCAGTTGTTCCTGCGGCGGGATCACTAAATTATCTATGTTAATTGCCGGACCAAACGCTTGCCAGTGGGCGGATAATTCCCCCACTTGCACATCAACCTTATATTCGTTTTTTACGTAATCAACCAGTTGCTGGCGCACCCCATCAACCTGCGGCAATAAGCCACGGATCAAACTCACTGCAAGCGCAAATAGCACTAAGATTAGCGCGATAAATTGCCAACAAAAACGACTTAGTTTTTTTGCAGTAAAAGGTGCTGCCACTACATCATCACCACATCGTATTTGTTCTGTGAGTACATAGGCTCATTTTGCAAACGGATACGCTTACCGATATAAACCTCAAGCTCAGCAATCAGATGATTTTCATCGGTATGTAAGCTTTGATACACGGCAGGCGAACAGTACAACAGGAATTCATCGGCATCATAGGCGCGGTTTAAGCGGATGATTTCGCGAAATACCTCATAAGAAACCGTCTCCACCGTCTTCATGCTGCCCGTGCCATGGCAGGCGGGACATTCGCCGCAAACCACGTGCTCTAGACTTTCGCGGGTTCGCTTGCGGGTCATTTCAACTAAACCTAAGCCAGAGAAACCGCTCACATTGGTTTTCACTCTGTCTTTAGATAAGGCACTGGTTAAGCTGCTGAGCACCCGAGCCTTATGATCCGCCGTCATCATGTCGATAAAATCGATAATAATGATGCCGCCGAGATTACGCAGACGTAACTGCCTCGCTATGGCTTGGGTCGCTTCGAGATTGGTATTAAAAATGGTTTCTTCAAGATTTCTGTGTCCGACAAAGGCGCCGGTATTGATATCCACAGTCGTCATAGCTTCGGTCTGATCGATAATCAAATAGCCGCCAGACTTGAGCTCAACCTTACGACCAAGCGCACGTTGAATTTCGTTCTCCACATCGTAGAGATCGAAAATTGGCGCAGGCCCTGAATAATGCTCAATCTTATCGGCAATTTCAGGCATAAACTCTTGGGCAAAGGACTGCAACTCGGCAAAGGTACGGCGAGAATCGACCTGAATACGGTCAAGCTCAGTGCCAACAAAGTCACGTACAATCCGCACAGGTAAGGCTAAATCTTGATATAAGAGCGACACACCGCTGCGCTTACGTCGTTCGCTCACCTTTGACCAAACTCGCCTTAAAAACGCCGCATCTTGGGATAATTCGTCTTCACCCACACCTTCGGCGGCGGTGCGGATAATAAAACCACCGTCATCATCGACATAGGGCAGAGTGATTTGTTTAAGGCGACTGCGTTCTTCTTCAAGCTCGATACGCTGGGAAACGCCAACGTGGCTAGAGCCAGGCATAAAGACTAAATAGCGGGAAGGCAGCGTGATATCGGTTGTCAGGCGCGCGCCCTTAGTGCCCAGCGGATCTTTAACCACTTGCACCATAATATCTTGTCCTTGGCGGACTAATTCGGCGATATCGCGGACAACGAAATGCCCTTTCTCAACATCGGCGACGCATTCAGTGTGCGGCACTATGTCGGAAGCATGTAGAAACGCGGCTTTATCTAAGCCAATATCGACAAAAGCGGCTTGCATACCGGGCAACACACGGCTGATTTTACCTTTGTAAATATTGCCGACTAAACCCCGTTTCATCCGGCGTTCAATGTGTACTTCTTGCAGCACGCCATGCTCAACTAAGGCAACCCGCGCCTCAGAGGGGGTTACGTTGATCAGTAATTCTGAACCCATCTTGCGCTGTATTTTATTTGGATTTAAGCGACTGGTATTCACGACTCACCCCATTCGGGAAACTAGATTAATTAATCGAAGCTACAAACTAGAAGTTACCAACTATCTAAGCATGAAAACCTAATAAAGGTTCAAGGTTCAAGGCTAAAGGTAACGTCATGGAGATACTCGATTAAGAGCCTAAAACCTCCATAAGGTTCATTCTAACCTCAAGCCCAAGTCGCAATACCAGCCACAAGCCGTTAAATCAGCCCAACCTCGGCTAACAACTCACGGGTTTCAACCAAAGGTAAACCCACAACGCCAGAATAACTGCCTTCAATCGCAGCCACAAAGCAACCACCAAGCCCTTGGATACCGTAACTACCGGCTTTATCCATTGGCTCTTTTGAAGCGACATAAGCATCAATATCGGCGGCCGATAAGGCGCAAAAACGTACTTGTGTTTCGACCAAACGCACTGAGGTTTTGAAGCTTAAATCGGCATCCGCTTGGTAAGTCAGCGCCACAGCGGTCATTACTGTATGCGTTCGGCCAGATAATTCACTGAGCGTACGCTTAGCATCGGCCACATCCAGCGGTTTGCCTAATATTTGGTTTTCAAGCACAACGATAGTATCAGAACCTAATACAGCAGGCTGTGACATATCTGCGCATAATGCCAGTCCAGCATGGGCTTTTTCTGCGGCTAAACGTCGCACATAATCCCTTGGCGCTTCACCTTGCTGCACGGTTTCATCGATATCCGGCGCCACTTGCGTGAAACAAAACTCAGGACGACCGAGCCCAAGGTGGGCCAATAATTCTTTACGACGTGGTGAAGTCGAAGCTAAAACTAAATCCACAGTTAGCGAACCTTATAATGACGTCGAACCCGACGTAGAATCCAAAATATCCAAGGCCAGATCACGAGTCCCGAAATCGCAGGTAAGAATAGATCGGTATCGAACACCGCCTCTTGCATGACAAACTCGACCCAGTAAATCACTAAGTGATACATACAAATGAGCAGCATGATCACCAACGACTGTTGCCATTTAGGAAAATTTCGCAATCGCTGGCAATGCAAGATGGCGACATAAATCACCAAAGACATAGCTAAAGAGCGCACGCCTAAGGTAGCGCCCAATAAAATATCTAACACTAGGCCTAACACCCAAGCGGTTAAGATGTTGTATCTATGGGGTAATGCGATTGACCAGTAGAGCACAATCATCAACAACCAGTCGGGACGCCAAGCATCAACCGCACTCGGTAAAGGCATGATCTGGCTAATCACGCCGATAAATAATGTCACCCAAACAATAAAGCGCCCATTGGCAGCTTGAAAGCTCATCGATGCACCTCAGTCGCTGAAGGAGTGGTTTCCGTTGCCGGTTTGGCCACAGTGGCTGCGGGTGTCGTCACAGGCTTAGTCGTCTCTGCAGATGTGCCTTCAGCAGGGCTTGCGCTGCCGATTTTTGATGCCTCTTCGCTAAGCGATTGATCCGCAGCAGGAGCTGTGGGCTGATTTGGCAAGGTCACACCTGAATCGGGAGACGGCCAAATCAACAACACATAACGAATACGATCTAACGCTGCGAGTGGTTGAGCAGTAACTCGAGCATAGCTTTGGCCGTCTTCAGTTAAGACTTCCAAAACCCGTGCGACGGGATAACCTTCGGGGAAGCGATTGCCTAAGCCTGAAGTCACCAATAAATCGCCGACACGAATGTCGGTACTCTTGGCCACATGGCGCAGTTCTATCTCATCAAGCTCACCCGTACCATTGGCGACCAGGCGCACATCATTACGGGTAATACGCACAGGTAAACCGTGTGATACGTCGGAGAGCAATAGCACCCTACTGGTCATTTCACTGACCTGCACCACTTGGCCGACAACACCTTGCGCATCCACCACTGGCTGGCCGACAAATACACCGCTACGAGAACCGTGATTCAACACCACGTAGTGATGGAAAGGATCGCTGGCGACCTCTAGCACTTCGGCCACCATCTTGCGCGAATCCAGATAGGCGGGTGAGCCTAACAATGCCCGCAAACGCTCATTTTCTTGGCGTAAATGTTCGAAACGCTGTAAGCGTTCACTCATTAGCAGTTGTTGTCTGAGCAGTTCTTTATTCTGCAGTGCCAACATATTACGGGTAGCAAAACTTTCAGATGACCAGTCGAGCGCTGCGCCTGGCATACTGGCTAAATACTGTAATGGACTAAAGACAGAGGAGAGGTTTTGCCGAACAGGATCGAGGCGATGATTAGCCACGAGCAAAGCCACCGACAAAATAATTGCCAGTGTCAGACGGAATTGGTTTGAAATACCACGAACAAAAATTGGCTTCATAGGAAAGCTAAGGCGGTGATTAACCGCCCTATACCGAAGTTAAATTAGGTTTCTTCGGAGAACAGATCGCCGCCGTGCATATCAATCATTTCGAGGGCTTTACCACCGCCGCGTGCTACGCAGGTCAATGGATCGTCCGCCACCATGACCGGAATTCCGGTTTCTTGCATTAATAAACGGTCTAAATCACGCAATAACGCACCACCGCCGGTTAACACCATACCGCGCTCAGAAATATCTGAAGCTAATTCTGGTGGAGATTGCTCTAACGCCACCATCACAGCACTTACGATACCTGATAATGGCTCTTGTAAGGCTTCTAAAATTTCGTTGCTATTCAGTGTAAAGCTACGAGGTACACCTTCCGCCAAGTTACGGCCGCGGACTTCAATTTCTAGCACTTCATCGCCAGGATAAGCGGTACCGATAGTGTGCTTGATACGCTCAGCCGTGGCTTCACCAATCAAACTACCGTAGTTACGGCGAACATAGTTGATAATGGCATCATCAAACTTATCACCACCTATACGCACAGAAGACGAATACACTACGCCATTTAGCGAGATAATCGCGACCTCAGTCGTACCGCCACCGATGTCCACCACCATAGAACCTGTCGCTTCAGATACAGGTAAACCCGCACCAATAGCTGCAGCCATAGGTTCTTCAATTAAATACACTTCGCGAGCACCAGCACCCATGGCTGATTCACGGATCGCACGGCGTTCAACTTGAGTAGCACCTACCGGCACACACACTAGAACCCGTGGACTTGGACGAAAAAAACTATTGTTGTGCACTTGTTTGATAAAGTGCTGCAGCATTTTCTCAGTCACATAAAAGTCTGCAATTACACCGTCCTTCATTGGGCGGATAGCTTGGATATTGCCAGGCGTTCTACCTAGCATTTGTTTAGCTTCTGTGCCGACCGCGGCAACAGATTTCTGACCGGAGCCACTACGCTCACCACGTATAGCAACAACAGAAGGCTCATTGAGGACTATGCCTTCGCCACGAACATAAATTAATGTGTTAGCTGTACCCAAATCGATCGATAGATCATTAGAAAAAATGCCGCGTAGCTTCTTAAACATGTAACTAGCCTGTATTCTGTGGAGTCAGAAGAAAAGAAAAATCAGCTAACTTTATCAATGCCACCCTGATTCCACAAGACCGTTGAGGTTAACAATCGCTAATGGAGTGATTTTTTTTCAAATCGTCCTCTAAAAAACAGTATTTAAGCGGAAAATACTGTTTACTGACGAAAATATCGACAACTTAAAACGAAGAAACATACAAATAAGCAACAAATGTCAAACTCAGAAATTGCATTTAAAATCTGTCACTAGGGTTTTCATCAACCTTCAATAAATGAAACTGATGCGCATTTCATACGAAAGGCTCAGTTTGATTCAATAGCTGAAATCACTCAGATTAGTTTACCTCACGCCAATAGATGATTTTGTCATGGCCACGATAACGGCCAAAATACGCGCTCGCCCGCGGTTCTGTGAGAACGCTTGGTGATACGCCATTCCAATTCCAGTACCATTCTAGCCATGGCGGCACATCCAAGGGCGCCGTCACTTGACCGCGGTATGGCGCACCACTTGAGGTGACAGCTTGCCAGAGCAACTCAAATTGGCCAGCTTGGAATGTAGCAGTCCCGCCAGAACGTACAACACTTTGCCCCGCCACTAAGTCGGGATCAAAGTTGTAGCCAAGGCCAGCATTGTCCACCTGCGAACCCAAACCATACACAGCCGTTGTGCAGCTATCGTTGGTATTCAATACCCAACTGCTACCATCCCAATATTCGGCTCGAGTCGGCATACGCAGTATTTCTGTCTCAGGACCATAGGTGTTATCCATCACCACACGGCCGTGACGATATTTCTGTTGGTTAGCGGATAATACAACTGCATCACAATTGCTACCGACACTGCAGTCGCCAAGGGTGGAAGCATTCATATTGGGTGTTGCTACTGAACTCACATTACCGTCATTATCAAATACTTTAATCCCCAAGAGCATTTGTTCATAGGGACCATCAACTTCACCACCGACTAAAGCAGGGAGGCGCGAGAAATGAGGTTGATAATCTATGTTAGCCTCACCTATCACCCAAGAACTCGATTGCAAAGGTACAACCACGTCATTTAATCGTGCCTGCATATCATTACCATCATCATTATTTTCCCCCACCAGCAATCCCGATGCCTTAGCAAAACTGCCACGATAATTTTCTGTCACAACGCCAGCGATATTTAGCGCTTTAAGATTAAATGCCACAGCAAAATTTTGATCCATATAACTAAAGCTATTGCTACATGCAGGCATTACGCTCGATGCGTTCACCCCAAAGCGGTCAGGAACAAATCGGCCTATGTTGGTACTCTTTGCCAGTGGTATTGAGTAAAAACTTGATCCCAAGTAACTCGCGGGCGGCGCAGCACTAAAGGTAAATACCCCCACCTCACTGATACTTTGAACGACTGTATTGAGATTATTTGTCGCAGCCACTTGATCGTAACTGGCAATACCTACTCCCCCCTGAACACCAGAGCTTGGCGCCACCAATTGACTCGACAATACAATACTGGATTGAACGTAATTAGGCGTACTTGGGTTATCGCAATAATTACTGTCGTTATCTGCAACCCAGGCTTTAGCAGCAATCTGCAAATTAAAACTCTCACCGGCTTTTTTATACACAGCGCAGCTAACGTCTCCCGCAGAGCACAAAGCACCGCTGTCTTTGGGCGTAACACACAGACCAACTGGAAAACTGACGAAGGGATCGCTACCTATCATCACCAGCCCTTCATCGGGAGTGCCTGCGACACCAGTATATTTGGCGTTTAGCCCAACTTTACCAGCGTCGCTATAATTAACCGCTATTGTTGCTTTACCGCTGGCATCAAAGGATAAATTCAGGGGAGAAGGTGACGAACTCGAACCGCTGATAGGCGTTGAGTTAACGCTAACGGCTGTTGGGGTAAACATAGATGCAGCGACAGGCGAAATATATTGACTCCATAAATCGACCCTTTTTGTTTGACCAGCAAACGTCGGCACGCACTCTAGGTTGTCGTTTGACTTCCTGACCGCAGAAATAGTCGCATTTTGGGCTTTATTGGCCAATTTATCTGGCATATCAATTAAAAAGCCGCTATCTGCAAATGACAGCGTACAAGCCGCGGTTGATAACGCGCCAGCGCCACTGCGGCACAAGGTATTACTACCAGGGACGGTGGCAGGATTTGAACTCGATACTCCGATTGTGACTGGGGTGGTGACATTATGACGTAAGTCAACAGAGGCGATTCCGTTGATGAAACCGACATTACTAACACTACTGCCATTTTGGTACCAACCGCCATTACTAGCAGGATTCAGTGACAATTGCGCACTAACTGGATCAGTAAACAGGGTACAAGGAATATTTCCATCAGCACACGCTCTGATCTGCATAGGCTCTGCCTTACAGGTGAGCGGTGATGATGAGTAATCAAATTCAAAATGATGTACTTGTAAGCCAATCGGTTTGGATTTTATTGCACAAACTTTAAAATTATCGATTTCGTGGTTGTTATTGGCGCCACCAGTAGAACCCGTAAATGACAGATAAAAATCGGCAGGAACAGAATCTTGACCTGATATCGCTCTCGCATTAAATCGAGGGACAAGTACCTGATATCCATTACCATCACGCACATCTCTGTCTAGCGATACCCAAGCTTGACCTGTGATAGTTGAATCAACTTTAATCCGATATTTATGATTGGGTGCTGCGGTTGACGTACTACGAACATCAATTCTAGGATTCAAATTCGCCGCGGTACCAGCCAAATACTGATAATTTGCCGCCACAGAACCGCGTAATGTTACCGATTGAGATCTAAATCCAGGGCCACCGATCTTCCCCTCATTCGGATTGGAAAAATTACCATACTCATCTAAACCGACACCAATCCAACCTCCCGCAAAGCCCGGCGTACCATCATCACGTTGTGCATATCCGAGTGAACCGCCAAAGCTGCCAGGTTGCGGTGTAACAGAAGCGTCCGATAAAATAACCGCAACCCCATCACCTCCCGTTCCAGATGTAGGTGACCAAGCATAATAATCAAACTCTATCGTGACGAGATTGCCTTCAGCAGGAAATAACCGCTGGTAAGTACTTGCAGTGGCCTGATTACCCAATGCTGGCGTGATTCTTAATCGCCCCCCGTTGATAGCCGGCGGAGTAGAAGAACCCAGCACTTTCGTTGCCCAATCGTTACCTAAGCTGCTGCGGGAAAAGTCATCAGTAAAACACTCTTCAACTGGCGCGACTTTCTCCAGCGCAACAAAGCCATAGTCTTCAGCAAGATGACTACGCTCACTATCGCCATAGGTATCTTCGTCGTTCACCATACTGACTTGAGTTGCACTCAAATTACAGCGTCTTAGCCAGCCACCATCGCCACCTCGACGAGAATCTTTCCCCGCGACTAAAGTCGGAGGATTAACAAATCCAGTCAAACTCGTGTTGTAAGCACATTGCTCAGCCAGCGTTTTAGTATTTCCCCCGCCTGTGTGGGTAAGTGCAGTACCGAATTGATAGTGAACATCCTCACCATTCAGTATGACTGTGCCAACACTGGATTTTACCGCTAAATAACCAATCGTTTCTGATTGTAAACTTCGCAGATTACCAGGTTTACATTGAGTTCCAGAACGGACCTCAGAGGTATCTAAATTGAGTTGAATACCACTCGAATTTAACTGTGCCACGCTTGTCAGCCAGCAGGAAGAATTATTGCGCGTCTGCAACTGATTCAATACGACATTCAGAGACGTATTCAGCGGCACATTCGTCCAGGCAGAGTTACTCATGTTCAATGCGTTAACGGTAGAGATTCTACCTGCTTCAAGTTGACTGCCATCGGATAAAACATGTGAACCTGCCGTCACAGCAATCCAATGCACTTCCGGCATACTATTCGAAGCGATATAGCGGTTTGAGGGACTCGTTGGTTCACTTTGCACCCAAGTAAATCCGGTATTAGTCACAGATGATACAAAGGTTGATGCAGGTCCATCGTTGCTAGTATTCGCCGTTGATATTGTCGGCATAAGGAAAATAAGTGGTTTCACGCCAACAGGGAAAGCATTGGCAAACGTCACTGAAGTAGTGGTCGCTTTACCAAACTGTAATTGTAGCGGTGCAACAGGCAAATCTTCATTAATACTGCCACCACTCATGACTAAATAACGACTCGTGACACGACCATTAATAATCGAGTTATTATTTAAACTTAATGTTGCATCGCTATAAACTCGCCCATTGAGTAAAGCATCACTATTTAGCTGAATATCGCTATAACCGATAATAAGTGCAGAAGCCGTATTATTTTCATTAAATTTACCGCCATTTAACTCAAATTTTTGTTTGGTAAAAATGCGGACATTACCTTGCAAAATCACCTTAGCATTTTGGTTCAAGGTAAAACTATCTACCCAATAGTCCCCCTCGGATAAAACGAGCGTCGCCCCGCCCCCAATAGCGATAGTGTTAAATCGATACTCATTTTGAGTTGCCGATAGAGTCAGAGTACAAGCAGAATAAAGCGAAACATTGCTAAACTGATTTTGCCCATTAGCACCAAGTGTTAATTGCTCGCCACTATTACAAGAACCATAACCGCCACCAGCGCCGCTACTCGATAAAAAAGCATTGCTCCCAGTTAATTTTAACCCTCGAATATCACTGCCATCGATAGTACATTTACGCACTCCACCAGAACCGTTATCACAACTGTTATTAGCAAGCCCGCTGCCATCGTTACTCGAACAATAATCTAATGCAGCACCACCAGTACCATTAATAATGCCATTACCGTTTATCATCAGCTGTGGCGATGATATCTGATGGCATACGTTAGAGTTATCGCCATGATGCCCTTGAGCAACCTTGGCAAAAATAACACTCTGGTCAATAGGGTCGAATGCCATCACAGCAGAAGGGAAACTCAAGATAAGTACTGCCAATATGGCACGATGAAAAAGATTAATTCCCACGGGCTTCTACCTCAACTTGTCGGCTGACGCGCGTTTCGCCGCTTTCGCATACCGCTTTACTGCTGATTCGATATTGAGTGACTGTGTCTACCGCATATGCTGTACAAGTCAACGTCACACTACAGGCATGAAAACCAGTTACATCGGGCGGTGTCCAAACATCTGATGCTAAACACGTTCCAACATTGCCATTCAATGGAAACAACTTAGCCAGCGACGCATCGGCGCCACTGTTCGCCGCAGCAAAGGCACGGGTTCCCCATACTTCTTGGGTGAGCCCAACATCACCGTCTTCCACAATATTGATCAGTGCCGATGCCAGCAGAAACATCACGGTAATCACAAACACGCCAATGATTAACGCACTGCCACGCTGCCGCACAGGCAGAGCGTGAGAGGACGATCTTGATAGTGATGATCTGGATGCTGAATTACGCCCTATCGAGCGACGCTGTGAATTAAGGAACATTGATTACCTGCACTTGATGTCGATATTGGAACGTCTCACCATTGACATTAAATCTTGGCTGCAAGTGCACCATGGCATTATTGACTAAACTCGATGGCGTTAAGATCAACGGCAAGTCATTACTATTATCGAGACGATTCGCCACACTTTGCGCCATTAGCACGCCCGTACCCATAGTGGCTGGATTTGGTTGAACGGTATTAAAGTTATAACCAGCATAACGCACTATTTGTAAATCATTACCGCTTGCACCCTTTTCAAAGCAATAGCTCACAGGACTCGAACCAAAATAGATCCTTTGTCGTGGTGATGCTTCGGCAAAACGTGTTGGCGCAGTAAAAGTCAGTGTCACTTGATGCTCAAAAGAGGGATCCGAGATAGCAATCGTTTTAACCTGTGCCCGTTTTTGTCTCGCGCTGCTATACACATCGGCGTCAACCAAAGGATAGATCCAAGCGAATTGATTCACGCGAATCGCACTCGCGGTATTATCTAGAATAACTATCCCAGAACTCGCAGCCGCAGCGGGGATGATTGGCATAGTAAGATAAGTTGTGCTGGCCTCGATCGGTACAAATTCAACACATTGATAGGTCAGCGAATCGCTATTAAGACGCACACTGTTGGGCAAAGCACTACGTAGCTCACGGGTCATTCGCTCAACGGCAAAACGGCTCTGACCGAGTACCTGATCGACTGAACTCGACTCCACAAAAATCCGCGTACCAAAAATAATAAAACTACTCACCCCGACCACAAGAATCCCCAGAATCAAGATAACTGTGACCATCTCGACTAAGGTAAAACCTCGTGTGGATGTTTGCATACGCTGTGCAGTTAAAGAGCCCATTAGTAATTGCTCCTCACCAGATTGTAAGTGATCACTTCATTGTCCGGCGTCGTCACATTAATGGTGACTAGCTTAGTATTGGGCGCAGGCCCATAGGCGACAGTGACACTTAAACGATAGTTAGGATAAGCAGCGGCATAGGTTTGGCTCGAATTGAGCATAGTCGCGGTTTCATTTAAGCCGTTGTAATCGTCCACATCGTTAAAGTCGTTACGACTCTCACCCACCTCAGGACCCAAGGAAATGGAACAATTGCTTCCTAGCGGACTACCACAGGCCGGCGTACCGCCATTGGCATTAATGTTTTGATCGTAACGCTTGCCCCAGATTTCATTCATCACCGAATGGGCAAGCTCAGCACTGCGTACTCTATGTAAGGTGCTGGACGCACGATCTGCTTGGGGAAATAACATGCTGGTTAGCATCACTATCGCAATGCCAATCACCAACATACCAATGACTAATTCGATAAGGGTAAAACCCTGCTGTGGTTTGGCTTTTGGGGATGCTTTTATTGATTTTTTTATTGAAAACAGTAGAGGATTAATTCGCATAAATATAACCCTCGCTGGAGACGTTAATCATCACAGTGTCATTAGCAATCACATTAATGCATGGCCCATTACAAGCCAACGAAGTGCTACCATCGATATCGAAATCGAGGCTGAAGTTGCTGCTGTTAGTACTGTTAGGGCTTACTAGCACTAATTGAGCACCACCTTGAAAAGCTTGGGTATAAAGCGGGTTTGGCGATAATTCAGTACCAGAACAAGCTGCTCCATTTCTGGCAGAGAATTGACTCACTTGATAACCAGTGCCAGAAACAGTTACACGAAAACACCTGTCAGTATTATTGAGCGCTTTTTGCTGTACTTGACGCAGCTCGCTAATGAACTCGTTACGTAGGCTATAAGCGCTGTAGGAAGACTGGGTAAACAGGCGAGGCAGTACAACCACAGCAAGAATTGAAATCAAGATGATGGTCGTCACTAATTCGACTAAGGTAAATCCGGCCTGTTTTGACATAGAGAAGTTAAGCATCGCTCGGGTTAATTGCTGATTTCAAGTGCTAGGTTCAGTTTCTGCCAACGGTATGATTAACGCAAATAAATGTCGGTAAATTATTGGCAGGCTCATTTCTTTAAAATCATGTAAGAACCACATTTTACCTAAAAAAAAAGCCTGCTAGGCAGGCCTTTTATTTAACTAATATTAACAATCTGAAGCATCAGGAACTGCGGATAAAACAGGAACTACTGTCGCACTCGTAGCTTGTTCATAGGTGATACGACATTCTGCTGGAGCACCTTTTTGCCACATAGTCACAATACCAGTGCCTTCAAATATAATCCAATCTGCACCAGTGCTAGTAACAACTGTTGGATCTGTAGCACTGGTTCCTGCATCGAAAGAAATATCGATAGCATTTTCAAGCTCTGCTTCGTCAGCTTGTAAATAACCAAAATGTGTAACCGCTGGGGTACCGGTACCTATATCTACAGAAGGAGGAATTGTTGCATCAAATGCTTTTTTTTCTTCACCAGCTAACGCAGCTTTTGAATAAACTAAGCTATTTGCACCTTGAATTGATGCTTTTAAGCCATTCAGTGCAGAAACACGCGCATCACCTTGCAGGTTAATAAACTTAGGTGCCGCTGTGACAGCAAGAATACCTAAGATAATGATCACTACGACTAATTCAATTAAGGTAAAACCTTGTTGTCTTTTCATATCAAACTACCTTTCTTTATAAGTGAGTACTCGTGTGAGTACTGATTAAGTTAAGTCACTTCTGAACTAAGCTACTTAAAACATGAACAAAATAAAACTGTTAATTACAGCCTATGGCACAAATGGCGTTTGAGTAAAGCTTAGCACCTTACCTGTACCTGGGTTATACACGATTCCTTTCGCACCAGCTGTTGATAAATCCGGTGTTGGAGTCGGTACGCCAGTTGTTTGATTTAGCACCAGTGAAGCCACTTGGTGATAAACACATAAATCTAAACCAGCAACGACAGTACCTGTAATCGAATTAGCGCTACCACCTGCACCATCAATCACGCGCACGGTATAACGTTGATTACGTGCATCTTGAGTGTAGAGCACATTACGAGGAGCGCTCTGCAGCACGGTATTAAATACTTGTTGGCAACTCGCATCCGTCATAGCAGTCACATCCGTTACTGAAGTTCCTGTCGGATAGCCAAAACGTGTATCGACATTAACTGTGTTGCCGTCGAGGATCACGCTGCTATTTTGGCGCCCATCGACTTCCCACTGTGAACGCACAAAGCTAACGGCAGTCGATAAACCACCCGCGACACCATCAACACTGGCGTCTTCAGCATCATCGGTGACATTTAAAAATCGTGGGATCGCGGTTGCGGCGAGTAGCCCTAAAATCACAATCACAATCACAAGCTCTATTAATGAGAAACCTGTTTGCTTAGTTTTCATATATATGCCCCATACTTAAGAAATTTTATTCTAACAGCTAAATCAATTTTAAAAAGCCTTTGAGTTAACAATATTTTAGGGTGCAGTCAAAAAAATGACCCTGCCAGAGTTCAGTTGATAGCCTAAACTATCGCCATTGTGCGACCGATAGTGACAGCTGTTATCCTTAACTAAATAATCAGCAACCAGCCCTGCGTTATCCACTTCGGCACCCATAAGTTGCTGCCACAAATCTTGGCAACCTTGGCCGTTTAACTGTTTAGGTTGTGGCCATCCTAAACTATTGATATCGACGACACTAAACTCAGTGTCTTTGGATATGTTGTCAAACGCCTCCCAATTCAACTGCATCTGCGGCGGCTTGCCCAAAGATAGCCATTGGGAGCGCACCATCACCAGCACATTTAAAAAACGCGCATGATCGACTTCTAATCCACGGGCAGCGATTTGCGGTAGGGTAAAAAAGTACTTAGCACCAATCACCGCCATGATAACCAACACTAACCCTATGGCTATCATACGCCCATAGAGGCGTAATAGATCGCTTTCTGCCTTTTGCTGAGTCTGCATTTAACCTCAGCCCCACACATAAGAGAGGAGATAAACATTATCCATATCGATTATTTACCGCCCTTGACCACATTGAGCATATCCCACATGGGCAGGTATATCCCTAAGGCCAACACGAGAACAATCACGGCCACAAAACCGATCAAAATAGGCTCCAATTTAGCGGTGAGGTTCTTTAAATCATAGTCTACTTCGCCCTCATAGAAGTCTGCCGCATCATTGAGTAATTGATCGATTTGCCCTGTTTCTTCGCCCACGGCCACCATTTGCAGCACTAGTGGCGTAAATAACTTGCTCTGATTCGATACCCTTAACATAGAGTCACCAGACTCAATCCCACGGCGCATACCGACTATTTTGTCGTGCATGTAGGCATTATCTACCGCATCAGCCACTAAACTTAGGGCCTGCGTCATCGGCACGCCAGCGCTGAGCATCATAGAGAAACTGCGACAATAACGAGCTAACGTCGAGCGCTCGATAATCGATCCCACGGCAGGGATGTGTAACTTCCACTTATCCCACTGCTTCTCGCCTTTTTCCGTATGGTGCCAGTAACGAATGCCGATAATAGTGCCAATCAACACCACCAACATCAGCGCCCAATAATTCACAAACAGATTCGATGTACCTATCAGCACTTTTGTCGCCCAAGGTAAGTCGGCGCCAAAGCGGGAAAACATCTCAGCGAACTTAGGGATCACCATGATATTGAGGATCACCATAGCGAGTGCAATCGCAATCAAGACAAACATGGGATAACGCATGGCCGATTTAATTCGCCGCCGTGTTTCCTGCTCACGCTCGATATAACCCGACAGCTGAATAAAGGCATCCTCTAACTTACCGGTGTTTTCTCCCACGTGCACCATAGAAACAAACAAGGAATCAAATACATCGGGATGTTGATTCATGGATGATGACAAGGGTCGGCCTGCGGTGAGCTGCTCAGAAATATCATTGAGCGCATCTTTCATCCGCTGGGAATGCGCGGTTTCAGACAAGCCCGCAATCGCCCGCAAAATCGGGATGCCAGAACGGGTCAAGGAGTACATTTGCCGAGTAAAAATCTGTAATTCTTCTAACGCGACTTTTCCACCAAATAACTTAGCCAGTGAGAATGACTTAACCACTTTGGCGACTTTGACCTCAAGGGGGATAATCCCCCGCGCCAATAGCATGTCAGCAGCGGCACTTTCCGATGCCGCATCCAATTGCCCCGTAACGGATTGACCTTGACCACTGCGTCCACGGTATTGATAAATCGGCATAATTACGCCTCAACGCCTTGTTGGCTAATAATATCCTTCGACAAAGGTATTTGTGATTCACTCACATCCTCTACCAGCTTAGCCACCTCTTCAATGGTCGTCATGCCTTCGCTCAGATATTGCAACGCTGACTCGGCGAGCGGGGTAAAGTTAGGGCTCTGCAACGCGGCTCTGGCGAAATCCTGCGGATTACCGGTACGCATCGCATCGATCATCTTTTCGTCGAGCTCGAGGATCTCAAAAATACCTATACGGCCACGATAACCACTGCCGTTACAACTCTGGCAACCGGTACCGATTCTAAAGTTTGCATGGGTAAAATCTTTACGACTCACACTACTCAGCCAAGCTTTTTCCTGCGGTGTCGGCTGATACTCAACGCCACAGCTATGGCAAACACGGCGCACTAAACGCTGGGCAATAATCACCCTTAAGGCACTAGCAACTAAATAACTCGCAGCGCCCATATCGAGTAAACGCAGCGCACTGGTGACCGCATCGTTAGTATGCAAGGTTGATAGCACAAAGTGACCCGTTAATGCGCCCCTCAGACCAATCTCCACGGTTTCTTGGTCACGCATTTCCCCTACCATGATGATATCGGGGTCTTGACGTAAGGTGGTGCGCAATACGTTGGAAAAGTTTAAGCCAATCTTATGGTTAACTTGTACTTGGTTGATCCGTGGCAATTGATACTCGACCGGATCTTCCACCGTGATGATCTTACGGTCGGCGGTATTGAGCTCGCTCAAAATACCGTACAAAGTGGTGGTTTTACCGCTACCCGTGGGACCAGTGACCAACAACATGCCGTGGGGGTGTTTAATCTGTTTACGAATACGCGCCAAAATAGCAGGCGGCATACCGGTTTCGTTTAAGGTCAATAAACCCGCCGATTGATCGAGTAACCGCATTACTACAGATTCGCCATGGTAAATCGGCATGGTCGACATACGTACATCGATATGATGACCTTTGATCTCCATGTGGAAACGACCATCCTGCGGCAAACGTTTTTCAGAAATATCGAGTCCAGCCATTAACTTAAGTCGCAATACTAAAGCCGCGGCAATATTAACTTCATTCAGAATCGTTTCGTGTAGCTGGCCATCGATACGCTGGCGAATACGCAAGGCTTTATCACCGGGTTCGATATGAATATCCGAGGCGCGCATTTGCACCGCATCTTCAAAAATCGACTGCAGCAACTTAACCACTGTGGTTTCATTGTCACTGTCGCCCGAAGTCAGACTGGCTAAATCGAACATCTCATCGGCGGCGTATTCTTCTTCAAGCTTACCGGCGATCTGAGCAATTTGATCTGTACGGCGATATAAGTTATCAAACGCTTGCAGCAGTTGCTGCTCGGGCGCTACCGCTAACTTCAAACGCTTAGGTGCGATAAGCATTTCGAGATGATCGAGCGCCTGC
Source organism: Shewanella sp. SP1S1-7 (assembly GCF_031932105.1). Taxonomy (NCBI): domain Bacteria; kingdom Pseudomonadati; phylum Pseudomonadota; class Gammaproteobacteria; order Alteromonadales; family Shewanellaceae; genus Shewanella; species Shewanella sp. SP1S1-7. The sequence continues at coordinate 167,552 of NZ_JAUOEU010000007.1, forward strand.
AAATCGGCGGGGTCGCTCATTGCTACCAGTACGCTATCGCCCCTGTCTTCAACAGCTAAAGCACGGAAACGTCGGGCTTGCACCTCAGGAATAAGATGTACCACTTCCGCAGGGATTGGCATTTTACTGATATCCAGCAAAGGTACATTCAATTGTTGCGACAAGAACTGCAGTAACTGATGCTCAGTAATCGATTGCAGATCAATGAGGGTACGGCCCAGTTTTTTGCCCGTATTGCGCTGCTCGCCTAACGCCTGTTGTAGCTGGGCTTCGGTAATAATGGCTTCTTGAACTAACAGATCGCCTAAACGCATTTTTAATCTGGGTTTCATTGGCTATCTCCTAGCTGAGTCAAACGTTGTTCGATAAAGGCACTCGCCTGCGCCGATAAGCCTCTGTGGCCTAATGCAGTCCGATAGGCTTGGCGTGCTTGGGTAAATTGCTGCTGCGAATCAAGCGTATAAGCCAGTCCCATCCACCATTTAGCCTGTTGGGGTTCTTGTTGTAATAACTGCCTGTAGGCTTGTTCCGACACGGAAAACTGCCCTAGCTTTTGCGCCAGATCCGATTGTGCCATCCACTTTTGTCTCGCCAGCGGATGCGTATCAGGTATGTTAGCTAACGTCACTAATGCGAGGTCAGCCTGACCAGCGGCTTGCTGAACCCGAGCGAGCAATAAGGCAAAGTCTAATTGCTGCGGGAATAACAGCATACCTTGCTGCAACACTTCGCTGGCTTTGGCTAATTGACCTTGCCCATAGTGCAGCGCAGCTAACTGCTTGCGCGCTTCATGCATACTGGGATCAAAGCCTAATGTTTGCTCATAGTAACTAATGGCTTCTTTGAGCTTGCCATCCCTTTCGGCCTCGCTCGCTAGCGTGAACCGCTTCTTTGCCAGCTGCTTTGGCGTTAACTTCACCTCAGTAATTGCCATTTGCCCTTGTTCTTTGGGCGCGAGTCGATGAGTACCTGCATCAGCGTTAACTTCTTGTACGTTAAGCCCATTACTCGCGTGACCTTCATTATCGGCGGCCACACTGGCCCGCTCCGACATCATTAACGCAGAGGGCGCAGCTACAGTGACCTCGGCGCTACGCACACTCGATGTCGCACTACTTGGCTGTGAATGGCTTGGCTGCGAGTGGCTTGGCTCGCTTACCGTATCGACCTTGTCATCTGCGAGTGCAAGGCTCACGTCTGCTTGTGGTTTTTGTTGTGGTTGCGACTGAGACTGAGCTTGTTGCTCATGCTTAGCTTCTTTTGCGGTTCCTAATTCTGGTGCCTGACTCGGTGCCACTTCGGTGGCACTTAGTTCAAACTCTTCACTATTCGCTGTCATCGCCGCCGCAATCTTCTGCGCAGTCGCAAGCTTCAATGGTTCAGCAGCGGCATCGACGTTAGGTGAAGCTTCTTTTGAGGCAACACTGTCGATCCGCACAGACTCTGTTTGGGCGGTTAATGTATGTTGTTCCTGCGCTTGAGATGAAGCTGTCGCTTCTGCAGGCTCTGCCATGAAAAATTGCCAGCCATAAACCGCGCCGCCACCGAGTAGCAGTGACAAACCACAGAGCAGCAGCCAGTGAGATGATGAACGCCTGCGAGCTAAATATTGCACCTGCGGTTGAGCCACATTGCTGAGTTCGTGCCCCTGCTGACGTTTGTCGAGGTCCTGCAACATCTTGTTGATCACACTCATACAACACTCCTCAAAACGTGTTGTAATCCCAAACCGAACACCACAGTTATCAGAGTGAAAAAAGGCAGCCATTTCCACGACAATAATCGGCGTACGCTCGCATCTTCAGTGTCTTGAATCGCCGCTTTAACGTGGGAGGTTTGCACACGCGTAGCACCCTCGCCGAAACTCAGTAACAAGGCTTTGTGGGCAAGAATATTGATCAATCTGGGGATCCCTCGGGACGCATAGGCAATCTGACGTGTTTCCCGTGATGTAAAGAGTGGTTCGCCCGCACGCCCTGCTATGGCTAATCTGTGACGAATATAAGCATCGGTTTCATCCCATGTCAGTGGGCGAAGGTTGTAGCTAAAAGTAATACGTTGTCTTAATTGCCTGAATTCTTGGCGTTTAAGTCTTTCATCAAGTTCGGGTTGCCCAAATAACACCACCTGCAATAACTTACGCGTCTCGGTTTCGAGATTAGTGAATAACCGCAGCGCCTCTAAACTCTCGTCCGGCAATGCCTGCGCTTCATCGAGCACTAATACGATGGCGTGACCATGGGCGCTCAAAGCTAAAAGCTGCTGCTGGATAAGCCCAGTGAGCTGCTGCTGGTCGATATTGCTGGCGTATTTAAGGCCTAACTCACTCGCCACCGCCCAGCGTAACTCTGCAGGCGTGAGGTAAGGATTGGGTAGATAAGCGCAATGGAACTTAGTCGGTAATTCATTGATAAGCTTGCGGCAAATCAGAGTTTTACCTGTCCCCACTTCCCCTGTCACCTTGATAAAACCTTCACCCGTTTGTAGCGCAGTTTGCAACACTTGCAAGGCTTCTACGTGTGGCGATAGGCCGAAAAAAAATCCGGTATTGGGTGTCAATGAAAATGGGGTTTGGCTTAGGCCAAAATGCTTCTGATACATAGAAGCTTATTTTGTCTCCGGATACCAACGATCTAATAAGGTCTTAGAACGTTGTAGCTCAGTTTTCCAGGTATCGACGCCAACTACCGTAGGTTTTAACAGAATAATCAGCTCAGTTTTCTTCTTTTGCTTGCTGCGGTTTTTAAACAATTCCCCGAGGAAAGGAATATCACCCAACAAAGGCACTTGCGAGACGACTTCGGTATTTTCGCTCTTCATCAAGCCACCTATGATGACTACGTCACCGGAAGCGGCGCGGATAACGGTATCAGACTCGCGAATTTCACTCTGTGCTAAAGGTAGCTCCAACGAAGCATCACTCACTTTGATATCTTTAGTCTGCTCTTTCACATCGATAACGGATGGATGCACGTGCAATAACACATTACCGTCACTATCAATTTGCGGCGTGACATCTAAGGCAATGCCTGAGAAAAACGGCGTGAGCTCGACTTGTGGAGTGGTCACAGGCGTTGCGCCCGCTACTGTGGTCGATGAAACGTCAGTGACAAAATACTCATCGGTACCGACTTTAATCACAGCTTTTTGATTATTCGATGCAGTCACCCTTGGGCTAGACAATACATCCACATCGCCTTGGGTATCTAATAGATTGATCATGGTCGTAAAGTCGGAGCCTTTAATACTCAGCGAGGTCACACCACCAATCGCCGAAGTGATTTTATCGCTTAAACCAGGGCCTTTCGAAGTCCCAAAATTCACATTCGTATTGCCGACATGACCCAGCACATTCTCCCATTGGATACCTTGCTGATAGCCATCAGATAATGTGACTTCGATGATCTTAGCCTCCAAGATTACTTGGCGCTGCAGATGACTCTCGGCGGAATTTAAGAAAGTGCGAACTTGGCGTAATTCACTTGGGAAAGCACGAATGGTCACTAAACCCGCCTGCGGCGTAACCACCACTTGCCGCCCATTTCCTGTGTCACCAATAATCGCCGTCAGCGTTTCTTTCAGCTCGCCCCAAAAATCAGTCTTAGTGCGCGAGCGGATAAATGTGCCGTTACTGCTATCGCTGCTGCCATTGCTGCTGGAGTTATTACCATTACTGCTGTTGGAGCTGTTATTACTCGAACCACTATTATTTGAGTTGTTATTGCTCGAATTGCTATTGGAATTATTGCTATCGGAAATGCGTCCAGAACTCACTGAAGTCACTGATAAGCCATCACGCTCCATATAAAGATAATTCAGCGGAAACGTCTCAGTACGCATTCCAGCGGGGAACACTCTTAGAATACGCCCTTCACGGCTCACTTCGTAACCGTAGATATCTTCAACCACTTGAATCGCTTCGCTTAAGGTTACACCTTTAAGGGATAACGAAATCGTACCTTGCACATCAGGATGCACGGCAACACTCAGCGGCGTACCTTGGACTAAGCTTGGAAAAAATACTTTGGCATCCACATCATGGGCAGAGACATCGAAACGACGCTCTGTTTCCAGCGCAGGGGTTAAGCCTGACAGTAAAGCGCCCGAATTCAATTCTCGCTGAACCGCATCCGGCATAGTAGCAGGCGGTGGCGTCGTTGATGCCGTCGCCGTCGCCATTGAGGCCGCTAGTGCCGCCTTACTCGCCTCCGGCTGTGGCCTATTTGTGGTCTGACACGCCACAAGGCAAAGTGAGAGCAGAGGTGTAAAGTATTTAATCGCTTTCATCTGAGGTGTATTCCCTATCTCTCTGTTATTGCTTGAAACAATGTCAATTTCCGTCCATCGGACAGCGACACATAAGTGGGGGTAATCTTGACGATACTCAGCCCCTGAATGCTGTCGCCAACAGACAATATCTTGTTATTTATCACAGCATAAGCCGTGTTGCCTGAACTCACTATGCTATTAAGTACCATTGCCTGAGCCTGCGCTTGGCTCGCATGACCGACCACCGCAAAACCTTTACCAGGCAAGGTAGGGTCGCGCAGTGATTCAGCAGACACCATAGGGCTGCTGACCAATAACAACACACTGATAATATAAGACTTATTTAGAGACACTGATAAAGTCCTTATTAATGCTCAAGGTATAAAGTTCAATCTCTACTGTCGCTTGGGGATATTCTGCGACTTTATAGTCGAGACGCTTCCAATAAAGTTTATCAGGCATGGCCTCAACGGCTTCCACAAAGCGCAGCACAGAGAAATAATCGCCCTCTAAGCTCATACGAATACCATGGCTATACAGATTGAGTTTCTTCTCTTCACCCACAGCTAACAGGGGAATGGGCGCTATCGACATAAACTTAATTAATTTAATCCCTTGCACTTGTCCCAGTAAATTACCCAGCAGCTGTGGCATATAGTCTGCCGGCACCATATCCACCATCTGCTCATTGAGCTGGGCATCTAAGGCTTGATTTTGTTGCTCTAACAAGACTAAACGCTGTTGGTAATCTTGATTGGGATCTAAGGCTAAACGTTGCTGATACAAGTCAACCTGCTGGGCCGAAATCGCGTTTTCTTGCTCTAAGGCTTTTAGCTGTTGTGACAACGCCACATGGGTTTTCCACAGGGACTCTAAGGGTAAATAACTCAGCATACCGACCACGGCCAGAATAGCGACTGAGATCAGCACTCGCTCACGGCGACTTAACGCATCAAACTGTTGTCCTAGTTGGGCTAACTTTTGCTTCATTGCGCGGCCTCCTCCTTGTTATCGCTCTTCAAGGTAAAGGCCAAAGGTTTATCTTCACCGCGATCCATGCTCATCGACGAGAAAGCTTGCCCCTTTAAAGTCTGCGTAGTCTTAAGTTTGCCAATCCACTGCGGAATGCTTTGGGGATGGTCGGCAAAACCTTCGAACATAAAATCTTGCTCATTAATGACAATATGACTAAGCCACACGCTCGCATCCGACACGACCGCTAAATCTTTAAGTACAGGCGCAAAACCTCGGCTGGTTAAAGAGGCCCTAAGGCTCAATTCACCCATGAGTAACTGCTTTAGCTCTAACTGTTGTGCCGCTAAATCGACTCGCGCAACGAGTTCGGCATCGGGTTTACGCGCGGCAATTTGTGCTTCTAATGCCTGTTTTTGGGTATCGAATTGCAGCTTTTGTTGGGCAGCCAATTGCTGAGCCTGTTGCAGCTCACTGACTTGCCAGTAGCTATAACCGCCTAAAGCCGCAAATAGGACCAAAAATCCTGCAGCATAAGCCCCCAAACGTACAAAGGTTAATCTTTGCTTCGGCGGAAGTAAGGAAGGAGTGTAGAGATTGACTCGGTATTTAATCACTCAGCACCTCTGGAAAATTCGGCAAAGGCTAATCCCGCCATTCGCGCGCCAACACAGCTTTTATCGATGACATTCACAGCTTGATTAAAGTTTGCCGACACTAGCTTAGCTAAAGTATCCACGGCACCATCAGCGAGAAGTTCAATAGAAGATACCGGAGCCTGTCTCAATTGACTTTCAAAATAATCCATAGAGCGCTGAATTTCTAAGCTTAAATTGTCTGCCATGCCATAACTTAACTCATCCGCTTGAGTCTTATCCAATTGAGTAAATCCGCGCACGCGACGCTGCATATACAGCTGACCTTGCTTAACCACAGTCAATAACAACTCTTGCCCTGGAATATGGCTGACCACCAGACGAGCTTGGTGGTCATCACCAAATAAATTGGTCATGGCTAACTCTTCGATACTGATACCGATAAGTTGTAAATTTTGTTCATGAATGGCCTGTACCATGATCACGAGTTTAGCTTTATCGACCACCACCACATTGATTTTATTACTGGGAATAGGTGACTCGAAATAGTCTAAATGGATTTGCGGCACAGGTAGCGTCACCATGTCTTTAATTGACCACAGCAAGGCTTGGGATAATTCGACAGTATCGACATTGGGTTTATCAGTCAGCAGTAATTGATAAAGCCCTGAAGCTAAAACCAGTTGTAATTGGGCATTAGGGAAGGATTTAGCGACGGCAGCAAACGCCGATGACCAGTGCTCATCTTTAAGCTCGAAGGGTAACCACAGTTCAGTACGATCACTTTGAGCAGGTGCGTAAACCCATAATTTATCGGCACAAACATAGACGCCAAGGCTAGTCGGAACCGTTCTTTTCTGCCAAAAGGCGAGTCGACCTATAAGACTTTTTTCCATAAAGATGCCTGTAACCAACTGAATTTAAAAGCGTGAGTAGTCTCTTTTGCTTAAACGTCCTGTCACTCCACTCTCCAGTGTTCCTTGCCCTCTGACTTGCTTTATCGCTAATTTAAACAGCAAACGTCATTATTTTGGCACTGGATAGTTTAGCTGCAAATACTCGTATTTTATAGATAAATACGTGAATAATAGGATTAATTTGCCTTATAAGACGACATTAGTCACCCTAATACCCCACTTTCATTACTTAGCCTCTATGGGTTCGTTGAAATACATTCCCTGCGCTGCGCCAACACCGAGAATTTGCAGTGTCTGCCATTCTTCGAAGACTTCAACCCCTTCGGCACAAACTTGCACTTCCGTTCGATACAAACCGCCAATCAAGCTACGGATGAATAATTGGTTTTCTGGGCGTAAATGAATATGCCGCACAATCGATCTATGTAGCTTAATTAGATCAAAATGACATTCACGAATATAGTAAGTACCAACGACCTGCTGGCCCACATGATCGACGCATAATCTCGCGCCCATTTTACGGATCATATCTAATTTAGGCTGCAACTTTTCTTGATGTTGAATAACGATATCTTCCGACACTTCGAAAATCAGTCGCGTGGTCAGATGACGATATTCTAACAGCGTCGTTTTTAGCCATTGGGTAAAAGCTCGACTCATTAGCGAATCCAAACTCAGATTAATACTGTATATCTGTGGCGCTGATTTTTTATTTGTTTGAGTATTCGACACGCCGTCCGATAATTCATTCGACAGTAACAATAATACCCGCTCAATAATTTGCCGTTCGACCTGCGGCATTAAACCACATTTATTCGCCATTGGAATAAACAGTGTGGCACGAATTAGCGCTCCTTGATTATCCCGCGCCCGAGTAAATATCTCTTTATGGTGCTCATTACCATCTGAATCAATTATCGGCTGGCTAAAGGGGAAGAATCGCCTTTGCACTAACGCGTTTTCTAAAAAGCTGCGCCAACGCACTGAGCCTTTAGCAAACTCTTCATCAATCGCGCCTTTGTCGTACATAAACCAATTACTATTGCCCTGTAATTGTGCCGCCCTCAAAGCCATATCGGCTTCTTCAATTAACTGCGCCGCATTATCGCCTGCGGTAAAATAAGCGCATCCGAGGTGGAAAAAGTTATCGCTATTCTCGACTTCAGGTAAAGGCTGGCTCAAACATATCTTAAGCAACTTACTGGCGAATTGATCGGCTTCGATTAACGAGATTTGCGGCACGACTATGGCAAATTGATTGTGAGAACGACGGGCAAAGATACTGTTGGCTTGGGTTTGCAGTAATTGGCTTATCGCGTTAACAGTCGAGTTTAATAACTCTTTGGTTACCGCTTCACCTTGGGATTGCTGCAGTAAATCCAGATCATCCATCTCTAATAAATAAATCACCCCATGGGCGAGCATCGCCTGATTATGACTAAGGGCGTCGAGACGGTTATTTAAGAAAAGTCGATTACCAATGCGCGTTTCCGCATCGAGAAAGGTATTAGAACGAATGAACTTGTCAAAACGACCGCGCTCTTTTTGTGCGTCTTGTAATTCTTCTAACAACTTGGTCAAAGCACGGTTAATCAGCCTTGGCTTGCCATTTCCGGGAGTCGCGAGTGCTTGCTCGTGCTTACCTTGCAGAATCAATCGACTGCGTAAGGCTAATTCTTCAATGCCATCCAATTGCTGGGAAAACCATAAATAGCCAAAACGCACCAAGGCAGCCACAGCTAACACACCGACCAACAGGATGAGGATTTCATACCAACTAAAAGTGTAATGCTCGAAGGGTTGGGTCAAGGTCAGCTGCATACGCAGGCCAGATTTAGGTTCTAACACATGGTCATACACCATGGCATTTTGCGTAGTCAGATTGCCTTCATAGGCAAAGATCACTTCATCTTTCAAGGTCAGCCGAAAATCAACAGCATTGTAGGCAAGTAGCATGGGCGGCAGCCAAGCTTCCAAATCCCAATCGGGTTGGTGTTGATATTGGTCCACTAACATAGTTTCGAGTTCGGCGACTTTCTGCTGCTGAAATTTATAGGTCAGCTGCACGAAACTCATCATAGCGCTCAGCAAAAAGACGAAGGCGATAGCGGCTAATGACATTAACCAAAAGCTGGTTAATTTTGTAGTTAACATTCGGGTGAATTTCATCTATCCGCTATCCTGCAGGATTATTATAATTATTTGTGCGATTTTAACAGGAGTACAACAAAGTTGTCCGTTGATTATTCAGTAGCATAACCTAAAAGGCAACCAAGACGCTGTGACTTTAATGTCCACTTAAAAACAAAAAAGAGGCTAATTAGCCTCTTTTCGATGTTTTTACCACTTTTAGCCTAGTCGGCGTATTGAGGTAAAGTAGGGATAGCAGCAACACCAGAGTCGATAGCCGCCTGAGCAACCGCACGGGCAACATTAGGCAATAAACGTGGGTCCATCGGTTTTGGCAGCACGTATTCAGGGCCAAAACTCAGTGAAGTCACATTAGGATAAGCCTTTAATACACTCGCAGGCACAGGCTCTTTTGCCAGTGCAGCAATGGCATGAACCGCGGCGATTTTCATCTCATCGTTAATGCATGACGCACGTACATCCAAGGCGCCACGGAAAATAAACGGGAAACACAATACGTTATTCACTTGGTTTGGATAATCGCTGCGACCGGTACCCATGATCAAATCGCTGCGCGTTGCGTGAGCCAGTGCCGGTTTAATTTCAGGATCGGGATTAGAACAGGCAAAAATTACTGGCTTATCGGCCATCAACGCAACTTCTTCTGCACCTATCACGTCAGGACCAGATAGACCTAAAAACACGTCTGCGCCTTTAATAACATCAAGAAGCGTGCGTTTGTCTGTATCATTCGCAAATAGCGCTTTATATTCATTAAGATCCGTACGGCCAGAATGAATCACACCTTTAGTGTCTAGCATATAAATGTTAGCGCGATTCGCACCACACTTGACCAGCATAGTCATACAAGCAATGGCTGCCGCACCTGCGCCCATACACACAAACGTTGCGTCGCTGATCAACTTGCCTTGAATTTCCAGCGCGTTAATCATACCCGCCGCGGTCACAATTGCGGTGCCGTGTTGATCGTCATGGAATACTGGCACTTTACAACGGGCAATCAATTCACGTTCGATAACAAAGCATTCTGGCGCTTTAATATCTTCAAGATTGATACCACCAAAAGTGTCAGCAATCGCTGCAACTGTATTGATAAATTCTTCAGGCGTATTGTGGGTGATCTCAATATCTGTCGAATCGATATTTGCAAAATGCTTGAACAATAATGCTTTGCCTTCCATCACAGGTTTAGAAGCCAAGGGGCCTAAATTGCCTAAACCTAAGATCGCCGTACCATTAGTAATCACGGCAACCGTATTACCTTTATTGGTATAACGATACGCATTGTCAGGATTAGCCGCGATTTCACGCACAGGCTCAGCCACACCAGGGCTATAAGCTAGGGCGAGATCGTGACTCGTTTCGGCAGGTTTGGTAAGGCAAACTGCGGTTTTGCCTGGTATTGGAAATTCATGATAATCGAGTGCTTGTTGACGAATATCTGACATTTTAAAATCCTGAAATGCGACATTTATAATTTATGAGAGTAAGGCCTACCAACACACATCTAGTCTCACCAAAGGGTGATGTTAATAGTCTGGCTGGTCGGGGTAAGATACGCCAATAAGGGGGATTTTTAAATAAGAGATTCAGAAATTTCACTTTAGCCTGCAAATATCACCTCTAAGCTTAGTTTTATAAACTTATCTCCTATAATAAAGCTGCATTTCTTAATATATTTTGTAGGAAACAAACATATATTTTGTAGTTATAGCGCTAGTTGTAGCGAGTTAATCTCAAAAATGTTGGTTAAATTACAATATATGACAGCTAGCATATTTATCTTATAGATAATTGCTATAAATAAGTCGAATTACATACTTGAACTCGCAATACTCAGTAAGTTGACGATTAATTGAGTGACGTCGTACCAGATGGGATTTAACATAAGTATTAAGATAGGCGTAAATAAAGCAGTTCAGCAAATGACAGAAAGCAAAAAGGCGCCATAGGCGCCTTTTCTAGAAACATTGCAATCGCAATTATTTCTTTGCAAGCACTGCGAAGCGCTTGTTGAATTTGTCGATACGACCGCCAGTATCAACAACTTTTTGTGTACCAGTGTAGAATGGGTGACAAGCACCACATACGTCTAAATGCAGATCTTTACCAGCAGTAGAGTTTACTTTGATAACGTTACCACAAGTACAGTTTGCAGTGATGATAGCGTATGTTGGGTGGATACCTGGTTTCATTGGGGTTACCTCAAAAGTGTAAGGCCATGTCGCTCTTCCAACCCGTAGTCGGACACCACATGCATGTTAATAACAATATGTTTAGGGCGCAGAATGGTACAGCATACCCACAAGGGATACAAGTAGATTATCTGAGCGTTTGGCGGCTATTTTGACTTTAGTTCGCCGCATCATTTTCCCGCCTCTTTAGCTTCAAACATCGCCTGCGCCTCTTTGGCGTTAGCATGCTGTGCCAAAATCATTTTCGAAGGGCAGGACAGAGCCGCATTACTCTTGAGTGCGTTGATTTTATTTTTTGAGAAAGCCGCTGGATTCGCCTCGTAGATCGCCAGCATAGCGCCATAAACACTCACGTCCCAATCGTTGGCATAGCGATTCGCGATACGCCACAAGGTCTCACCTGCAAGATAAGTTAACTGACAATGTTCAGGTGTCTGCGAAGCTGTTGGGGACGTTTCAGCGGCATTCACTTTGAGTTCGCTATTTGTTGTCTTAACTGCTTCAGTGGCCACTATTTGCTCATCCGCTGCTTCAGGAAATTTAAAGCCAGTCACAACTTCAGCCGCTGGCACTGTGGGCTTAGTATTTACATGAGCATCTACATCAGTATCTACATGAATATTTGCAGCCGTAATAACCGTCGCAGGCTTAGCCTCCAACACTCGCGTGGATTCAGCGGCCACTTTTACAGGCTGAGCATTCACTTTATCCGCACGCTTTTGCACCTGCGCTGTCGTCGTATTTTTACTGCCCGATGCTGCTTTTGCGGTTAGCGTGGCCAATGTTGGCTTAGCCTCGCCAAATAGATTGATACTTTTGACCTCATACCATCGGTCGAGTCGATACTCCCTCACTAAGAGTTTAGCCTTGTCATCTTTTACATCTTCAACACCCGTGAGCAAAACTAAAAAGCGATTAAGCTCCTCAACCATTAACTTTTCTTCGCCGCCAGCTTGCTGCACCACAAACTCTAAGCGCGACATGTCTTGATTGTCCGCAATCACATTCACCCTGAGTTTTGGATAACCGCCTAACTCAAACATGCGGCTGTTAACGCTCACATGGGAGACTTGTGCCATGCTAGATGCGCTACACACTAACGCGAGTAGACCTAATGATTTCACTCTATTAGCCATTTATTTACTCTCAACTATCCTTGGTAAACCATCATTAGGGCTAGCCCTAGCCAGCCGCGCTGAGTACACTAAACCACATTCTTGCCTAAGACTTGCCAGCATATGTCATTGTTTGTCGAAGTTGCGTTACCTGTGCCTATGCGGCAAACCTTTAGCTACCGCGTACCCGAAACTTATCCTAGTACACCGCAGATAGGCGTGCGCGTTAAAGTCCCCTTCGGTCGTCAACAATTAATCGGATTAGTCACAGGTATCACAGATACATGTAGCTTAGCGCCTAAGCAGATTAAGTCTGTGCTTGAGTTTATCGACGATAAACCTTTGTTGCCTGAATCACTTTATAAATTAACGCTTTGGGCCGCGAGATACTATTTTTGCAGCCAAGGGCAGATGCTAACCCAAGCCTTACCAGTGGCCCTTCGCAAAGGGCTCGATGCCGCGCCACAAAAGATCCAATTCTGGCAATTAACTGAAATAGGCCAAAATATTGCGCCCGAAGCGGTTAAACGAGCACCCGCACAGAGAAAATTACTCGAGTTACTCAAACCCGCCAGTTTAACCCAAGAAGAAGTGATCAGCTTAGATATCAGTAAAGCGGCACTTAAAGCCCTAGAAGATAAAGGCTGGGTGGCACGCCACGAAAAAATCGCCGAGCTTAACCTAGACTGGCGCACCACACTCGAAATGGACGAAACGCCACATAAACTCAATAAAGAACAAGCCGTCGCCGTTGCCACTTTAAATCTGCAACAAGGATATCACTGTACTTTATTAGAAGGCATTACCGGTTCGGGTAAGACGGAAGTCTATTTGGCGGTGCTGGAAGAAATCCTCAAGCAAGGCAAGCAAGCGTTAATTTTAGTGCCTGAAATCGGTTTAACACCCCAAACTATCAATCGCTTTAAGCGCCGTTTTAAAGTCAATATCGCCATATTGCACTCAGGGTTAACCGACAATCAAAGACTCGAAGCATGGCGCCAAGCCCGCTGTGGTCAGGCCGCCATCATTATCGGCACCCGCTCAGCTTTGTTCACGCCTATGGCCTATCCCGGCATTATCATACTCGATGAAGAGCACGACAGCAGCTTCAAGCAACAGGAAGGCGTCGGTTATCACGCCCGCGACTTGGCAGTCATGCGTGGCCATTTAGAATCAATTCCTGTGATATTAGGTACGGCAACCCCCTCACTCGAAAGTCTACAAAATGCTTTAAGTGGCCGTTACCATCATTTGCAATTGGGTGAGCGCGCGGGCGTTGCTAAAAAAGTGCGTCAAGGCATTATCGACATTAAAAATATGCCGTTAAAAGCAGGCATGTCGGTGCCGCTGCTGAACGAAATCCGTCTGCATTTAGACGCAGGCAACCAAGTGTTACTGTTTCTCAATCGCCGCGGCTTTGCACCCGCCCTGCTTTGCCACGAGTGTGGGCACTTACACGAGTGCGACCGCTGCGATGCGTTTTTCACTGTGCATCAATCTCTTGGCGAAATTTGCTGCCATCATTGTGGCAATCAATACGCTATCCCTAAGCAATGCCATAAATGCGGTAGCACTATGCTGATGGGCCAAGGCATAGGCACTGAACAACTGGCCGAGGCGCTGCAACAGGAGTTTCCGAAACATCCAGTCGTGCGCATCGACCGCGATACCACTCGCTTGAAAGGCTCATTAGAAACCCACTTAAACGCAATTCATAAGGGCGAATATAAAATCCTCGTCGGCACGCAAATGCTAGCTAAAGGCCATCACTTTCCTGATGTGACGCTTGTTGGGCTACTCGATGTCGATGGCGCCTTATTTAGCGCCGACTTTCGCGCGCCCGAGCGTTTTGGGCAGCTCTATACCCAAGTCGCCGGGCGTGCGGGCCGTGCCAGTAAACCCGGCACGGTATTATTGCAAACTCACCAGAGTGACAATCCTATTTTGCGAGATTTGCTGCACCGCGGTTATGGCGAGTTTGCCCGTAGCCAGTTAAAAGAGCGCCAACAGGCACTGCTGCCGCCAGCATGGCATATGGTGTTGGTACGCGCCGAAGCGCATTTAGCCAGTGATGCCGATAACTTTCTCAACGCCTTCGCCGCGCTCTTGCCGCAAGATAAAGAATTTGAGGTGATTGGTCCTATGCCAGCGCCCTTAGATAAAAAAGCCGGCAAGTTCCGTCGCCAACTGCTATTCCAAGCTAAAAACCGCAACCGTCTGCAGCAAGAGTTTGAACGTATTCATCCGCTTGTAGAACAACTGCTCGAAGCTAAACGCTGCCGATGGAGCTTAGACAGAGATCCGCAGGATCTCCTCTGAGTCGAGTATTTGATAAGTATTTAAGCGCCATTTGATAAAAAATCATCGGGAAGATAGCAATTGTTAAGCACAAGCGGCTAAAATATGCGGTTATTCCCTGTATTCACTCTTAAAGTTAGTGCCGATTAGAACCCATGAAATCACATATCCAATCATTACTTGAACAAACTCTAGAATCCTTTAAACAACAAGGTATTGTGCCTGCTGACTTTGAAGCGCGCATTCAGGTAGATCGAACCAAGGATAAGAGCCATGGCGACTTGGCAACCAACTTAGCCATGATGTTAACCAAGGTCGCGGGCAAGAATCCACGTGAATTAGCCCAACTGATCATCGATACCTTACCGGCTTCGGCTTATGTGGCTAAGGTTGAAATTGCAGGTCCTGGCTTTATCAACTTTTTTATCAACGACAGCGCCTTAGCGGATCAACTGCAAAATGCCGTCAACGATGAGCATTTAGGTATTAAATTACCGACACCACAAACCGTTGTTGTCGATTACTCTTCGCCCAACCTCGCCAAAGAAATGCACGTAGGTCACCTACGTTCAACCATCATTGGCGACAGTGTGGTGCGTGCGCTGGAGTTTTTGGGCCATAAGGTTATCCGTCAAAACCATGTGGGCGACTGGGGCACACAATTTGGTATGTTGCTGGCCTATATGGAAGAGCTACGCGCCAAAAATGGCGAAGAAGCTCAAGTTGAACTGTCTGATTTAGAAAACTTTTACCGCGCAGCCAAACTGCGCTTCGACGAATCAGCAGAATTCGCCACCCGCGCTCGTCAATTAGTGGTTGAGTTACAATCTGGCGACGAATATTGCAACAAATTGTGGCGCGAATTTAACGACATTTCGTTAAGCCACTGCCATGAAGTCTACGCCCGTTTAGGTGTGAGCCTGACCCGCGCCGACGTGCACGGTGAAAGTGCCTATAACGCCGATCTAGAACAAGTAGTTAAAGATTTAGATGCCCAAGGTTTATTAACCGAAAGCAACGGCGCCAAAGTTGTGTTCCAAGAAGCCTTCCGCAATAAAGAAGGTGAGCCACTGCCAGTGATCATCCAAAAAGCTGATGGCGGCTACTTGTATGCCACCTCAGATCTTGCGGCAATGCGCTACCGCTCGAACGTGTTAAAAGCCGATCGCGTACTGTATTTTGTTGACCTACGTCAGGCACTGCATTTCCAACAAGTCTTTAGCCTAGCCAAGCTGGCTAAGTTTGTCCGTGAAGATATGTCATTGGAACACTTAGGTTTTGGCACTATGAACGGCGAAGATGGCCGTCCATTCAAAACCCGTAGCGGCGGCGTCGTTAAGTTAGTCGACCTGTTAGAAGAAGCAAACGTGCGCGCACTAGAACTCGTTCGCAGCAAAAATCCAGATATGGATGAGAACACGCTGGCTGAAATCGCCCGTGTCGTTGGGATTAGTGCCGTTAAATATGCTGATTTGTCGAAAAACCGTACCAGCGATTACATCTTTAGCTTCGAACAAATGCTCAGCTTCGAAGGCAATACCGCGCCTTACCTGCTGTACGCTTATACCCGTGTTGCGGGCATCTTCAAGCGTGTAACTGATCTGGATTTGAGCCAAGCGAAAATCGTGCTTGAGCATGAAAAAGAGAAAGATCTCGGTAACAAGTTAGCGCAGTTCGGCGAGATCCTCAGTCGCGTTGTCGATAAAGGTCAACCGCACGTATTGTGTGCTTACCTGTATGAATTAGCGGGTGCTTTCTCAAGCTTCTACGAAGCCTGCCCCGTACTTGCCGCCGATAACGACGCGCAAAAGAATAGCCGTTTATTACTCGCACAATTGACGGCTCGTACGTTACAAAAAGGCCTAAATCTACTCGGTATCGAAACCTTAGAGCGGATGTAAGCCATGAGTAATCGCGATTATGCCAATAGAAGGCCGCAGTCGGGCGCTAAACCGCGCCCAGTCCGCGCGACTCGTCCAACCCGAGCAAAGCCTTCACAATCTAAATCAGCGCCGCGTAAGAAGCTGCCGCTGACGCTGATAGGCTTTGTCATACTCGCTGTGGGTTGTTTCGTCTATTTTCTATGGAGCATTAAAGATAATGCGCCACAAGAAGAAAAGCCGCAGCCAACTCCGGCCAAGAAAACTGAAACTCGAGTGAAGCCGCAAGAAAATGTGGTGCTCACTCCTAAAGTGAAAGAACCCGAACGTAAAGCCGTCGTTATTCCTGTGGAGAAAGAGGAAACAGCAGAGCCTGTTGCGCCGCCGAAGAAGGACCCTAACGCTCTGCCGCCTCAACCAAAGGAAGAATGGACCTATCTCAATGAGCTTGAAAACAAGCATGTTGAGGTCGATATTCCCGATGTGGTTGCAACACGAGCGCCAATGCAATATCAATTGCAATGTGCTTCTTTCCGCCAAGAATCACAGGCGAATGAGATGAAAGCTGTCATCGCTTTCCAAGGTTTGGAGGCGCAAGTAAGACAGGTCGAAGGTACGACTGGCGTGTGGTACAAAGTCGCTTTAGGTCCTTATGAACGTAAGCGTGATGCCGAACGTAAGCGTCATACGCTACAAAATGCCGGGATTAATGGTTGTCAGATTCTGGCTATCCCTAAATAAGGCTTCACCCTTTCTAGGCGTTTTTTAAATACCTAATCACAAAAATAGCGGCCAGCGTTTATCGCTCGTCGCTATTTTTTTATCCGCTACGATTTAGCTTGCTGCATAACTCAGCATTCGCTCCAAGCTCATCTAGACACGCCCAGTTTTAAACAACCCTATTTTTTAAAGTACTGTTTTGCTAAATCTATAACTGATTATTTATAAACAACAAAATCCTTTATTAATAAAGATTAATATGCAGTTTAATTGACCTAGATCAAACTTAGGCGTATCTCTTAAGTAACAGCAAGACTGTTGTATCTGTGTCAAATCCAACCTTAGGGTGAAGTATTATGAATGCATTAATCGAGATAGAAGCCACCGAATTCAGCCAACTTTTCAAAAGTGGTGACATGCTAGGAATTAGAATGTTTATGGAGCATGTTCGCATGCCGCTGGATGTTCAAGACAAGATTTATGACGAAATTTCTGCGCTTCAGCAATTAGAGCAAAACCAAATTGCCAAGCTCATTGAAACCCACGCCCATTCTCAAATTCATGAACGCCTAGCTTATTAGCCTTCCATTCAATGAAAAATTTATCTATGCCCAACTGCAGCTTCTCGCGGTTCACTCAACAGAAGCTGCATGATCTCCCCGTAACTCACAACACAAACCGTTATATAAAACGCCACGACACACATCATCCAATTACAGCCAAAAAATAAGGCCAAATACCTGAGTATTTGACCTTAATAAACTAGCTAGTTTCAGATGTTAACCACAGCCTTAGCTCGGTTTTTCTTCCGTTAAGCCTATGCTATTCATCCAGTAATCGAAATCCACCATATTACCCGGCAATACCACTCGGCTATTCTTCTGGCTTAAGCCATCGAGCTGTTTAAAGTACTGTTCACCAAGTTGCATCCGCAAGGCATTGTGGCCACCCGGCGCAGCAATAACTGTGGCAAGACGTTCGATCGATTCCGCCGTCGCACGGGAAATAGTTAAAATTTCCTCAGCCTTACCTTCAGCTTCGTTAATCCGGCGCTGCATCTCACCTTCAGAGCGGTTTACCGTCTCAGCTTTAACGCCTTCTGAACGATTAATCTTGCTCTGCTTGTCGCCTTCACTCTTAGCCAATAATGCGCGGCGCTCACGCTCAGCATTCACTTGCATTTCCATGGCATTTTTAACGGTTTCAGGTGGGGTGATATTTTTAATCTCATAACGATGCACACGTATTCCCCACAGGGCACCAGCTTGATCTAATACCTGCACGACCTTGGCAGAAATAACATCACGCTCTTCAAAGGTGCGGTCAAGGTCCAGCGTCCCAATGACAGAGCGCGTCGTCGTTTGCGCTAGCTGGATAGCGGCGTAGCGATAATCGGTAATGCCGTAACTGGCTTTGACTGGGTCGGTCACAGAGATATAAATCACCCCGTCGACCTCAACGTTAACTTCGTCGCTCGAAAAACATTCCTGCGGCGGTACATCGATGGTCTCTTCTTTCAAATCATGAATGAAAGCGACTTTGTCCACAAAGGGGATCAAGGTATGGAAACCCGCATCTAAGGTGCTGTGGTACTTACCTAAACGCTCCACAATATAAGCCGACTTAGTGGGAACGAGTCGAATCGATTGGAAAAGCTTAATCACGAAAATAGCAAAAATCAGTCCCCAAATTGCCATCACAATCAAATCTGTATCTAATGGAATATTCATTATCGCGCTCCTTTGCCACTATTATTCTGGCCACTCACAGTCTGAGTAACTTGCTCCATGCCTTCGAAGAAACCTTCAAGTTTCGCCATTTCAGCGGGGACCACAGAGACTTGTGCATCATTGAGGATCTTGCCAACCTGAGCAATAAACTGCTCTTTTAATAACATATTCATCGCATCGGTGCCGCCATTAACAGCTAACGCCTGCGAGATCATTGCCATGCCTTCGGATTTCGCTTTAGCGATAATAGCAATCTCTTGCCCTGTCCCTTTGGCTTCATTAATCCGTTTCTGCTTTTGACCTTCTGACAGGTTAATTGCCTCTTGGCGCTCACCCTCAGACATATTGATCATCGCCGCTTTTTCCGCATTGGCTAAGGTGATTTCGGCGCGTTTGCGACGTTCGGCTTCCATCTGCTTCTCAAGGGTATGGATCACATGCCGTGAAGGCGTGATATTGCGAATTTCATAGCGCAATACTTTGATCCCCCAAGGCTCAGACGCCTTATCGATTTCCCGCACTATGGATTCATTCAAGCTATCACGCTCGGAGAAGGTCTCACTTAAACTAAGCTTACCTATCTCAGAACGCATTGTGGTTTGGGCTAAATTCACCGCCGCTTTACGATAGTTTTCAATACCATAACTCGCTAATTTGCCATCCATCACTTTTAGGTAGACTAAACCGTCCACTTCCAGTTGAGTGTTATCTTTAGAGATACAGCTCTGTGGCGGCACATCTAATACTTGCTCACGGGTATCGTGACGGTAGGAGACGCGGTCGAAGAAAGGGATCAAAAAATGAAATCCAGGGCTTAATACTGCACGGAATTTGCCAAGACGCTCAATGACATGCACTTCACGCATCGGCACGATAAGCATCAACTTATAGAGAATAAAAAAGATAAATAAAATGACTAAGGTAAATACAAACATAGATTCCATCCTTTAGTTTTTGGAAGCTTCTATTGAAATAGGCTCAACGACTAGAGCGATATTTTCACGACAAATAATTCTGACTTCGGTCCCCGCAGCGATAGTGGTGCCATCGCCAAGCGCTGGCCATTCACTACCTTGAAATTCCACCCGCCCGGGTGTTTGCCCAGGACCTATGGTCTGCTTTACGCGAACAATTTGATTGTATAGATCGATTGCTTCATCCGTGTTATCCACATGGGAATCACCACCAACGAGCCTTTGAGTCACTTGTCTGAAGGCCAATAACAGCACAATGGCCGAGATAAACCATAGGGTCATGCTCTGCACCACGCCTTCGACTAGTCCTATGCCTAACGCGCCAGCTACGACTAAACAAGCCGCACCCAGCAACACTATGATGCCACCGGGAACCACTATTTCGGCGAGCATGAATACTAGCCCCACCACAGCCCACACTAAAATCGGATTTGAAAACTCCATATTTCCCCCTGAAATGAGAGTGTCCTTTGCAGCAACTATAACAGCAGCGTTTCGGATAAGCGACATAATATGTCAAAATTTACGAAGCCGAATGCGCAATCAATCGCCTATGTGTTAAGCCTCATTCTCCCACATCCATACGGCAATGCCCTTAGGTTGTTTTAAAATTAAGCATAATCAATTCAAAAAGATAGCCAACATCAAAGGAAACACTCATTCAATAAGAATAAAATCCATTTAAAATCAATTGGCTAAAAATGGATTTTCACCATAATGATTATGTGATTTTGACAACAACATTCGATAAAAACTTTGAATAAATGTAAATTTTTGCATATATTGCCCCCACTTTTGTGCCAGTCCTTTGACGTACACCCACGCTAGGTTTGAACTTACCCATCAAACCATGCCATAGGTCAGAGAGCAGATTGAGTAAGACACTAATTAACTTCGACCTATACAACAGGAAATAACAATGAAAAAAACATGCCTATGCCTAGCACTCATGCTTTCTCCTCAAGCATTTGCGGGTGACTTAGTACAATGGTGGGATTTCAGTGCAACAGCTCTCTATGGTGAAGACTACGATTTAGCACCATCGGACAAACAAGCCACTATCACCTTAGAAACGGCGGGCGGCTGGAAATACGGTGACTGGTTTGCCTTCCAAGACTTTATCTATTTCAAAGGTAACGATACAGGCATGGAAAGCACTACCTATGGTGAAATTTCGCCACGCTTCAGTGCCAGCAAAATCCTCGGCGAGAAAATCGCCTTTGGTCCAGTGACAGATTTGTCTCTGGCGCTAACCTATGAAGAAGGTGAAGGCCCAGTTCACAGCCTGCTGTACGGTTTAGGCGTTGATGTCGCCGTGCCTTATTTCACTTACCTGAACTTTAATACCTATCGCCGCAATGGCATGAGCACAGGTAACAACAGTGACGGCTGGCAGTTCACCCCAGTATTTCGCATCGACATTCCAGTTGGCTCAGCCAACATAGTGCTCGATGGCTTTATCGACTGGGTATTTGCCACCGATGATAATGGCTACGAGGAGAACTTCCACTTCAATCCACAGTTGAAATACGATCTTGGTAAGAGCCTGTTCGGTGATCATCAAGCCAATAAACTATTGGTGGGTATTGAATACGATCTGTGGACCAATAAATACGGTGTGAAAGGCGTCGATCAAGACACTTACTCTGTGATTGCCCAATACCACTTCTAATCGGTATAGACACAATTTTGAAGTAACAAAAAAGGTGCCATTGGCACCTTTTTTAGTTTGATCACTCACTTTGCAGGGGAGTGCCGCTTAGCGTAATAAAATTAGGCTAACAGTTTTTTCGCTGCTGCAACCACGATAGAAACCGCACTGACTTCGGTTTTCTTCATTGTGGCTTCATCAGGAATTTCTTGTTGGGTGCGGTTTACAATCACACCAGCAACACAGGCAGCACGCCAGCCTTGAGTGGCACACATAGTGAATAAGGTGGAAGATTCCATCTCATAGTTCAGTACGCCCATATCTTGCCATTCTTTCATTGAACCCGCGAAACGACGCGTTACACGGCCAGTGACAGTGTCATAACGCTCTTGGCCTGGGTAGAAAGTATCAGAAGAAGCCGTTACGCCAATGTGTGGCTCTACGCCTGCATCGCGACACGCTGCAACCATAGCAGTGGTACATTCAAAGTTTGCAACCGCAGGGAACTCCATAGGTGCAAAGTGCAAGCTCGCGCCATCTAAACGCACTGAAGCTTGAGTCACAATCACATCGCCCACATTCACATGGGGTTGAATTGCACCTGTAGTACCAACGCGCAGGAAGGTATTCACACCTAACTGTGCAAGTTCTTCTACTGCGATAGAAGTCGATGGACCACCGATACCGGTTGAACACACTACTACTGGCTTGCCATCGGCATAAGCTAAATAGCTTGTATACTCGCGGTGGCTAGCAAGAAACGTCGCATTGTCCATTAGTTCGGCAATACGTTTTACGCGCTCTGGATCACCAGGAACGATTGCCAAAGTTGCACCATCGAGCATTGCTTTGGTCAAACCTAAATGAAATACATCAGCCATTGTGAAAACCCCTTTCATTTTTGATAATTAAATTCTTATAAAATCGACTTTAACCTAGTATCGAAGCGGTGAAGGTTAACTTGATCACAGAATTATCGGCAAGAAGTAATTGTTTAGTCGTAATGAAATTACCAATTGCTCTCACATCTGATCACAAGATAGCAAATTTGCCCGCGCTGCGAATGTCAGTCTGATTTATGCCTAACAAAGTGTGAACCAGATCCTAATCACATGCCATAGACAGCGGCCAAAATCATCTAATCCAATGATTTATAAGTGATTAAAATAAATCATCATTTAGTATTAATCTGAAACAGGGCGAAGAGTGATCTAAGTCACATTTCACTGTAGGGTGAAAGGTTAGGGTTAAGACGAAACCAGAAGTGTAGTAGATGACGACAAGGAGAATGCCGATGTTTCCAGAGTACAGAGAATTAATTTCCACCCTGAAAACCCAAGATGCTCATTTTCAACGTAAGTTTAACGAGCATAATCAGTTAGACGAGGAAATCAAACAACTGGAAAAACGTGTCGCCAGTGATTTCAATCCGACAGTGAAAGAACTCAAAAGCAGAAAGTTACACCTAAAAGAAGAGATTTATCAGATCCTCAAATCCCACGAGTAATCCCAAACTTCTTTAGCGAACAACAAGGGCGCCTAAGCGCCCTTATTCATGTCACCACAATCGCTTACAGATAGTAATCTTTCAGCGGTGGGAAACCGTTAAAGCACACTGCCGAATACGTCGTCGTATAAGCGCCAGCAGTTAACCAATACATGCGGTCACCAATGGCTAAGTCATTCGGTAAACCGTAGCTGTAGTGCTCATACATGATATCGGCACTGTCGCAGGTTGGGCCGGCAATCACGCATTTATCCAGCTCGCCTTGACGATCAGTATAAATCGGGAACTTAATCGCCTCGTCCATCGTTTCAATCAAGCCTGAGAATTTACCCACATCGGTAAACACCCAACGCTCTAACGCTGTGTAGGATTTTTTGCTGATCAGTACCACTTCAGACACTAAAATCCCCGCGTTAGAAATCAACGAACGACCTGGCTCCAGAATGATTTGCGGTAAATCGTCACCGAAATCTTCCTTCAGGAAGTGAGTAATCTGCTCGGCATACACACCCAATTGATTGGTTTTATCAATATAGTTAGCAGGGAAACCGCCGCCCATGTTGATCATCTTCAGGGTGATATTGTGCTCATCACGCAGACGGTCGAAAATGCTTTTCACTTTACCTATGGCAGAATCCCAAGCACCGATATCACGTTGCTGTGAACCGACGTGGAACGAAATACCAAAAGGTTCTAAGCCCAATTCCTGCGCCAATACTAATAGCTCATAGGCCATTTCGTTTTGGCAGCCGAATTTACGCGATAATGGCCAATCAGCCGTGTCTGTACCTTCGGTCAAAATGCGCACGTAAATACGCGATCCCGGTGCTTCTTCGGCGATCATTCGCAGATCGGCTTCTGAGTCGGATGCATACATACGCACGCCGCGCTCATAAAATGCGCGTACATCTTGACGCTTTTTAATGGTATTGCCGTAGCTGACTCGGTCGGTTGTCACGCCGACATTCATGACCATATCTAGCTCATAAATCGAGGCAATATCAAAGTTTGACCCTTTATCTTTAAGTAAAGATAAGATCTCGGCCGCGGGGTTTGCCTTAACTGCATAATAAACGTTGGCGTAAGGAAAACTATTAACCATGTCATCGTATTGTTTCGCTATGATACTGGTATCAATCACTACGAACGGGGTTGCTTTGTCTTTGGCAAACGCTTCAATACGCTTGAATGTGTCCATGTCATAATAGTCAGCAACATCAATAGATTGAAATTGGCTCATTGGGCCAGAGTCTCCTTTGGGTCAGGTAGATAAAAGTGAGTGTAATGTCTTAAAAAACGTGCGCAGTAAACGATATTTTATCGCTTTACGCAACGAATTTTTATGCTGAATTTATAACTTTTTATTCCACAATGTTTTAAGGGACTAAACCACCAAAAAAAGCCTCTATAAAACAAATGATTATGCACACAAACTCTAAGGTAAATTTGTGTGCATTATCAGAATAAAAAGTGAATTTTTTACGACGTTATCGCAAAGGAGAGAGATAGACTGGCTCAAGCCAACATATCCATCCTAAAGTGATAAGCTTGAGGGGCAAGCGCGCCACGAAAAAAGGCTAATGTGGCGCCTTAAATTAGGTCAATTAAATTGAATCGTTACTGCGGCTGATTGAGTTTTGCGAGTGCTTGGCCCAAGGCTTCACTGGAATCAAAATAGGCGATATCTAAAATATTACGCTGATTGAGCAATATCATAGTGGCCATATCTTTGGTATCTGGTAGTAAACGACTGATCTCACCTTCCCTATCTAACCCAATCGCAAAGGGTAAATCTTGTATTTGTGGCACAGCAACAAACTTAGCAATCAAAGAAGGCATGCCACTGATATCCGCGACATAAACTAACCTAGCAGGCATTTGAGTCGTACTCAGAGGCGTGAGTGCTTCTTTAATCACATCGCCGCCTTTCATGCTGCGGCTAAAAAGTAAAACTTGAGTTTCATCTGTCACACTTATCGTTTGATCATTTTGATCGAGAAGTGAAATAGGATTAATCGCATCGCCAGCAACGTAACTCGCAGCATACGCCCACATGGGGGTTAATAGACAAGACAGACATAACAACAGCGTTTTCATAAACACTCGACTCCATTATTGGATAGGCGGACAGCATACCTGACTCCCCCTATCGACTCATTAAACCAACCGCGATTACATGATACGCTTCACACATGCATGGCGAATAAGCATTTGATTGGATTTCTGCGCTATAATCGCACAGTTAAGTTTATTACAAGGATATCATAATGATAACACCTGGACTCGATCAGGAATTGCAGCAACTACAAGGCGTTTATCAGCTGATCACAGAGTTTTTAGTCACCTACAGCTTCCAATTGGTCGGCGCTTTGCTGATCTTTTTACTGGGTTTGTGGGTCGCCAGTAAGGCATCACGTTTAGTCGCGAAGCAGTTCGAAAAACACAATATCGACATTACCTTAAGCAATTTTGTCAGTAACCTGATCCGCATTCTGATCATCATCATGGTCGGGATCATCGCCCTCGGCAAAATAGGCATCAGCGTCACCCCTATGGTGGCAGCCATTGGTGCAGCCTCCTTAGGTGCTGGCTTAGCCTTGCAAGGCATGTTAGCCAACTATGCCGCCGGCGTGACCATTATAGTCACCCGTCCTTTCGTGGTGGGAAACACTATCGAAATCAAAGGGGAAAGTGGCGTTGTTAAACGTATCCACTTAGGCATGACCATTCTTAGTAATGAGGAAGGCGAGCAAATCAGCATTCCCAATAAGCATATCGTCGGTGAGATCCTGCATAATTCCTTTAGCAATAAACTGGTCGAAACCCAGTTCAATCTCAGTTACAACACAGATCCTGAACGGGCCATTAGTGTGATCACTGAATTATTGAGTAACAATCCCTATGTTTATCAAGAGACTGCACCCAATGTCGGCATCAATGGTTTTAATGCTATCGGGATTGAAATGGGAGTGCGCTATTGGGTGCCCACGCAAAGCTATTTTCAGCATAAATATAAGGTGAACTTAGCCCTCTACAACGCCCTTAAGCAGGCGGGAATAGAGATTGCCTGCCCCATCAGGGAGATCCATCTGCAAGATAAATAACGCTAATGAACCTGGGGTTGACCGGCGTAGTCGGTCAGCCTAGCTCACATTGTAAACTTGCATTCTTGTACGAATTTACGTTTACTATGCTCCCAAATATCGATAGTGATGGATTACTATGTTGTTGATACTCATAATTATTGCTTTTGTTGTACTGTTTATTTTCTTCGCTAAATATCAAAAAAAACAAGCTCAAGCCGAAGCGCTTGCCGCAGGAGAGCCCAATGCGCTACTCCATCATGGCATCGCACTGATTAATAAAAATCAAGTGGAAGCTGGCTTAGATTTTATTCATCAAGCAGTGGATAAAGGGCTGGCCGTTGCGGCTATCACCCTTGCCGAATTATATTCGGGTCGATTCCCACAAATCCCCGCCGATCCCAAGGCATCTAACGATTGGTATAAAAAAGCCGCCGAAATAGAGCCTCAATATTTACCCATGCTCACCTTACCTAATTTGCTCTCTTCTGGATCGCAAACACTCGATGAGTTAATCGCACAAGTAGAGCAACTCAAACCTAATGCCGAAGCGGGGCAAGCCGAGTTTCAATATGAGCTTGCTTACTTGTATCTAAGCCAGCCCTTTCTCGATCCCGATGCTAGCCAAGCAATTTACTGGTTCGAAAAAGCCGCCGCACAAGAAGACCAAAGAGCCTATTACCATTTAGCCACACTCTACTGGCATGATGAACGCGTTACTTCGGACTATTCCAAAGCACGGGAATACTTTGAAAAATCTGCCGCCGCTGGTGATGAATTAGCAAAAGATGATCTAGGGTATATGCTTGCCGCAGGCCAAGGTGGACCTAAAGATTTAGCTCGCGCAGAGGCATTACTTAGCGAGCGCGCCGCAGACGATGATTTCCGCCAGTATTATCTTGGTAAACGTTTCCTCTACGGTGAAGATTTTGCTGTCGACTATGACAAGGCGCGCCATTGGTTAAGCCAATCTGTCGCTAGAGGTAATGACTTCGCTAAGATTGAATTTGCTCATCTTTTACTGAAAGCGCCACAAAATGAAAGTGATTACCAACAGGCTAAAATTGACTTTGAAGAATTCGCACTTAAGTGGAATGAAGACGCACTGCTAGGCCTAGGCAAGATTTATGAGCAAGGTTTAGGCGTGAGTCGCCAACCGATTAAAGCGTTAATGCATTACCAGCTCGCGGCCATGAGCAATAGAGCCGATCATCTAAAAGAATTAGCCAGATTCAGTCAGCAACTAGGCACCTTAGAGATAAGAGAGGCCGAGCGGCTGCGTGACAGTTTCTTGCATCAGTATCCAATCCCCGCTGAGCAACAACAATATTTTTATTCCTATAAGGCTGAATCATTTTTAAGTGGTGAAAAACCCACTCAAGAGGCTCTACAGGCAGCAGAAACTTGGTTCATCAAATCGGCAGAGCTAGGTAATGAAATTGCTATGCGGGAACTGGTCAATATTTACAGCGCGGAGCGATTAAACAAGCCAGTACAAGTGTTTATTTGGTCTAGTTTATTGCTACGTCATTTTGGTAAATACGGGATGAATAGCGCTCAACGACTCCATCAAAACACCGCAAAATCATGCTTAACAGAATCCGAACTTGCCTACGCCGAAACTCAAATTGAGGTCATTGAAACCCAATTAGCGCCCTATCTTGAGTCAGAAAGGTAAGTTGACCAGCAGCGAATGAGTCCCAAAAAGGTTT
The DNA here is from genome assembly GCF_031932105.1 of Shewanella sp. SP1S1-7. Lineage (NCBI taxonomy): Bacteria > Pseudomonadati > Pseudomonadota > Gammaproteobacteria > Alteromonadales > Shewanellaceae > Shewanella > Shewanella sp. SP1S1-7. Next base: position 195,322 of record NZ_JAUOEU010000007.1, read on the forward strand.
GGCCAAATTAAATAAGCCAAACCTTTTAGTGGCAAAATAGAGTGCATTTATAAATCCTTAAAAAGCACAGTAGATATATAAGCACTACAATCATTGTATTCACTAAACCTGTACGGCCAAATGACTAGACATAAAACCTAGTCCGATTAACTGTCCAGCCCGATAATTAAAACTGACCATTTTAATAGGCAAGATGAATGAGGCTGATACTGACCATTGTCATTTCATGCTTATTTCTGTCCCAAGCGAAGGCAGAAACTTCTGCTGTTGTCTGGCAAGCACACTGCCGCGATAGGCATCCTGTTATTTATGTAGAAAAGGGTGAGTGTAAAGGCCCTGGTGCAGCTGTCATCAATCAAGTCATCACCCGCCTAGGTCACAAGGTAAATTGGAGTAATGTGCCTTGGGCACGCACGATTAAAGTCGCCGAAACGGGGCAAGTCGACCTCATTCCCGTCCATTCGATGACACCCGAGCGCAACGATTTTCTGGACCCTATGCTACTGGGCTACGACAAGCGCTACGTCTATTACTTTGCCCTTGCGAATCGACAGCTTGAGGTCAAACATTTCGATGAATTAAAACCCCATATCATTGGCGCACTCAGAGGCGCTTTTTACTGTCCGCAGTTTAATGACAATCAAAACCAACTAAAAGTGTCTTTTGTTAATGATAACGGCCAGTTAATCAATATGTTGAAGGCAGAACGTATCGATTTAGCCATCACCTCCGAACAACATGAGATGCAATTCTTTGCTAAAGATCCCCAACTTAAGCAGATGGAATACGTCGACATCAGCAAGAACGGTCGCTATTTCAGCATTCCGCTCAAGTCGCCGCGGCATCAATATGCCAAGCAAGTTCACCAGATAGTCGACGACATGCGCACCTCAGGCGAAATCACTCGGCTATTTGAATCCTATGGTGTCGAGCCACCGCTAAATCTCACTGAATCGCCCTTAGCGACTCACTGATCTGAATACTGATAACCCAAAACTAACTTGGAATTAATTCGCGCGTGCGGCTAAATGCCGTAACAAGGCAGCCAGCGTTGGCGCAATCGTCTGATGGGACGGGTAACACAGACCAATACGACGAAACATTCTCGGACCATCAAATTTTACTTGCTTGAGCCTAGGCTCATCCTCAATTAAACCATCAGGCAAAAAGCTCACGCCAAATCCAGCCAACACCAGCGACATCACGAGAGACTTAGATTCGGCCTTAGCGACTAAATTAAGCGACATATTGCTGCACGCCAGTAAACCTATCGTCTGCTGATGAGCTTCACAGGGTGGACACTCGATAAAGTCAAAACCATTTAGCTGCTCGGGGCGTAGGCTATCTACTTGGGCGAGGGCATGCTCCTTGGGGACGCACAGCACATAATCTTCTTCCCATAGCGGGAAAAAAACTTCATCTTCATGGCGTAAACTGTCGATAGTTAAACGACAATCTGCGGGGCTTTGGTAATCCACCAGCTCCAGATCTAGCTTCTCAATGGCTTGATTCACCTGCTGTAAAAATCCCGCCAAACGCCACTGACTGAGATCTGGCATCACAGCCAAACGTAGCTTTTGTCGGCTCGCCTTCGCCATAAACAGACCCGGCAATTTACTCGCCTCCTCAACTAATTTAACCGCCAAAGGATACAAATAATGGGCGCTATCTAAAGGTTTAACGCCTTTCTTACTACGCTCAAATAGCTGGCCGCCTAACTCTTCTTCCAATTGCTTTAAGCCAGCTGACAGTGAAGGCTGGCTCACAAAGCAACGGTTAGCCGCTGCGGTGATATTGTTCTCTTCAAAAATTGCGATAAAGAAACGCAGTAAACGTAAATCAACCATTTTATCTTCTCCGACAACGGCAAATTAAGTACAAAGTTCGATAATAGTGTCATAGGCTGAGCCTATCATATCCAGCTGGAATAAGTATTTTTCGGCTAAAAATCCCCAGCCTATACTGATTGCCAACTTAAAGACGCCGAACAACAGTTTGTTTACGGCTCAGATTGGCTTCAATTAATAGGAAATACTAATGAATCAAGTTACTAAATCACTGGTTGTCATCACGGGCGCTTCATCGGGTATTGGCGCCGCTATGGCCAAAAGTTTTAGCGCCGCAGGCCACCCACTGTTATTACTGGCACGCCGGGTTGAAGCAATGCAAGCACTTGAATTACCTAACAGCCTCTCTATCAGCGTCGATGTCACCGACACTGCAGCCATTAAAACCGCCATAACTCAAGCAGAAGCACAATTTGGCCCTGTCGGCTGTCTTATCAATAACGCGGGTGTGATGTTGCTGGGTCAGATCGATGTGCAAGATCCTAACGAATGGAGCCGCATGCTCAATATCAATGTGATGGGCGTGCTTAATGGCATTCATGCGGTATTAGCCGACATGAAAGCTCGCAAAACTGGCACTATCATTAATATCAGCTCAGTGGCGGGGCGTAAAACCTTTCCAAACCACGCTGCTTACTGCGCCACTAAATTTGCCGTGCACGCCTTAACAGAAAACATTCGTGAAGAAGTCGCCATAGATGACGTACGCCTTATCACTATCGCCCCCGGCGCAGTAGAAACTGAGTTGCTAAGTCATACCACCTGCGATGACATTAAAGCCGGTTACCATGACTGGAAAGAAGAAATGGGCGGCGTTATCGCGCCTGAAAACGTCGCCGCTGCTGCGCTGTTTGCATGGCAACAACCGCAAAATGTGTGCGTACGCGAAATCGTTTTAGCGCCAACACGCCAGCAGCCTTAATCCGTCCCGAGTCCGTATTCGCCTAGACTGTTTAGGCGAATACGGCTCAGAAACACTCATCAACCCAAGCCAAAAAACTAAAAATGTCAGATCATGCTCTAGCATTTATAGCTTAGTGCCACATCCCGCCACCATCTCGCTAATTTTAAAATAGCTACTTTAGTTAATACATATTTTACAAAGTGTTAGCTAAATCACAGTCGCTTTTGGCGTGTTAAGTACCAAACACGACAGGTAAAATCGACATGGCTAATTTAGCTAAAAAATCAACCTATTGGTTTTACTGAAATAAAAATGACGTAAACCGCGACAAAATACAGTCAATTAGATTTTTATCAATGAAGTTTTTATCAATTAGTTTTTTTTAATGGAAGTGATGCACCTCAAATTTACTCACTGTGGTTTTTGATAAATTTGTTCACAAGGTGGAATCAATAAAAACACTTCGCCAACAAAGTCATACAAATGGCCACAAAAGTAAGGAATGAGATGATGAAAACATTAACCAAGATAGCAATAGCAATGGCCGTAATAGGCAGCTTAGGTATCAATGCCTACGCAGCAGACGGTGGTAACCCAAAGAAAGGTAAACATTTATACAAAAAAGAATGTAAAGCCTGCCATAGCCAAGGTGGCGAAGGCGGTGAACTCACACCTATGACCAAGACTATGAGCCAATGGGATCGCTTCTTTGATAAAGATAAGCACAAGCTCAAACCAGAAGTATTCAACGGCTTCACAGAACAAGACCTTAAGGACATACAGCAATTTTTGTATGACCACGCCGCTGACTCAGACCAACCACAAACCTGCGGCTGATCTCTGCCCATTTAACGGCCTAAGGCAATGCTAGAAAGCAGCCCTGCAACTGCGACCTAAATCATTGACTTAAAAATTTAAAACCCAATGCGAGAAAAAATGGGGAAACACCTCAGGGACTCCTATTGGGTAAATTTGGCGAAATGCTTTTTAGCGAGATAACGCCAACAGAAAAACTCAGGGAGAAACCTTATGCGTACCCTTATCTCAATACTCGTTGCTAATGCCTTGTTTATGTCGGGCCAAGCCCTTGCTGCACCGAACGATGTGCAAAGTGAAACGCAAAAAATTACCGAACTCAAGCAGCAACTTGCCGATATTACCGAGCAATTGGATGACCTTAATGATCGCGTAGATAAAACCGAGCGACACACATCCTTAGATCGACTTGAAATTACAGGTGATTTCCGCACTAAAGCCCATTCATTGCATTACCAAGATGTAGTCTGGAGCCCAGCGATGAAGGTTAACTTCAACGACTTTGGCGCCAAAGCTATGTCTGGCGCCTTCGGCATGCCCAACGATCTAAATTCACCACTTGGAAAAATGATGCAAGCCAATCCAGACCTTGCCGCCGCCTTCCAAAATGGCATGTTGCAGGGCGTGATGCCCTATGTGCTCGCCCCCAAAAGCGTGCAGGACATAGATAACGACATCTACTACACCACTCGTCTGCGCCTCAACCTCAAGGCAAAAGTATGGGATAACGTCAGCTTTGCTGGCCGTCTCAGTATGTTCAAAAACTGGGGCGACTCCACAGGAGTGCAAGTATTTGACTCTTGGCGGTCTTTCACTATGGATGGCACCAGCAGCGGCAATACCAGTGGCGACTGGCTGCGGGTCGAACGCGCCTATTTTGACTGGAAAAAAATCAACGGCTCCGAGTTTTATCTCTCCATTGGCCGTCGCCCTTCAACCTATGGCCCACCAAGCCACTACCGTGAAAACGAGCTACGCGGCGGTACGCCTTCAGGCCATTTAGTTAACTTCAACTTCGATGGCGCGACCTTAGGTTATAACCTAGGGGAAATCACCGGGGTTGAAGGGCAAGTTGTCCGCTTCTGCTACGGCCAAGGCTTTGAATCACAATGGGGCAATGGCGAAATGTTTGGTGACATAGTCACTAAAGATACCCACCTAGGTGGTTTTAATATCGATGCCATCAACGATGGCACCAACTTCCTCCAGTTCACCCTGTTTGGCGCTAAAGATGTGAATGACGGCTTTAAAGGCACTATGGCCTTCCCTACCCAGCTGGCGGGCATTTTCGCTCCGACCATGTACCAAGATATGCAAAAGTTCGACAATTTTAACTTTGTTACCCGAGTACAACCCAGCGGTGTGATTGGTGACATGTACCTAGGCGGGATTGGCTTTGCGCGTGAAGAAGCAAACGATATTAAATGGTTTGCCTCACTCGGCTGGACTCGCGCCGAGCCCAATGGCAACGCAGGTATGTTTGGTGGCATGTTATCCGATGCTATCTTCGAGGCTGAGTTAAATAGCACTGGTACTGAGATCATCATGGTGCCTAAAACCAGTGACGATAGTGATACCAAAGACGGTTACGGCATTTATGTCGGCGTACAAATTCCTGCACCCTACGGCAAGTTTGGTCTGGAATATAACTATGGTTCTAAATATTGGACACCCTTCACCCAAGCCCAAGACGACCCTATCGGTAGCAAACTTGCCACTCGTGGTCATGTGGCCGAAGCCTATTATATCTTTGATATCAATCCAAAAATGTTTATCAAATTGGCCGGGCTTTACTACGACTATGAATACACAGGTAGCGGCACACCTGTGGGTGCTCCGCAAAAAATTGATGATGTGTTAGCAGGTTCGGCTTACTCCATGTTGCCAGTGGTCGATACCGCCTTCGACATGAACGCCTCACTCACAATTAACTTCTAATCCGTCATAAATAACAGCTATCAGCCCTCGGTCAAGCCGAGGGTGGGAGTAAAAAATGAGAAGACTCTTACTTATTGCCTTGGCGGGTATGACATTAAATACCTATGCAGCTAATCCCCATAAAGAGGTGCTCGAGGGCCCCTTTGCGACGGGTACGCAAGTCACGGCACAATGTTTAGTGTGCCATGAAGACCAAGCCACAGACGTTATGAAAACCTCCCACTGGACTTGGGAGTTAGAACAAAAGCTGCCCGACAGAACCGTACTTAGGGGCAAAAAGAACAGTATCAATAACTTCTGCACCTCAATTTCAGGCAACGAACCTCGCTGTACCAGCTGCCATGCGGGCTACGGCTGGAAAGATAACGATTTTGATTTTAAAGATAAAACTAAAGTCGATTGCCTTGTCTGCCACGATACGACTGGAACTTATGTAAAAGATCCTGCAGGCGCGGGCGAGCCAATGGCAAAACTCGACTTAGCTAAAATCGCCCAAAATGTCGGTAAGCCCGTTCGCGACAACTGCGGCAGTTGCCACTTCTATGGCGGAGGTGGCGATGCGGTGAAACATGGCGATCTTGACTCTTCCATGTCTTACCCAGACAAAGCGACCGATGTGCACATGGATAGCGACGGTAATGACTTTCAATGTCAGAACTGCCACACCACTGAAAAACATCAGATATCGGGCAATGCGATGGGCGTATCTCCCGGTGGTATAGACCATATTGGTTGTGAAAACTGCCACGACAGCGCGCCGCACAGCAATAAGAAGCTCAACACTCATACGGCAACGGTTGCCTGTCAAACCTGCCATATCCCTTACTTTGCTAAGAATGAACCCACCAAAATGCGTTGGGATTGGTCAACCGCAGGCGAGGATAAACCAGAAGCCGTTGACCAATACGGCAAACACACCTACCAGAAGAAAAAAGGCAATTTTGTCTGGGAGAAAATGGTTAAACCCCAATACGCTTGGTATAACGGTACAGCCAATGCGTACATGACTGGCGACAAAATGGACCCGAATGCCATCACAAAACTCACCTACCCCATAGGCGATATCAATGATGCAAAAGCGAAAATTTATCCCTTTAAAGTTCACACAGGTAAGCAAATTTACGACAAAAAACTCAATATCTTTGTGACCGCTAAAGTCTATGGCAAAGGCGGTTACTGGAGCGATTTCGATTGGAGCTTAGCTGCCAAACTCGGAATGGAGGCCAACCCGACTATGGTAGAAAAAGGCCTGAAATACAGTGGCGAATATGGCTTTGCTGAAACAGAAATGTGGTGGCGTATCAACCATATGGTGTCACCTAAAGCACAGGCCTTAAATTGCAACGACTGCCATAACAAAGGCTCAAGACTCGATTGGCAAGGCCTAGGTTATCAAGGTGACCCAATGAAGAATAAACAAGGACCAAAACATAAACAGCCTTAATTAATCCATTCCCTGCAATACCCATTGAGATCTTAGTGCTTCACTAAGATCTCTTTTTTATGATGTTGCCACTCTGGCACAAACGCAGACATTTAGACTCAGCCAGTCTTCTACCTTGCCCCAGTTTGTCTCACCGGGTGACGCTTCACGGTAGTTTGACTCTGTCTATCCGCCAAATCATCTGATTTTTATGGCATTTATTTTGCGTAGTCATAGCGTGTTCAATTACGGCAATCAGTATGACCTCGGGCAAAATATCCCAAACAGTATCCCATCTTTCATTCAACCGTTTACTCGGTGAAACCAGTGGTGCCTTTGCCGACTTAGGCACTTTTTTGCCTTTGGTGTTGGGGCTGATTGCCCTTAATCAATTTTCACCCCAAGGAATTTTCCTAGGCTTTGGTTTATTCGCCATCTTAAGCGCGCTGTTTTACCGTCGCCCGATTCCCGTGCAACCGATGAAGGTCATAGCTGCACTAGTCATAGCCCAAGGCTTAACCCCTGGTATGTTGCAGGCAAGCGCCATGTTGATGGGCATTATCCTGTTAATTCTCGCCTTTAGCGGCGCCATCACTTGGTTAGCCAAACAGTTATCACAAGCTGTGAGTGTTGGCATTCAACTCGCCATAGGTCTGCAACTGATGTGGATGGGCACTAAGATGATGAGTGAATTTTGGCTGGTTGGCGTGGGGGCATTTGTACTGTTATTTATCAGTAAATTTTTGCCGCTGCGTTACCTTGCCATGCCCTTAGTCATAGCAGCGGGGATGATTTGGCAAGCAAGTACACAAACTAGTTTAGCCACTAACTTTGATATTCAAGCAATGACAGCGCCATTTCAATTAGCGTGGCCGACATCTATTGAGTGGACCTCTGCCGCCCTTTTGTTGGTTTTGCCACAACTGGCTCTCACCTTAACCAATGCAGTGATTGCTACATCTGTAATGGCGCAGGAGAAATTCCCTGAAGATGCCGCCAAACTCACGCCCAAAAACTTCGCCATTAGCTCAGGTCTTGCCAACTTATTGCTCGCGCCCTTTGGTGCCTCGGCCATGTGCCACGGTGCGGGCGGACTTGCGGTGCAATACCATTTTGGTGCTCGCACTTATCTGGCGCCGTTAATTTTTGGCAGTACGTGCTTAATGATAGCCCTATGCTGGGGCACTAATATCGCTTGGCTATTAAGCCTTATTCCTATGGCAATCCTCGGCAGTTTACTGACCACAGCGGGGCTGCAACTCGCCTGGTCAAAACGCTTAATCGATGGTAAGCCCTTCTGTATCTTTGTGATTTTATCAACAGCAGTGACTTGCCTTGCCATCAACGCCGCCGCAGGGCTTGCCGTAGGGATTATTCTGGAGCAGGGTCGCCGCACTTGGGCCATATTCGCCACGCGTTAATCGCTTCCGACCCGCAGTAATAAGGTTCCCAAAATCAAACAGCGCGTTAAACAACGCGCTTTTTGTTAATCATTCAAACCTCTTCCAACTGCCATCAACGAGAGCGAGAGCGAGAGTGATAGCAGGCTAAAAGGTTCTTGCAGGATTGGTCGGCGTGTCCTTTTGCGCCAGCGCCCATTTAGCAATGGCATCTTTACGCATAAAGCCTACGTTAGTGTGACCTTTAGCGTACTGAATAAACTTATCTAAAGCGGTCACCAATCCAGGAGCGCCACCAATACGGTCGTGCACACTGATCGACATCATACGTCGCTGCGTCGAACCTTCTTGATAAAGCATATCGAACTCATCCTTTAGTTCCTGCAAAAAGGCCGCGGCCGTCATGGCCGTGTTGCCACCAAAACGTCCGATATCATTGTTACGTAAAGTGTAAGGCACAACCGCAAAAGGCTTATTTCCTACTGGGATAATTGAAGGTTCGTCCCGCGATAGGTCATCGATGTGATAAATAAAACCTAAGTCCTGCAAAATATTGAGGGTTTGAGTGCTGTGGCGCATCCAAAAGGCATTAAAACCTAAGGGGCGCTGACCTGTGATCCTTTGCAGCGTCTCAATACTCGCCACATAGGAGGCGCGTTCCTCTGCTGGCGACATGCTGTATTGTGGCGTCCACGTTTGTCCGTGGCCCGAAATCTCATGCCCCTCATCTGCAACTTGTTTGGCAAGTTGAGGATGTAGCTCAGCAGCGCGCCCAACCATGTGAGAAGTCACCTTGATATTGTGCTTACGCCACAAACGCAGCAGCCTTGGAATGCCTTCATTCATACCGTAGTCGTACCAAGTCGGGGTGATGGTATCTGGATAGCCCTTTTCCATCGGCGGAAACGGCCCTTCGGCATTTTTATCTTGAGCACCTGCTTCAAACTGCATTGAGATTGAAATCACTAACTGCTCACCACTTGGCCAAAATATTTTGTTCATACCACTGCCGCCTGAATTTTTGGAGTCATTTTCTAAGGTATCTAATGAGGGTAAACCAATAGCCAGCGCCGTTTGGCTTAGGCCGAACCCCGCAGCGATGGCGCCACCAGCCATTAAAAATCGTCGACGTTGATTCATGATTGAGTCCCTGCGGCTAATTGAGAAAATAGCGTTTGATAATCTTCGAGGTGCCAGTTATCTGTGATGAAACCATCCCGTACTCGATACATGTCAACAGCACGAAAATCGATTTTCTGCCCTTGGCCTTTTTGCTCACCAAAGATACCAGTGAAGCGGCCATTAAAACGCAGCCGCACCACAGCGCGATCGCCAACGATTAGCAAATGCTCAACTGAAACTGAGAGGTCAGGGACCGCTGCCCTAAATGCCTTTGAGGCTTCGAGTGAACCCGTGATTCCCTGCGCGCGGCCAGCGGGCAGAGTACGGTCGATAAACCCTGTCGCTAATGCACTGTGGGCAAAACGTGCATCCCCCGTGTGCCAAAAACTGGCATACAACAAGGCGGCGCGGGCGATAGTTTGTGCCTGCGGTGATTCATCAGAAATCGTTTCCATTGCCGCCACTTTTGGCACTAACGACGCTGATACTTTAGTTATTTCAGGGGTCGCGCCGACTTGGTCGGCCATCGCATCTAAGCTCAGACTAGCTAAGCTAAAACCCACCATTGCGATACCTATAAAACCTGAAAACCATAGACTTAAGCTGAGCCATGCAGGATATCGCTGCACAAATAAACGGTTAACCCTATCCATTATGCCACCTCATCCTCATCCGAACGGATAACGGCTCTCAATGCTTCGTTGTATGTAGGATAATCGGTATAACCCGCCGCACTACCCCCAAACAAGGGCCCTTTGTCGAATGCAGATAAAGGCAATTGATGCATTAAACGGTAAGGCAAATCAGGATTGGCAATAAAAGGACGACCGAAGGCGACTAAGTCCGCATAACCGCTATCAATCACCTCATTGGCACGCGCCACATCATAGCGACCCGCAACAATAATGCTGCCCTTAAAGACTTTACGCAGCTCGACTCTAAAGGACTCTGGCACCTTGGGCGCATCATCCCAATCCGCCTCTGAAAGATGTAAATAGGCCACGCCCAATGCCGATAAATGCTTAGCCGCTAACAGAATAGTGTCTACAATTTCAGGACACGCCATATCTTTAAACGTCACGTAAGGGGCGAGGCGAACCCCGACCTTATTGGCACCAATTTTCGCACTCACGGCTTGGACAATTTCGAGTAAAAAACGAATGCGATTTTCCTGAGAACCGCCGTAGACATCGGTTCTGTGGTTTGAATTGGTGCGTAAAAACTGGTCAATCAGATAACCATTGCCGCCGTGAATTTCGATGCCATCAAAACCCGCCGCAACCGCATTCACTCCCGCCTGTGCAAAATCGGCCACCACACGGTCGATATCCGCTTGCACCATAGCCCTAGGTTCTGAGCAATCCACCATTTGCCCTTCAGGATGCGCTTCATCCACAATCCATACTTTAGTGCCAACGGGCGCAATAGCTGATGGCGCAATCGGGGCATTACCCTGCTGAAAAATCGGGTGCGATACACGGCCAACATGCCAAATTTGATTGAAGATTTTACCACCAGCCTGATGCACTGCCGCTGTGACTTTTTTCCAACCCTCAATTTGCTCCGCGGTATACACGCCCGGCGTAAATGAATAGCCTTGGCTGTCATCGGAGATTTGTGTCGCTTCTGTGATGATTAACCCCGCCGAGGCACGCTGGGCATAATATTGCGCCATCAGGTCATTAGGAATATTGCCTGGCTGCATGGTACGCGCCCGAGTCATAGGGGCCATCACAATGCGATTGTTTAGCGCCAGTGACGCTAATTTGTAAGACATGAATAAACTCATACACACTCCGAACCAGAAATTAAGATGAAACATCAGTGGTGCAATTGTGCATTAGTTAATCTATATTGATAATCAGGCTATTATTAAAATCATTTTCAAAAATAATTTGATATGTATCATTTAAACGATCTGCAATTAGCGCTGCGTATCGCAGCCTTAGAGAGTCTCTCGGCAGCCAGTAAAGAAATAGGCATGACGCCGGCAGCGGCAAGTGCCGCGCTGCAAAGATTAGAGAAAAAGCTAGGATGTCAGCTATTTGCTCGCTCGACGCGGCGCTTACAGCTCACAGAAGAAGGGCGGATTTTTCTCGATTCTGCGAAACCCGCACTGGCGATTCTCGAAACCGCCAGCGCCAATTTAGCCGAACACAGGGGTGAGCTTAAGGGCGAAGTACGCCTCGCCTTGCCTTCGGATATTGGTCGCAGCCAGATCCGTGCTTGGCTCGATGAATTGATGGACAGCGCCCCAGAACTGACAGTGCAGCTGTATTTTGGCGATCATATGACAGACTTAATAGACCAAAATATCCATTTGGCTTTGCGCTATGGCCAGCTTGACGACTCAAATCTGAAAAGGCGTCAGCTCGCCATGACCCCAAGAGTACTGGTCGCCTCACCCGCTTATTTGGCACAACACGGCACACCAAGCACACTAAATGAACTCAGCCAACATGCTGTGCTGATTTTAAATCGCGGCGGTGAGCCGTGGCAGAAATGGAAATTCAGCCATAACGGCGCGCCAGTTGAAATCGAAGTCAGGGGTAAACGTTTCTGTAACGATGGCGCAGTGATCCGCGACTGGGCACTCTCAAGTCGTGGGATTGCCTATAAGAGTTGGCTCGATGTGGCGCAAGATGTGACCGAAGGCAGACTCCACTTAGTGCTAGCCGATAAAATAGCCCCGCCGATCCCACTGCAATTGGTATACCTACAAACCGATTATCCCAGCCATAAGATCCGTCGCACCATAGAGTTTTTAGTAGAAAAGCTCAGCCAGTTCTCCCAAAACTATCCACAGCCCTAAATTGCAAACAGCCAAAGTATCCTAATAGAAAACCACGATAAACAAGTGGTCATGTGAAGAAAATAACCACCATCAAGTCGTTGCTAGATGATAGAAAACTAAAAGTAAATATGCCTTATAGGTTTAATGTCGTTGAGATGATGTAGTACCTGTGTCAACCAAAATGTAAGGCCAGAATACTCGAAATCAACGTCACTAATAATGCAAACGTAATGATAAAGCTAAAACGATATCAAGCAATTACCACCAAAGTTGTATAAAAACCACTACCCTATCAAAACAAATTCCTATAGCATCATTCACACCAATTAACATCGTCGTAGTAGCCAAGTCGAACAAGTAATTTATGTCTCGCAAACAACGCTACACATTAATACTCAAACGTTAAGTGAAAGCATAAATTCAAATATGGATAAGAAAGCGAAGAAAATATTATTCTCCATCTACTGGAAGAATGGATGGATAGACTCAAAAGATAGACTCTTATCTGATGGAGATTTTGAGTACGCAAAGTCACAAGGATTGATGTTTGATCCGATTTCGATTTCTCACGATGACTGCATAGATACCATTGCAAAAGTAGTAAAAATAATATCCAGAGCACAAATTGCTAAAGGTTTTTTAAGTAGCCTGACAACTCGCCGCTTAGACTTAAGATCTTCTTTATCATCCTATTCAATTGCCAAAAATATCCCAGAGCATAAATATACACCCGTTATATCCGGCACTTCATATTCCGACGGAAAACCAACTTCACACTCCTACACCTGCGGTGTATGCCGAGACTGCAAATACGGGATAAGGGGTAGTCACAACTATAACAACACAGATATAAACGTATTGAATTTCGAGCGTATCAAATGGGGTGATGTCCGTCATGGCGATATTTTATATACATATTTTGACTTAAACCAATTTATAAATACGGATATCCCTGACCCAACTGATGAAGACTTAAATTGTTTCAAAGAAATATTAAACACTATCGAAAGTTCGGAACCTACTGATTATCCCAGTGCCCTTGAAAAAAGATTGGCTAAGGTCGTAAAGTCCAGTAAAGCAGAAAGGCAGGTATTAATAGAGATTTTAGCCAGTATTGGAGTGTTACGACCAAGGAGCTACAATCGCCCTTCTAAAGGCAAAAATGACTGGGTGTTCGCTGAGTATTGGCGAGGTGAAGATAAATACTGCCATAAAACTGTCGATGAATATTTTGGTAAATATCTACAGTTATGAATGAAGTGGATCAGAGATCAAGCGATGGCTTTCCCCCCAAAAACTAACCGCAAATAAGGCGCGGGAATGACTAGCTGTATCACAAAAGGTGCGTAATGCGTTTAGAATTAACTCTCAAGAACATGTTGGATAAAATTGAATCTTTAGATTGGAAGTGGGATGTATATATACCTTCTAATAAAGAAATTAATGACTCGATATTATGTCTTGTACTTGACGATGACACAGAAGAAGATCGTGGTAGTGATGATGAACCAATTTACCCAACATCTATTGGTTATAAAAGCTTCTTAAGTGTGTCAGATTTGCAAAGTATTAAGAGTAATTTGCTGCAACAAAATTCTGAAACTGGGTTAAATGAATTAATTAGTGCAGCAAAATATTATTATGAAAATGATGCTTTTATTAATATTAACCGCTAACCAATAAAAGCTGTCGGATGCTCCGGGCTAATGCGCACATTAAGGGTTACTCATAAGTGTATAACCCTATTCCTTGGGAAGCACGACTGTCACCACACAGCCCTGTTGCCAAGGCAGTAAAGCTTGCGTGGATTGCTGACAGTTTTCGATTTGAATGCTGCCGTGATGGCGGGTAACCACATCCTTACAGATGGCTAAGCCAAGCCCTAAGCCCGCATCTTTGGTTGAGGCAAAAGATGCCATTAACTCACTCGCCTGCCCTTGTAACCCTTCGCCATTATCAATCACTAATACTTTGATTTCATGCGGTTGAAAATAGATATCGATCCATAACTGCCGCACGCGGTTATCGCCGCAGGTCTCTAGCGCATCTAAACTATTTTTCACAAGATTGACCCACATTTGACTTAAGCCAACGCTATCACCCATCAGTTCAAAGGGCTCACCCTGCACTCGCACATTCACTTGTATATTCGCTCGGTCTAGCTCGCGCCGCAACAGAGCTAAAGCTTCTTTCACCACTGGCACTATATCTAAAGGTTCGGTCTTTGCCTGACGCCGCTTGAGTAAACCGCGAATACGATGCACAACCGCTCCGGCGCGAATCGACTGCGCATTAATTTTACCGAGTACATCATAGAGTTCCGGATTATCTTGCCCAAGCCTTTCCAGTTGCAGCATGGCACCTTCGCTGTATTGGGTAATGGCGGCTATGGGTTGATTGAGTTCATGGGCAAGTCCTGCACCTATTTCCCCAAGAATCGCCGCACTTTGCAGTCGCTCAAGCTGCAGTGCCTTGTCCTTTAATTGGCGCTCAGTGCTAACTAAAAACTCACTTTTCTGGCGAAACTTATATTCAAGCCACAGGTGATAAATGGTGGAAATAATGAAAATTAACAACAGTGCGCCACCCCATTCTTTATTTTTTGCCATCCATTTGTATACGGTTTGATAAAGTGGTGGTGATGCTCCCTGTAGTTGTAATTCTTTAAATAACTCAATCACTTTTAACTGGCTTACGGGCGCAGTCCAGCCCAAAGTATCGGCGGTAATTGCTGCAATATGATCGGCGGGTAAATCGAATAAGGCGCGGGTAATCGCCATCGTCAGCTTAGGAGAAACCGTATCCGCCGCAGCGAATGACCAGTTTGGGTATAACTGAGTGCTCACCTCGCAATCATATCCTGCAGGCGTAGCAGGATGGATAACCCGATAATCGCCCTGATTAACAAGACCCGTTGCGATCATTTCCTCTAAGGTACAAAAAGGCGCTATTGCGGCGTCGGCACTGCCATCTCTGACTTGATAGATAAGCGGTTCTAACGGGAACCCGAGGAAGCGCAATTGCCCAAAAAATTGTTCGGGTAAAAAACCCATTTTATGCAGTAACCCCATTGCCGCTTGATACCCCCCCAAGGCCTGCGGATCACTGGCGACCACATTGCGCCCGCGCAAATCCTGCAAGGTACGGATAGGGCTGTCGGCGCGGACAATAATGGTCGCACCTATGGTAAAAGTACTGCCTTGATGCTTACGACTCTTCATTGTCGCAAGCCAAGACAACGGGAAATTGTTACTTAGATGCAGATATTGCCCAGGGTTAGTGACGATAAACTGCAAATCATGCTCAAGTAACTGACTACGCATGCCATTAAAATCCACAGGCACGACTTCAAAATGACTATTAGGCACTTGCTCACTGAGGTAATCCATCATAGGTTGCCAACGCTGCTTGGCCTGTAACACGCCATGATTTGCCAGCACTCCGACTCTAAAATGGTTAACTTCTGTCGCTTCGTTGGCATAGGACGGATTAAGCCCAATGATACTCAGCAAGAATCCCATCAATATCGCTTTACACCAAGAGTCAATCGTCATCGCCTCTATTACCCACTCTTATATGCCATTGTCATGGAACGACTTTAGCTCGCAGATAAAAATCAAGCTGTGAAATGTCGCCAAACTCTGATTTATGCCCAGAGGGAATTGGCTAATTTAGTGATGTATCTCCCAAGACCTAGGCTTAAAATTGAGCCCACTCGGCACCCAGCTTAAGCTGATAGCATGCTTACCGCCCAACAAGGAACACCATGTCGATAAAATTGCCACTCTATCTAGTCGATGACGATGAAGCGATTCTGGATTCACTGGGCTTTATGCTCGGACAATTTGGCTATCAAGTGCAAACCTTCAACAGCGGCCGCGACTTCCTTGAGCACTGTGCATTATCACAGGCGGGCTGCGTGATTTTAGATAGTCGAATGCCGGAAATCACCGGCCAAGAAGTGCAGCAAAAATTATTGGAAACCCACAGCCCGCTAGGCGTGATATTTCTCACTGGCCACGGCGATTTACCTATGGCGTTAAGCGCCTTTCGAAAGGGGGCCTGCGATTTTTTTCAAAAACCCGTATCGGGTAAGGCATTAGTACAAGCGATTGAAAAGGCGCAGCGTGAAAGCCAAGCGGCCTTCGAGCAGCAAAGTCTGCAGCATAAGTTTGACCAACTGACCGAGCGCGAACAGCAAGTGTTAGCCCATGTGATCCAAGGCATGACTAACAAGCAAATATCGGAGGCGATGTTTTTATCCCTGCGCACGATTGAAGTACACCGCGCAAAAATCATGAAAAAGCTCGAAGTAAACAATATGGCAGAGCTAGTGCAGCACTTAGGCAATCTGAATTCTGTTTTATAAATAATGAACCAATATGCAGTGCGAAATAAATGGTATTCCAATGAGCGTATAAGTTTTAATCAAAGAACTTCTACCGCACTAGTTGATGAGAGTAAATATTAATTGTACCTAAATTGGCTTAGATCTAATCGGCATTTAACAAAACTGGAATAAGGGAGTTTGATTTGTTACCTTTGTCCTAAATTACTGTAAATTTAACGAAATTACCGATGGACAACCTCATAATAAAACCCGGTTATGTCACTCAATTCCAATGTGTTGGACCAGAATGTGAAGACAGTTGCTGTTACGATTGGCGAATATCATTTGATAAAAAGAGCTATAAAAACACGATTAAACACCCACTGCTCGCTACAACGGCAAAGACTGCATTTATTGAAACAAAGAAAAGTACAAGCGACTGGGCCGACATTAGACTTGATGCGCAAGGTTCATGTCCATTTGTTAACGAACATAAGCTTTGTGATATCCATTCAAAAGCGGGTGAACAGGCCTTAAGTCATACATGTAAAACTTATCCAAGGATCCACAAAGTCATTGGCGGTAATAAATACGAAAGCCTCTATCTATCTTGCCCAGAAGTCGCTCGCTCAGTGTTATTTAATTCTAATGCTTTCCAATTTGATTCCAATATAAGTGGCATAAAACAGCCTTCAACGCCAAGTCCTACGTGGCTAGAAAAAACCCAT
This sequence comes from Shewanella sp. SP1S1-7, assembly GCF_031932105.1. Classification (NCBI taxonomy): domain Bacteria; kingdom Pseudomonadati; phylum Pseudomonadota; class Gammaproteobacteria; order Alteromonadales; family Shewanellaceae; genus Shewanella; species Shewanella sp. SP1S1-7. The sequence continues at coordinate 212,624 of NZ_JAUOEU010000007.1, forward strand.
GAATACAGTCTCGACCTATTATTGAATTTGGGAGGTGGTTGGCAACAAGCACTGCTAGCAATAGGACTATTAATCAAGGTTAGTGACCAAGTCCGTCAAAATACCTTACCAATAGAAGAACTAGATAAGCGCTTACAACAACTAAAATTGTATGCACAGTCAGGTGCATTAGCAGAGCAATATAAGAACTTACCTTATTCCCCACTGCCGCAGACGCATGCCTTTATTACTGTTCATAATGAGTTGTGTAAAACTCATTCTAGAGGTGTACGTGCAAGATTTACGTCGTTAAATCAGGCTGTTGCCGCACTGTGTAATGAAGAAAATAGCTATCAAATTGATGCGTTGAATCAAGCATGGACTGAGCATGCAGTACCCGCATTGGTTAACCATACGGAACTTTTTGAACGATACATTTTATATTCAATTTACCACTACCATTTCCCC
>NZ_JAUOEU010000008.1:0-156581 GCF_031932105.1 Shewanella sp. SP1S1-7
TCGATAAGCCCTAACAGCAATGTTAGGGCTTTTTCGTATCTGGAATTTATCTATTTCTATTGTCGCGGCCGTCCAGTCCAACAGCATCCCTGCTTAACAGTCCAGCTCGGCATCGCTACCTCACATTCGTCGGCGTAAAATTTAAATCTCAGCCTACTTTTTGTCTAAGTTTGTCCCACTTATTTCATATTATGCCTTTCTCGCACAGAATGGCGCTTGTGCGCGACTTGGCAGTATTGACCTGTGACACTGATCTCGGACAAATTTAACGGTATAATGCCTTATGTCTTTCATGAGTAACGAAAATGAATTGTCGTCTTGGGTGTGGTGCTTGCTGTATTGCGCCTTCAATTAGCAGCGGTATTCCTGGTATGCCAAATGGTAAGGCTGCGGGTGAGCGTTGTGTGCAGCTGAGTGATGCCAATTTATGTTTGATCTTCGGCTCGCCCGATCGTCCCGCGGTTTGTAGTGATTTTGATGCATCGGAAGATGTATGTGGTCATTCGAACGAAGAGGCGCTTTGGTTGATTACCCAACTCGAAGCTCAAACCTCTCATTAAGTTTATCGCTGACAGGTGAAATATGCAGTTAACTCGTTATACCGATTTTGGCGTTCGTACCTTGATGTATTTGGCGGTTCAGCCAGACAGAACCACTTTATTTAGAATTGCTGAAATTACTCAGGTATTTGATCTGTCTCCAAATCATGTCTCTAAGATAGTGCATCATTTAGGCAAGATGGGTTACCTCGAAACCATTCGCGGTAAGATGGGCGGTTTCCGTTTGGGTAAGCCTGCGAGTGAGATTAACTTAGGTCAGTTAGTTCGGGTATTAGAAAACTCGTTGGCGCCGATTGATTGCAGCAAACCTTACTGCCGATTCACGCCTGCCTGTAAGCTGAAAGGCGTATTAGCACAAGCAGTTGAAGCGTATTTGAATGTGCTCGATCAATATACTCTGCTGGACATTGTGAGTAATCGTGATGAGTTACTTGCCTTGTTGCCTGACATGTCTATCTCAGTGTTACAGCTGGATTAGTTCCATTTTTGTGTGCAATGCCGATGGCGAGCAAGCTTGATGCAGGTACTAGATCAATCCCCTCGGTTTTTAGTCTTTGTAGATTGGCCTTTAAGAAGCGCATGGTTTCTGGATAAGGATGGGCAATCGCCACTAGGTTACCTTGAGTATGTGCCTGACTTATCATTAAGCTAAATTGTCTTTCGAGTGCTTTGGTACTGGTATCATTGTCTAGAAACAGTTGGCGTTTTAATAACGGCACGCCCAACTGATCCGCTGTTTCTCCCGCCTTAGTGAACCTTGTTGTCATACTATCGATAAAATACAGATGCTTTTGTTTGAGGGTTTCCATCACCCACAGCATAGGATCATCGAGTTGAGTCAGTAAGCTCCCCATGTGGTTATTGGCACCTTTAGCAAACGGAACGCTGTTAATTGCATCGACAACACTGGCGCGTATTTGCGCCTCAGTCATAGTATTGGTCAATCCACCCAGCCCTAACGCCTTACCATTAAGCGCTTGCATAGGCAGATGCAGCATGATTTCGTGGCCCTTTTTATGGCCGGCATTGGCGAGTTCTTTGCCAAGAGGTGTATGAGGCAACACTGATAATGTGACAGTGCTGGGCAGTGCCAGCACGGCTTGATCGGTATGACGATAACCTATGTCATCAATAATGAGGGCAATTTGAGCAGCATGACTTTGAGAAATGCTTAGGGCCAATAGGGCCAAGGAATAAAGTAAGCGCACAGTTTCTTCTTATTAGTCATGATGCTGTATCCATGCAATGGCTGAGGTCACTTGATGATCTTGGGCCAGAGATGCATGGGCGGATAGGGCGTCGATTATAGCCAAATTACCCGCGCCGGAACCAGTTTCTGCGGCAATTTTTATGTCTGGGACGATTCCTATATTGTGAATGTTTTCACCTCTGGGGGTATTGTACTGAGCAATGGTGAGTTTTATCGCGTTACCATCTTCTAAGATGGGGATCAGGCTTTGTACTGTGCCTTTACCGAAACTGGTCTCACCTAACAGCTTAGCCCGACCATTTTCCTGCAGTGCGGCGGCGAGCACTTCGGATGCAGAGGCCGAGCCTTTGTTGATCAACACTAGCATGGGCACGTTAGTCAGCATGGTTTGTGGTGAGGCGTAGTAGTCGGAGTTGGCATCGAAGAAGCGGCCAGAGGTTGAGACTATTCGGCCCTTGGCGAGGAATAGGTCAGCAATTTTAACGGCTTGGTCGAGCAGGCCGCCGGGATTATTACGTAAATCTAAGATGAGCCCGGCGAGCGGTTTGTTTTGCCATTGGCTGAGTGAGCGCACCATATCTTCGGTCGAGTTTTCTTGGAAGCTACTTAATCTGACATAACCAATATTGCCATCAAGCAGTTGAGTGGTGACAGATTCGATAGTGATAGTGCTCGGCTTGAGTGACACTTCGAAGGTCGCATCGTCATTGCTGTGTTTAAGCACTAACTTAATGCTTTGATTGCTGAGGCTATGTTTTTTTATCTCGGCAAGGATATTGGCGAGGTTAGTCTCGGTCGCCAGTGTGTCGTTGAGCTTAACGATAATGTCGCCTGCGCGTATTCCCGCTTGTTCTGCAGGGGAATGGGCGAAGGGGGCGATGATGTTGATGTGGTCATTTTGGGTTGCGACTTCGAAACCGAAACCAAAATATTCGCCGCGATTGGAGTCTTTGAGATCGAGTAATTCTTGGTGATTCAAAAAGCTGGAATAGGGATCTAAGTGCTCAAAAATACCTTTGATTGCCGCTTGCACTAACTCTTCTTTCGAAACGGTTTTTACGTAATAAGTTTCAACGGTTTCAAGCACATCTTGCAGTAACGGATAGTCAAAATCACTGCGATAGGACTTAGCGTTCTCTTGACTAGAGAGGCTGATGGATAGGCCCAAAGTTAGGCCTAATCCAACGCAACTAATATAGCGGATCATGTGTTTCATAGCCGTCCCCTGTGATGAGGGGACCGTTATGATTAGCGACAGTATTTCGCTGGATCGACGGCTTGCCCCTTGTGCCTTATTTCAAAGTATAGGCCAGCCTCGCTCTGTCCACCCGAACGTCCGACTAAAGCTATCGCTTCGCCGCTTTTTACCATGTCGCCAGGGCTTTTTAATAGGGTTTGAGCATGGCCGTAAAGGCTCATATAACCTTTGCCATGATCGATGACCATCACCAGACCAAAACCACGTAACCAGTCGGCATAAATAACCTTACCACCTGAAACGGCTCGAATATTTTGCCCTTCTGGCGCGGATAACATAGTGCCTTTCCACACCACTTGGCCGGAACGTTGGCTGCCAAAGCTGGCACTGACGCGACCTTTAGTTGGCCATTTGAGTTTGCCACTTTGTTTACCAAAACCTTCCATCGAAGGATTGTCTTTCATGGCTCGCAGCGCTTGTTCGACCACGCGCTTCAAGCTGGCCTCTTCAATTTGCAACTGTTCCAGCTCAGCACCCTTAGAATTTAAGGTGCGTTGTAGCTCTTTAATGGTCAGTTGTCGCTGATCTTGCTCTTGGCTCAAACGTTTGGCTTGGACCTGTTGTTCGGCGACGAGTTTGGTTAATTGCTTTTGCTTACTCGTTTGCGACACCTTGATCTCATCTAGCTCGGTCAAGGTTTGCTTTAATTCGTTGATCGACTTCATCCGCGCTTTATTGAGGTATTGGTAATAGGCCAACATACGCTCGATAGTGGCAGGACTTTGCTGATTGAGCATCATCTTAGTGTAATCGTGATTACCGGCAAGATAGGCGCTCGACAGCTGTTTCGACAGTGTTTGTTGCTGACTCACTTTAAGCGTTTCTAACTCATCTTGACGTTGTTTCAGCTCGGTCAGTTTAGTGTCGATTTGCGCTAAGCTATTTTTGGTGCTGTTGACTTTTTTGGCCGCTGACGCAATCGCTTCTTCATCGCTACGCAGCAATGACAGCAATTTTTCTCTTTGTTTACTGGTGGTTTTTAACGCGCTTTGTTGTTGATTTATTTGCGATTGGATTGATTTCAACTCGGACTGACGCTTCTCCAAATCAGAAGCGTTGGCCGAGAAAGATAACATCATAAAGCCAGCAATAATGCTGGCTTTAACAAGGAGTCGAGTGCTCACTAGGTAACGGTTACTCTTTAATGTGGATTAAGGGCTTGCCCGTCATCTCTGTTGGAATGGCTTCGCCAATCAAGGTCAAGATAGTCGGTGCGACATCGCTGAGTTTACCACCTTCATCTATGGTCGCATCGCGGCCAACAAAGATGAAAGGTACCAGTTCACTGGTGTGGGCTGTGTGCGCCTGACCTGTGGTTTCGTCCGTCATTTGCTCGGCGTTGCCGTGGTCGGCGGTAATAATGCATTCACCACCCACTTTCGCCAGCGCATCAACTACACGGCCGATACAAGCGTCAACCGCTTCACAGGCTTTAACGGCGGCATCGAAATTACCCGTGTGGCCAACCATGTCGCCATTCGGATAGTTACAGATGATCACGTCGTACTTGGTCGACTCAATCGCCGCCACTAACTTGTCGGTCAGCTCGGCTGAACTCATCTCAGGCTGTAGATCGTAAGTCGCCACTTTAGGTGAGTTGATTAGGATGCGATCTTCACCTTCGAATGGCTCTTCTTTGCCGCCGTTGAAGAAGAAAGTCACATGGGCGTATTTCTCAGTTTCAGAGATACGCAGTTGAGTACGACCTTGTTTTTGCAGCACTTCACCTAAGGTATTCACCAAGTTTTCAGATGGATACGCGATAGGGGCTTTGATGTCGCCGGCGTACTCAGTCAGAGTGACAAAGTGCATTTTCGGCACGACAGCGCGTTCAAAACCATCGAAGTCTGGATTGATAAAGCTACGGGTGATTTGGCGGGCACGGTCGGCACGGAAGTTCATAAATATCAGTGCATCGCCATCTTGCAAGGTGGCAACTTGGCCGTCAGCATCTGTAATTGCCGATGAAGAGACGAACTCGTCGTTCTCGTTACGCTCGTAAGCCGCTTCCAATGCAGTAACAGCATTGTCGTATTGGAATTTTGACTTGCCTTGGGTGATCAAATCGTAGGCTTGCGAGACGCGATCCCAACGATTATCCCTGTCCATTGCAAAGTAACGACCAATAATCGAGGCGATACGGCCATGGCCTAATGTAGTAAACAGATCATCAAAATGGCTCAAGCTGCCCTTAGCGCTACGCGGTGGTGTATCGCGGCCGTCGAGGAAAGCGTGCAAGTAAACCTTAGTTGCGCCACGGGCAACGGCCATACGGCACATAGCTTCGATATGCTCTTCATGGCTGTGAACACCACCGGCAGAAAGCAGACCCATAATGTGCACTGCGCCGCCGGCTTTAATGGCCGAGTCAACCGCATCACACAGGGTTGGATTTTGCTCAAACTCATGATCTGCAATGGCTTTACTGATGCGAGTGAGTTCTTGATACACCACACGGCCAGAGCCTAAGTTAATGTGGCCAACTTCAGAATTTCCCATCTGGCCATCAGGTAAGCCTACATCTAAGCCAGAACCTGAAATTAAACTATGGGGATATTGAGCGTTGAGACGGTCGAGTACCGGAGTATTGGCGTGGAAAATCGCATTGTTATGCGTGTTTTCACGGTAGCCCCAGCCATCGAGGATCAACAACGCGAGCGGACGTTTAGCTGTCGTCATAGTGATACCTTTAAGTTTTATAGAAGCGATAGAAATCTGAAATTGGTCAAATATTACTACGTTAGCGGGGTATGAAAAAGCGCTTTACCCCGATTAAGGTCATCGAATCACTAATTCGCCCGATTCTGTGAGTGGCTTGTGACAAGTGCTGGACCAATTGCGCTAAAAGTGCGATCTCGAACTGTGACTAAACTGCTGCAATCTGCCAAGGCAATCGGTATACTCTGTGCCCTTATCGAATTTTCGCCATTTATGCGGGCAATCATCATGCAAGAATATATCGAATTTTTTAAAGCTCACTCAATGCTCAGTCTGGCCTGGGTGGGATTATTTGTTGTGCTTGTTGCGAGTCTCATCAAATCGAGCATGTCAAAGATCAAAAGTATTTCTCACCAAGAACTGACGATTATGGTGAACAGACAGGACGCTAAAGTGGTTGATGTGCGCTCAAGTGATGAGTTCCGCAAGGGGCATATTGTTGATGCAATTAACGTTACGCTAGCAGATATTAAAAATAATCAGATATCTGCCCTTGAAAAGTATAAAGCGAGTCCCATTATATTGGTATGCAATGCTGGCATGACCTCGTCTCAAGCCGCTCAGCTTTTGAGTAAGCAAGGTTTTGAAAACCTGTACAACTTGAAAGGTGGTATGGGTGAATGGCAGGCAGCAAATATGCCTGTTTCAAAAAGCAAAAGATAAGTTGTCGGCGGCAGTTATGATTTAAGCTGTACTCAATCCACCGGATAGTGCAGTAATAAAGTCATCATTGTTTGGCATACTGATCCTGCGGTCGCTAAGGGCTTAATGTAAGTTTTTAGACTGGTTCGATCGATACCCGAATATGGGTGAAAGTTGGGATGATACCGAGATCTGATACAGGCCTTGAGTAACATAAGCCCCGAGCCAATTTACGTTCAAAGATGAATTGGCTTTCAAATAATAATTGGCTTTCAACGAAAAGCCGATACAACATTGATAGGATAGGTAGGAAATTATGGCTGAAGTAGCAAACAACGAACAACAAGCCCCACAATTCAACATCCAACGTGTTTACACTAAAGATGTGTCTTTCGAAACGCCTAACAGCCCAGCTGTATTCCAAAAAGAATGGAACCCAGAAGTTAAGTTAGATTTAGACACGCGCAGTGCTAAATTAGCTGACGATGTATATGAAGTTGTCCTGTCTTTAACGGTAACGGCACAAAACGGTGGCGATACTGCTTTCCTATGTGAAGTACAACAAGCTGGTATCTTCTCTATCACTGGTCTGACTGAGCCACAACTGGCACATTCATTAGGTGCATACTGCCCTAACATCCTATTCCCATATGCTCGCGAAACCGTGGGCAGCTTAGTCGGTCGTGGTACTTTCCCACAACTGAACTTAGCACCAGTTAACTTCGACGCGCTGTTTGCCCAATACGTGCAACAACGTCAAGCTGCTGCGACTGCACCAGCTGCCGAAGAAGCTAACGCTTAATTTCATGAAAAACTCTGCCGATATCACGGTATTAGGGGCGGGCTCTTATGGCACCGCCCTTGCCATTTCTTTAGCTAGCAATGGTCATAAGACCTTGTTATGGGGACACGATCCTGTCCACATGCAAACGCTCGCTCAAGACAAGTGCAACCAAGCGTTTTTGCCTGGTATTGCGTTTCCTGATTGTTTACAGATCGAAGCCGATTTAGCCAAAGCCTTAGCTGCCAGTAACAATGTGTTAGTGGTAGTACCAAGCCATGTGTTTGGTACTGTGCTTGAGCAAGCTAAACCGTTACTCCGTAGCGATGCGCGCATCGTATGGGCAACGAAAGGGCTCGAACCTGAAACCGGACGTTTGCTGCAAGATGTGGCCCGTGATGTGTTAGGTGAGCAATATCCGCTGGCGGTGTTATCTGGGCCGACCTTCGCGAAAGAATTAGCCATGGGTTTACCTACGGCCATTTCAGTCGCGGGGACTTGTCCTACGTTCACCAACGATCTCGTCGAGCTGTTACACAGCCCTAAACGTTTGCGGGTTTACGCCAACGACGACTTTACCGGACTGCAACTTGGCGGCGCGGTAAAGAACGTGATCGCGATTGGTGCGGGCATGTCTGACGGTATCGGCTTTGGTGCCAATGCCAGAACAGCCTTGATCACCCGTGGTTTAGTCGAATTGACGCGTTTAGGCGAAGCCTTAGGAGCCAATGCGGCCACCTTTATGGGCATGGCGGGGTTAGGCGACTTAGTGTTGACTTGTACCGACAATCAATCCCGTAACCGTCGTTTTGGATTAGCCTTAGGTAAAGGCTGTGATGTGATGACAGCACAGGCTGAAATCGGCCAAGTGGTTGAAGGTTATCGCAATACTAAAGAAGTCTTTACGCTTGCGAAACGCCTTGGGGTTGAAATGCCAATCACCGAGCAAATCTACCAAGTTTTGTATCAAGGTAAAGCTCCGGTTGATGCTGCGAAAGAATTGCTCAGCAGAGAAAAGAAATCAGAAACGCCCGCGCAATAAACCGCGAGCCGTGATGATGCTGAATAAAAGAAAGGGTGCTAAAATAGCGCCCTTTTTTGTGCATGGACTTCTGGTGTGCAAGATGTATCCCCGGTCGCTAGGGCCCTTGATGTTCGCGACATCAAGGGCATTTCTTCCATCCCTGGAGGTCAGATGGTGAAAGAGAGGATTTATACAAGGAAGTATTTATCCCCGGTCGCCAGGGATGGTGAAAGAGGGGATTTGTGCCTAACGTTTGAGCCTATCTTTGCTCCGTTTAGCGGTTGCTGACTTGCTTGCTAAAGGTTCGCGAATCAGCAAACTGCCCGTTGGCAGCCAATACCAATCAACTTATCTGTGTGGAGTAAGAGCGTGAAACATCATGATGTCATTATTATCGGAGCCGGCGCCGCGGGATTGATGTGTGCAGCGACCGCAGGTTACCGAGGCCGTGATGTTCTCGTTCTCGACAATGCCAAGCAAGCGGGGCGTAAAATCCTCATCAGCGGTGGTGGGCGTTGTAACTTCACCAACCTTAAAGTCGAGCCCGCTAATTTCCTTTGTGGTAATCCCCACTTTGTTAAGTCGGCACTCGCGCGTTATCCGTCGCAGCAGTTTATTGAACTGGTCGAGCGCCACGGCATTGAATACCACGAGCGCGATCACGGCCAACTGTTTTGCAATGACTCGGCCAAAGAGATAGTCACTATGCTATTGACCGAGTGCGAATGGGCGGGCGTTACCATTAAGCTGCGCACCGATATTCTTGCCGTTAAAAAAACCGAGGCAGGGCGCTTTGAGCTCAACACCTCTAACGGCGAACTGAGCTGCGACTCACTGGTTATCGCCACGGGTGGCTTATCCATGCCTAAACTCGGCGCCACGCCTTACGGTTATCAACTGGCCGAGCAGTTTGGCCTCAAAGTATTGCCAACTCACGCGGGTTTAGTGCCTTTTACATGGCACAGTGAAGATAAAATTCGCTTCGAACCTTTGTCGGGCATAGCCGTGCCGAGCCGCATTACCGCCAAAGATGGCACTGCGTTTAGCGAAGCGCTGTTATTCACTCACCGCGGCTTATCTGGCCCTGCAGTGTTGCAGATTTCCAACTATTGGAAAGCGGGCGAAACCATAGAAATCGATCTCTTGCCTAATATGGATTTGGCGCAATTGCTAGAGCAGCAGCTCACTGCCCATCCTAAGCAAAGCCTGCGCAACACTCTCAGCCAATGGTTGCCTAAACGTTTGGTCGAAGTGCTATTCGATGAAGCCTTGTTAAACAAAGCCTTAAATCAGCTAGTGCACGCCGAGCGCGCTAAGCTGGTGGATGATCTCCACCGCTGGACAGTATTGATGAACGGCACCGAAGGCTACCGCACCGCCGAAGTGACCTTAGGTGGTATTGATAGTAATGAGCTGTCATCTAAAACCATGGAAGCCAGCAAAGTCGCAGGACTCTACTTTATCGGTGAAGTCATGGACGTAAGTGGTTGGTTAGGCGGGTTTAATTTTCAATGGGCCTGGGCATCTGGCGTGGCTGCAGGACAAGCGGTTTAGAGGTATATCCTGCTTGTTAGCTTGTTTGTGATCAACTACTTCCATAATGGGTGATCTTGCCAATTTTCAGGTAAACCCATTGCAACTCGCCAGCGTTTTTGTTCTGCAAATGGTGTGAGGAGTTCACTTATTGAGTTTGCCCAGATGTCACCATTGTCAGTTACACGTAGTAAATGTTTTAGCATCAACAAGATATAGAATATGCGATTATTTGTAGGGGTAATTGGGGGGCGCCAAGTATGTTCTTTAACTTTATCTGGTCTTATGGCTAATTCTCGATTCCAAAGGCGACTGTGGTGAGCACAAATATTACGCACATAAGTTAGGGTGTGTAGCCAGTCACCTAAACGTTTGTAGTGTAAATTAAATTGTTGTGCGATGGCTTTTTTATCCTCAACACCATTTTTCTGGTCATTGATTAGTCCCATATAGCCAAAAGATAAAGCACCTAAAGACATGACTTCAGTTAGCATCCATATTGGAATCGTTGGAAAGCCTTTATACTTCCTTTGGTAGTGATTGATAAACTCATCACTTGAGCGTGACGCTTCGTCTTCTAGCTTTTTCAGCCAGTTCTGATGATTAAAGCCAGAGTGAAAGTTTTGTGCGTTGGCATGTCCAAAGGCACCGTATGTGTGACCTATATGGTAGGTAAACTGGGTTCTAATCACCACCTCAACTCGCTCAATAGCATCCAATACCAGAGCGCGGAGTTTTCGGTCAAATTCATACAGTGCAATTGCTGAATCGAAATGAGTTTCTGGTTCGAATCGGCTTGTTACAATACCGTGTTCGTTTCGAGCTCGAAAAGGATACCAATAGCCGCTTAATCGATAATAGCTGATGCATGCAAGCTGATTTAAGGCGCGAGTGGGATCTACAAAGATCATCCCCTTACCCTTAAGATGCTCAAGTTGCTCAGAAAAAAGCAGTGCAGGCTTTTGATAGAATATATCGGACATAATATCAGCTTAGCCAACTATAGCTGGCAAAGAAAAACCGCCAAGGTTGCGCGACACCCTTTCGGGTACTAAGCGTGGCGGTTATGTTGTGGATATTATGGCCGATGATGACAAGATCGTCAATTATAAACAGCTCTTGCGTCATTTAGCTTCCGCTTATTATTGTGGATACGTGGTAAAAGAAACGGACGATGTGTTTAGCATGTGAACATGCTCGAATAGCGGCACTGACTATTTTTCAGTGCCAGCCGTCCAACTAATTAATTTAACCAATTGCCAGTTTGGTTTCTGCGTAGCGCAGTTTTTTCACCCTTGGATTGGCAAGAAAGTAGGCGAGCATGAGTGGGCCGAGGCGACCCATGAACATCATAAAGATGATGATGGCTTGGCCTAGATTGGTGAGGTTGCCTGTTAAACCGCGGGATAAACCGACAGTGCCCAGTGCGGATATGGCCTCGAAAACGATATCGATTAACGGCGCTTTCTCGCTTAATACCAGTATGAAGATGGCCAGCCAAGATACGACCAGAGAGATGATGGTCAGCGCTAAGGCTTTGCTGACGGTATCTTTGGGGATTTCCCGTTTAAACACATAGATGGCTTCGTCGCGGCGTAAATAACCATAAGTGGCCAAAATCAGCACCATAAAGGTGACGACTTTAATGCCGCTGGCGGTACTTAATGAGCCGCCGCCGATAAACATCAGCACGAGTATGAGCAAGGTACTGGCGTCTTCGAGTTGGTCAATCGCTAGGGTATTAAAGCCTGCGGTGCGCGGGGTTACGGCTTGAAACCAAGAGGCCAACCATTTGCCGAGTTCGCTTAAGGGCGCCAAGGTGTTGGGGTTGTTGTACTCAATAAAGTAAATCGCAATCACGGCGACCGTGTTGATGACAATAGTGCCAGTAATCATCATGCGGCTGTAAACGGTGAGTTTTGACCAACGTTTGTTCCTACGCAGATCTATCCACACCGAAAATCCTAAACCACCAATAATAAACAAAGCTGTGATGGTCAGGTTGATCACGGGATCGGCCACATAGGGCATTAAGCTATCTGGGCTTAGGGCAAAACCCGCGTTATTAAAGGCGCTAATGGTATAGAAAAAGCCGTGGAATAAGCTAGTTTGCCAGCCCAGCTCGCCGCTCCAGTAGACAGATAAAATCAGCATGCCGACGGCTTCAACCAATAGCGAAAACGCTAGCACGGCTTTTGCGGTCGAGACTAATGTCGATGTATCGGTTTGATTAAACGCCTCTTTTGCGACGGTTTGCTGCAAGAAGCCAATCTTACCGCCAAGGGCGATAAGGGTGACAATCGCAAAGGTCATCAAGCCTAAACCCCCGCATTGAATTAACAGCGCGATTATCACTTGGCCAAAGGGCGTGAACACACTTCCAGTATCGACGACCACAAGCCCGGTTACTGTCACCGCCGAGGTGACGGTAAACAGGCTTTGCAGCCAAGTAATGGGCGACACAGTGGCGATGGGCAGTTTAAGTAAACATGTGCCGACGAGGATTAACAGAGCAAAGCTTGCACTTAAGATAAAGGGCGGCGCGCCAAAGAGTTTTTTGCCGGTTTTAGGAGCGTGCTCTAGGGTGAGCGAAGGATGCCATTGAACCACCTTACACCAACCTTGGCGCGAGCTGTTTTAACTCGGCACGGCTACCGCAAAGGAATAAGGCATCCTCTGTGTGCAAGGTAAAATCGCTATCAATCTTGCTAAATACGCTCTGCTCACGTTTGACCATTAACGGTGCGACTTTGCCCTTAGGGCTGCGTTGCACGTTAGTTTGCTCATCAGTGTTTTTCTCTTGCAAGTTCCCCAGTAGTTGGCCAACAGTGGCTTGATGCAAATGGGCTTTAATATGGATTTCAACAATATAGAGCCCATCGCCGATAGCGAGAAAGTTATTAACCATAGGGTGGTTTAGCGACTGGGCGACGCGGACCCCCATATCCTCTTCAGGGTGGATAATCCGAGTAACATCGAGTTTAGACAATATGGTGTGGTGCGCCTTATTGCTGGCTTTAACCCAAATATTTTGCACGCCGAGATTTTTCAGTGCCAGTGTGCACAGCAGGCTCGATTGCATATCAAAACCGATAGCGACAATCACAACTTCGCTACTGGCAAGATCGAGTTCCCTTAGTGACGCCTCATCTGCGCAATCGCAAATTACGGCTTCGGTAAGAACTTCTACATATTTTTCAACAGCTTTATGGTCATTATCGACACCAGTGACCGTATGACCTAAGTGGATCAGTTCTCGGCTCACTGCGACGCCGAAGCGGCCTAATCCGATGACAGTAAAATGTGCCATTTCATATCCTTGTATGGTTGAGCTAAAGAGTGAGGCGAGCTGGCCTAGGGCGGGCCGAGGTCTGTTAGTCGATACCCTAAGCCGGGCTCGGTTTTGATCAGTTGTTGTTCGTCACTATCGTTAAGTTTTTTGCGCAGTTGGCTGACTAAAATCCGTAGATAATGGCCATCTTCCTGGTGAGTTTCGCCCCAGATATTGCGCAGCAGGTCGCTCTGTTTCAGCAATTTCCCAGGGTGGGACATTAACTGAACGAGTAGGGCAAACTCCTTTTTGGTGAGGGCGATTTCCTGCTGGTTAAGCCAGCATTGATGGCTGCTCTTTTGTAGAGTGAGCGGGCCAAATTGCAGCATATCGGCGCCGCTTGAGGTATCCACAAGGTCGCGAACCAACACCTTGATACGCACGATTAATTCCCTGATCCCAAAGGGCTTACTCAGGTAATCGTTAGCACCGGCCTCGAGTAGGCGGATTTTTTCTTCCTCCTGATCGCGGGCGGTGAGTACTAGCACAGGGGTCTTATCCTGCTGGCGCAGCGCATGGAGTAACTCGATGCCATCACCATCGGGCAGGCCCAGGTCGAGCACGATAAGGTGCGGTTGATGGCTGCGGTACTGTTTGAGCGCCGTGGCTATGCTGGTGGCGCTTATGTATTCAAAGCCTTCCGCCTCGAGTGAGATCCGCATAAAGGTATGAATTTGCGGCTCATCATCCACGACTAACACCTTGTAAGCCATTTATACATTTTCCTTCGTTATCGGTAACGCGATGCGGATCAGACTGCCTTGAGCAACATTTTCGGCACTGAGACTCCCGTTATGGGCAATAATAATGCCTTTGGCGACAGGAAGGCCCAATCCTGCGCCGCCATCGGTAGAAGGATGTTGGCGGTAAAACAGTTCGAAAATCGCCTCCTTTTGAGATGGGGCTATGCCTTGTCCTAAGTCTTGAATATCGATGCGCAGCATATCTTGGTGGCGATAGAGATTGACTGTTACAGGTTGGCTGGTGGGTGAATAGTACAGGGCATTGTCGAGCACATTAAAAATCGCCTGTTCAATCAAAGAGCTGCAAATCATTAATGGTGGTAGCTCTGGCTCACTGTGAATTTTGATCCTAGGTTGCGCGGTTTGAAAGCGGGCGATAGTGCGCTGTAACACTTCGCGCAGATTGGCTTCGTCTAGGTTAAATTTGAGTGCGCCGTGTTGTAACTTAGTGGCCTGTAACAGGTTTTCGATATATTGATGCAGACGATGACTCTCGGCGGCCGCGCTATCAATCAGCTCAGTCTTTTGCGACGCACTGAGCTTAGGCATGTATTCCTTCAGGGTCGTTAAGGTGCCGATAATGGTCGAGAGCGGGGTGCGTAAGTCATGGGAAACCGACAATAAGATGCTGTTGCGTAACTGAGCCTGTTCGAGTGCCGCCTGCTGGCGGCGATAAAGTTCGGCCAATTTGCTGGTGGTGAGGGCGACAAGTAGAAACACAGTTAAATTGAGAATGTCCTCAAGATTGAACATCTGTAGCGAATAACGCGGTGTGGTAAACAGAAAATTAAAACTGGTCGCCTCAAATACTGCCGCAAAATAGGCAAAGTTGGTGTTGCATTGTAGGGCGATAGCCACCACGGCCAATTGTAAGATCAGCAGCACGGCTATGGTGGAACCAGCAAAATAATCGATAAATGCACTGCTAAAAATCGCGATAACTAGCACTGTGCCAGTAAAAAATGTTGGGTGCGAACGCCAGTATTGAGTCATGGGAGCCGCTATGGATGAAGTCATGGATAGAAAGACGCATATAAAGAAAGTGTCTGTACTCTAACAAAGCCATTTTAAGATAGCGCGTAAAAAATCCGTAAAATTTATAGCCCAGTGAGTAGCTTAGCGTGCAGTTTACTCGGGATGTTCTCGCACACTCATATCAAGCTGCGAGCTAATAATCAGGCTTACCACATAGACTCATGGGGTAAGCCATCCTAGGCGTGGGCAGTTATCGGATTGACGCTAATGGGCTAGCTATCAAGTATTTGCCTGCCATTATTTAGCTGAAGATCACCAAGGTATCGGCGGTGGCACTAAGCGCTTGCCGTTATAGCCGGGCACAGTATCAAAACGTGTCGAGTGGGCCTCCCAATCAGCTTGGGCTTTAGCGATTTCGTCTTTGCTGTGGCCGACAAAATTCCACCAAATACTGACAGGGTCGGCCAGTGGTGCGCCGCCAATCAAGAGTATGCGACAACCCGCGTCGAGTTCGACTGTGACGCTTTCACGTAACATGCCCAGATAGGCGAGATCATTATTATTGAAACTTTGGTCATCGATACGGAAAAAGCCTTCGAGTGGCATGAGGGCGTATTCAAAACTCGGGTCGAGAGTCAGGGTAAGCTCAGTGTTTTCGGCGGCAAATAAATCCATCGCCACTATCGGCGAGAAGTGCAATGTGGGCGCCTGTTGCTGCTGCCAACGGCCAATCAGCAGAGTGAAATCAACGCCCGCATTGTGCCACGTAGGGAGTTCGGGATAGTGATCGAACCTCGGGCTTGTGTCTTTATGCTCAAGCGGTAGGGCAATCCACAGCTGCGCCGCGTGCAGAGTGCTATGGCCTGCTACGGACTCTTCGGTGTGGGCGATACCGTGTCCGGCGGTCATCAAGTTAACTTGTTTGGGGCGGATCACTTGGGCGCTGCCGAGACTGTCCTTGTGCATGATTTCGCCTTCGAGCATCCAAGTAAAAGTTTGTAGCCCAATATGTGGATGCTGACCAACGTTTAGCTCTGGGCCGTCGGTGACTGGGCCAATATGGTCGAGGAAACACCAAGGGCCGATAAGACGACGCTCTTTTTGTGGAATAGCCCGTGCGACGGGAATACCGCCAACATCACTGATTTTGGGGGAAATTCGTTGAACTTGAATGCGGCCATTTTCAATAGGGCATTCCTTAGGGCCACCATAAAACTGTGCTTGAACTTCACTCATGTTCGCTCCTTATTCCTTGGTGAGGACACACTTAGTTAGTGTTTATCTGGCATGCTGAACTGGTTTTAGATTTCATCTTGTATTCGAGCCGAAGGTTTTAGCTTCGGGTATTCCCGTGGATTTTGCAAATCGGCGCTGTCATATGACTGGGCATTTGAGCTGTTAAAATCGCCCTTCGATAACTCTGTTAACCCAATTCAAACGTGAATCTGTGACTGAGCCCGCGTGTATGGGAGTTTTTGCTGTCCTTTACTTTAGCAAGCCTGTATTTATGTGGGGCATTAGCGTTTGATGTTTTACTCGAGCCGTAATAGCGGACGAGTTCTGGGTTAGTCTCGGTGATTTTTATCCTTCACGCGTTAAGTCAGATCTGCAAAATCGAGTCTATCTTTTATCGGTACAGGTGTTGGCGGCGACATTGCCAGCCTAAGCCGGAATCCATTCAGCATACTGCTTAACACTAACACAGATAGAATTCACATATAGAATTAGGCTGTCACTCAGCGTGATTGATTAAGGGGAAAGCGTGCTCGAAAATCAAATGATGTTACTGGCGGTATTTGAACGGGCGGCCTTGATGCTGATGACCTTGTTCTTTTTAACCCGCACTCGACCGTTCCAGCGTTTATTCCAAAAGCGTAATCACACCCCCGCAGAGCTGGTCTCTGTGGCGGCGATATTTTGCTTATTTGCGGTGTTCAGTACTTATACCGGTATTGAGGTTGAAGGCGCGCTGGTTAACGTGCGTATTATCGCGATTATTTCCGGCGGGATTTTATTTGGCCCTTGGGTCGGCATTCCCGCGGGCGTGTTGTCGGGGCTGCATAGATATTTGATTGATATGGATGGTGATACTTCTATTCCGTGTTTAATCGCCAGCATAATTGCTGGTCTAATGGCGACGTGGATTTACTACAAATGCCCCAAATCTAAGTTATGGATTTATGGCATTGTGGCGGGCATGTTGTGTGAAACACTGACCATGTTGTTGATTTGGCTACTGACAGAGCCGCACCAAGTGGGTGTAGAGATTGTGAGCCATATTGCCTATCCCATGATTGCGGGCACTGTGTGTATCGGACTGATTATCAAGCTAGTGCAAGACCTCGACGATGAGAAAGAGCTCATTGCCGCCAAGCAGGCCAAGCTCGCGCTGGATATTGCCAACAAAACCTTACCTTTCTTCCGCAAAATTGATCGTCACGCCTTAGAGCAAGTGTGCGCCGTGATCCGCAATGAAATCCATGCAGATGCCGTGGCGATTACCGATACTCGCGATGTATTAGCCTATATGGGCGTTGGCAAAGATTACTACGAGGTCGATGGTCATCAAGCGATTAGCGAGATGACTCAAAGGGCGATAGAGCTAGATCAAAACATTATTAACAACGACTTACGCCAATATCATTTATCGGATTTTCATTCGGTCATCATAATCCCGCTGCGTGAAAACGGCACGGTAAGCGGTACGCTGAAGATTTATTATCGCAATAACTATCGGATTACCAGCTCGCTGCGAGAGATGGCGGTGGGCTTGTCGCAGCTGATTTCGACCCAGATGGAAGTGTCGCGTATCGAGCAACTGCAGGAGATGACCCGCAAGGCGGAGTTTACTGCGCTGCAGAGCAAGATTAACCCGCACTTTTTGTTTAATGCCCTCAATGCTATTTCTTCACTGATCCGCATTCGGCCGCAACAGGCGCGGGAGTTGATTGCCAATCTGGCCGATTATCTGCGCTATAACCTAGCCAAGGGCGATGAGCTGATTGATATCCAAGAGGAAGTCAAACAAGTACGCGATTATGTGGCGATCGAGCAGGCGCGCTTTGGCGATAAGCTTGAAGTGGTGTTCGATGTCGACGATGTGCATTTTTGTGTACCTTGCCTCTTGTTGCAGCCGCTGGTGGAAAACGCCATTTTGCACGGCATTCAGCCGCGCAGTGCGCCGGGCAGAGTGACCATAGAAGTGAAAAAACTTGATTCTGGCATTCGCGTGGCCGTGCGTGACACAGGTTATGGCATCAGCCAAGAGGTGATAGATGGCGTCGCCGCGGGTCGCATAGAAAGCAGCAGTATTGGGCTAATGAATGTGCACCAGAGGGTGAAGTTATTGTACGGCGAAGGGCTACAGCTTAAACGGCTGGAGCCGGGGACTGAAGTCAGCTTTTATTTACCGGAAAATGAGGCGCAAGTATGTTAAAAGCCATCATAGTTGAAGATGAATATCTGGCCCGTGAGGAGCTGGAGTATTTAGTAAAGAGCCACAGTGAGATAGACATAGTGGCAAGCTTTGAGGATGGCTTGGAGGCCTTTAAATATCTGCAGGATCATGAGGTTGATGTCGTGTTTTTGGATATCCAAATTCCGTCCATCGATGGTCTGTTGTTGGCGAAGAATCTGCATAAATCGACCCATCCACCCCATGTGGTGTTTGTCACTGCCTATAAAGAATTTGCGGTAGAAGCGTTCGAGCTCGAAGCTTTTGATTATATTCTCAAGCCCTACAATGAGCCGCGGATCATCAGCTTATTGCAGAAGATTGAACAGGCGGGGCGACAAGCACCAAGGCCGCAACATGAAGCGACGAGTAATGCCAGTCGTACCGTAAATTTAGTCAAAGGGGAGCGGATTATCGTTACGCCCTGCGAGCAAATTTATTACGCCGAGGCTGATGAAAAACTGACCTATGTGTATACCCGCACCGACCGTTATGTGATGCAGATGACCATTAGCGAGTTTGTCAGCCGCTTGCCCGCCGAAGGCTTTTTCCGCTGCCACCGTTCCTATTGCGTCAATATCAACAAGATCCGCGAAATCGTGCCTTGGTTCAATAGTACTTACCTGATCCGATTGCATGATTTGTCGTTCGAGGTGCCCGTTAGCCGTAGTAATATTAAGGCTTTTCGACAGCTGATGAGGCTGTAATTGTCATTCATTCCTGCAGATCTGTATTTCATGCCTTAATTGATCGGCGCGAATGGCATCTCTCTTATAGTGGACTCAATTCCTGATCCCCTAAAGCGAGATGCATCATGACTAAAGAGATGAACCGTACTCGGTACCTGACCTTAGTTGGTACTATTATCACCCAGTTTGCACTCGGCTCAGTTTACACTTGGAGCCTGTTCAATGCGCAGTTGGCTGCTAAGCTCGACGAGCCTGTCAGCCAAGTGGCGTTTGTATTTGGTTTGCTGAGTTTGTCTTTGGCCGTGGCATCTTCCATGGCGGGCAAATTACAGGAACGCTTCGGTGTGCGTAATGTCACCTTAGGCGCAGGCCTATTACTCGGGCTGGGATTCTTACTCACAGCCCAAGCCAGTAACTTGATGATGCTTTACCTGTGTGCCGGGATTTTAGTGGGCTTTGCCGATGGCACTGGCTACTTAATGACTTTATCTAACTGCGTGAAGTGGTTCCCCGAACGCAAAGGGCTGATTTCGGCGTTAGCGATTGGCGCTTATGGTTTAGGTAGCCTTGGATTTAAGTACATCAACGTGCTGTTACTCGAAAATACTGGCCTTGAAACCACCTTCCAACTGTGGGGCTTAATCGCCATGGCGCTGGTGTTGTGTGGCGGCATGTTGATGAAAGATGCACCTGCACAATCAGCCGCAAGTCAGCAAGCCGAAAGCCGCGACTTCACCCTCGCAGAAGCCATGCGTAAACCGCAATATTGGATGCTGGCATTGATGTTCCTGTCCGCCTGTATGAGTGGTTTGTATGTGATTGGTGTAGCGAAAGATATCGGCGAGAAGATGGTCGACTTGCCGGTATTGGTCGCCGCTAATGCGGTTGCGGTAATTGCCATGGCGAACCTCAGTGGTCGTTTGGTGC
Organism: Shewanella sp. SP1S1-7; assembly: GCF_031932105.1. Lineage (NCBI taxonomy): Bacteria > Pseudomonadati > Pseudomonadota > Gammaproteobacteria > Alteromonadales > Shewanellaceae > Shewanella > Shewanella sp. SP1S1-7. The sequence continues at coordinate 19,846 of NZ_JAUOEU010000008.1, forward strand.
TGGGTATCCTGTCGGACAAAATCCCCCGCATTCGCGTTATTTCGCTGGCGCAGATCATCACTTTAGTCGGTATGGTGTTACTACTGTTTGTACCTTTGAATGCTAACCTGTTCTTCGTTGCCGTTGCCTGCGTTGCCTTTAGTTTTGGCGGCACAATTACTGTTTATCCCTCACTGGTGAGCGACTTCTTCGGCCTGAATAACCTGACTAAAAACTATGGAGTTATCTACTTAGGTTTTGGTGTCGGCAGCATTATCGGTTCGATTGTCGCCTCGTTATTCGGTGGCTTTATTGCGACCTTCAACGTGATTTTAGTGCTGCTGGTGGTGGCGTTGGTCATATCATTAACGATTCGTTTGCCTGACCCTAAAACTCCCGCATCGGCTAAAGCGGCATCTAAGGGCTCTCCTCGTTTAGTCAATATGACTGCAGAGTCTGCCTAGGCATTAATCTCTTTACTGCAATCAGTTAACGCAAAAGTCCGAAGCCATCTGGCTTCGGATTTTTACATCTCGATTCAGTACTGCGCTCAACGGATAGCATTTCACGTGTTTTAGCTATGTTGTTACATTTTCAATCCTAACCTTTCTTGATAAGCCTCTTTTTTATCACCTCAACAACAGGTAACTTGATAGCCTTAAAGCGTTATTCAGGATGTGTTGATGTTAACGGACCCTCTTTTTTGGTTGGTGGCGATACCCGCAGTCTTGATTACGGGGATTTCTAAATCCGGTTTTGCGGGTGGTGTGGGCGGCTTAACTGTCCCGCTATTGGCGCTTGCCATTAGCCCTACCACAGCGGCGGCGCTCATGTTGCCGCTGCTGATTTATATGGATTTTTTAAGCGTACGTTCTTGGTGGGGGCAACATAATCCGTGTCATTTATGGATATTATTGCCCGCGGCGATAGTGGGTATTTTTATCGCTTATCTGTTGTTTGATAGGTTGAATGAAGAATATTTACGGGCGATTTTAGGTTGTGTGTCCCTCGGTTTTGGTTTGTATGGTTTGATTCTTGGGGATAAAACCCAAGCATCACCTTCACCTCTGGTTGGACGCTTGTGTGGCTTAACTGCGGGATTTACTAGCTTTGTTGCCCATGCGGGCGGGCCGCCACTCAACGCTTATTTGTTGCCGCTGCGTTTGGCTAAGGCAGAATTTTTAGCCACGGCTGTGGTATTTTTTGCTGTGGTAAATCTGGTCAAGCTGATCCCCTACAGTTTGCTTGGGCAGATTAACCAAGAGAATATTTTAGTTTCTCTGTTACTGGTGCCGCTGGCATGGCTAGGGGTAAAGCTAGGTTTGTTTATTCAAAATAAAATTAACGACAGGCTATTTAAGCGCATCATATTGATTTTAATGGTGCTGGTGGGCGTGCGTTTATTATGGACGGCGTTATAGTTTTAAGCTTTGGGTTACATTAGTCTGCTAGAGTGCGCGGGTGTTTGGGCGTTTTGATCCCCAGCCGCCCTGAATTTACCTGATAAAAACTCAAAATTACGTTACTGTGAAATCTGCCTGCAATGAGTTTGAAGCTATGAAACGATTACTGATAGTTATCTTAGCCTTAGGCCTTGGCGCTTGTGCTAGCGCGCCAGAACCTAAGCCTGTGGTAAAGCAAGTTGAACCCGCCACGGTTTGGAACGATAGCAATATCTCCGAACTGCATTCTGAGTGGCGCGGTGTGCCCTATCGTTTAGGGGGTGGCACTAAGCGGGGCATAGATTGCTCGGCCTTTGTGTCGGTCGCCTATCAGAAGATGTTGGGTATGACCTTGCCGCGCACGGTTGAAGAACAGCAAGCCCTAGGGAAACCCGTGCCGAGAAATCAACTGCGCAAGGGCGACTTAGTATTTTTCAAGACAGGTTGGAGCACGCACCATGTCGGCATTTATGTGGGAGACGATAATTTTCTCCATGTTTCCACTAGCCAAGGGGTGAAGATCTCGAGCCTGCATAACAGCTATTGGGCGTCTAAGTATTGGAATGCACGGCGAATTTAGCACATCTTCTTTATGCACTTTCTTTTATGCACTTGGGCTGATGAGTTAGCGGAGACAATATGTCCTTAGAGCCTGCGTTATCCCAGAGTGACCCTTTACCGACTTCTGTTTTTCTCGCCATTTTCTCGGCCGTATTCTTGCCCATGTTTTTGGCGGCGGTCGATCAAACCTTACTCGCAACGGCGACGCCAGCCATAGTTGAAGATCTTGGCGGCCTGCGCCAAGCCTCGTGGATCACTATCGGTTATATGCTGGCGATGGCCGCTTCTGTGCCGATTTATGGCTGGTTAGGGGATAACTTCGGTCGCGCGAAAATCCTGATGATCGCCATAGTGATTTTTGCACTGGGATCCATCGTTTCGGCGAGTGCTGGCACTATGAACCACATGATAGCCGGACGTATCTTGCAGGGCATGGGCGGTGGCGGCTTGATGAGTTTGTCTCAATCTTTGATTGGTGAGTTAGTTCCCATTCGGCAGCGGGCGCGTTTCCAAGGCTATTTTGCTGCTATGTTTACCCTTGCGAGTGTTGGCGGCCCTGTCATTGGCGGTATTGTGGTGCACGCTTATTCGTGGCATTGGCTATTTTGGGCGAATATTCCACTGGCCATGCTGGCGGTATGGCGACTCAATGGGCTGCATAAGCGCAGCGTTAAACCCGTGCGCCAAGGCAAGTTTGATTTAGTGGGCGTGGTCTTGTTTCCGACCATTATCACCGCACTGTTATATTGGTTATCTGTGGCTGGGCAAGAGTTTGCTTGGCTTTCTGCGACCAGCTTAGGCTTTGCCGTCTTTGTGGTGGTTGGGATTTTAGGCTTGTTATTGTGGGAGCGGCGATTGGCTAGCCCGTTTCTGCCGTTAGATTTACTGGCGAAGAAGGCCGTGTATATGCCACTACTAACGGCGGCGCTGTTTGCGGCCTGTTTGTTTGCGATGATTTTCTTCCTGCCGATTTATCTGCAAGTGGGTTTACACACCAATCCCGCCAAAACCGGTTTGCTGCTCTTGCCTATGACCTTCGGTATTGTCACTGGCTCGACGATTGCGGGCCGACTGTTAAGTAAAGATGTCGCGCCTAAGTGGTTGCCGACCTTTGGCATGGGCTTAGCTTTCATCGGCTTGTTATTGATTAGCTTTGTGCCGCCTAATGCCAATGTAATCGGCGGTTTAGGTGTGTTGGTCGGGATTGGGCTAGGCACTGTTATGCCGAGTGTGCAGCTCGTGGTGCAGAGCGTGTCGGGCAAGGCGCGACTCAGCCAGATCACGGCTATGGTGTCACTGTGTCGTTCTATGGGCGCTGCTATTGGTACTGCGCTGTTTAGCGTGCTGCTTTATAGTCTGTTGCCACTCACGGGTTCAGAGCTTGGCATCGCTGCGATTAAAACATTGCCGACAGAGGTAGTGCATCACGCCTTCCAATATGGATTTATGGCCGCTGCGGGTGTGGCATTGTGTGCCGCGATAGTCGGTTTTTTATCCCCTGCAACGGCATTAAAAGATCACGATAGCGAAACTGCGCATTAAGCCAAGATTTGCAGGTGCGCGACCCATTTAAGCCGTGTACTATTTGCGCTGAGCCGTATTTTTGTGGCCTTATTCGATTCCAGGACATAAGCATGACAACAAAACACTGGACCCTAAAGAGCATAGCCAACGAGTTGGGTGTCTCTAATGCCACTGTTTCTAACGCGTTTAATCGCCCCGACCAATTATCGGAAAAACGTCGTAACGACATTTTAGCTGCCTGCACTAAGTTGGGATATTTCGGGCCAAATAAAGCGGCTCAATCCTTACGTAAGGGCAAGTTCGATACTGTCGCCTTGGTATTGTCGGACAGCGTGGAATACATGGTGTCCGATCCCGTCGCCAGTAAATTTATGAAGGGCGTGGCCTCTGTCTTGGAGCAAGAAAAGCTCAATTTGCTGCTGTTTTCGGGCAGCTCAGACAGTGTGAATGCGGTGGCTGACTTTGTGGATGGTTTTATTTGTTATGGTCGCCCGCGCAATGCCCTGTTGGCCGAGCAATTAAAGCAGGTAAAGAAAAAGGTCGTCACGGTCGATTTTGATATCCACCGCAATGCATCTGTGAGCATAGACAATAAGTTAGCTGCCTATGAAGTAGCGAAACTGGCATTGCAGTCGCCCGCGGACAATGTGGCCATTTTGGGGCTACGTTTGCTCGATACCCACTTAACTTGCCGTGTGTATGATTTGAATTTGTTAGAAATCGACACCTCTGTTGCCCATCAAAGATTACAGGGTTACTTGCAAGCGATTGAAGAAGTGGGCGTTGTACTGGGGCAGGACCGCATTTGGAATATCCCCGAGAGCAATGCCGACTATGCGGCGATAGCGGCAAAAGAAGCGTTGAATTCGACTCCACGGCCGAATGTATTTTTATGCATGAGTGACTTAATCGCCTTGAGTGTGCTCGGTGAGGCGCAGGCCATGGGGCTGAGTGTTCCTGAAGATGTGCGAGTAGTGGGCTTTGATGGTATAGATGAAGGCACACGTTCAAATCCGCCGTTAACGACCGTCTATCAATACTCTGAGCAGAAGGGCCGCAAAGCGGCGCAAATGTTTGTTAGTGACGCCGTGCATGCGGAAGTCTTGGGCTATGAATTACGTCTCGGTAAGAGCTGCTAATCGCTACATCTTTTAACTAAAAAAGGCGCAATGAATGCGCCTTTTTGCTATCTCAAAACTATGCCGCTTAGCTTGAACTTAAACCTAAGCTCAAGCCCGAACAGGAACGCAAGCTTATGCTTGAGCCAGCAGTCTTGATAACGACACTTGTGTCTCTTTACCTTGCTTATCTAAAAGGATGATTTGGCCATCTTTATTGGCAAAGTCGAGGGTGAGACTCGCCTGAGCCTCGGCCGCTGTCCAAGATAAAGTTAACGTGCGTTCTGCTGATGCCATCGTAAAGCGGCCATCGAAGGCAGGGCTGCTATTACGCAGTTTAATCAGCTGAGTCAGCGCCTTAACGACAGGTTTCTGCATGGCTTGCTGCACTTTTTCACGGTTCAAGTAAGGGCGATTGATATCGCGACCGACATGGGTGTTGTTGAGCAGATCCATATCGTTTGGAATCGCCAGCAGACCCGCGTAATACACCTGCGGAATACCGGGTGCGAAAAACTGAATCGCCCGCGCCATCAAATAATCTAGGTCATTCTGACCGAGGGCATCGTAATAGGTGCAGTTGATTTGATACAAATCGACGTTGCTGGCGGCCGCGCCTGTGGCTTGAAGGCTCTCGCCCTTACTGTTGCCATGTATGGTTTCAACCAGATTATCGATTTGATCTTCGGTTAATAATCCGCGCAAGCCATCCATAGGGCCGACGTCGATAATGCCGATGCCGTCGTGGGTGTCGAGTACGGTAATGCAGTTGCGCGGCGCCATTTCGAGCCAATGGGTCAAGGCTTGGCAATCTTGGCTAAACAGCGTGTGCAGGATGAGCGGTGGCAGGGCGAAGTCGTACACCATGTCGACCCGTTTGGCGATCTCGACCTGAGTCATGTGGTGCGAATGGATTTCGGCCAGGGTTGTCATGCCTAACTCATTGGCTTGCTTAGCTAATTTATCCACGAACTCGAAGGATTCTTCAATCATAAAGCAGCTAGTGCCGGGCTTTTTAATTGCATAGCCCGCCGCATCTAAGCGGATCAGATTCACTTTACTGTGGTCGAAACGCGCCAGCACTCGGTTTAAATAATCTTTACCTGCGACGGAATGAACGTCGATATCGATTTGATTGCGGGTAAAGGTGGTCCAAAACTCTTCGGTCGAGCCATCGGCTAAGGTGTAAGTGCTAAAACAACTGCCCGGACGCGGACGATAGATAGCGGCTTGATCTTGCTCGCTTAACCCCTCAGGAAATACCTTGTCTTTGGTTAAAAACAAATCCCAGTAAGCCGATTGCTTGCCGTGCTTGAGTACGTCTTTAAATTCTGGCGATTCGGCGGACATGTGGTTAACGATAAGGTCGGCCATGATGTCGTAGTCATCACCAATGCGTTTAACGTCATCCCAATTGCCTAAGCGTGAATCGACTTGCACATGGTCTATCGGATCGAAGCCCGCATCGCTGCCGTCAATGGGGAAATAGAAAGGCAAAAGATGTACGCCGCCGAATAGACCTTGCAACTCGTCATCGAGCAGCGCTTTGAGCTCCTTGAGCCCTGCATTGGTAATTCTGTCGACATAGGTGATCAGCTGCACTTGGTTTTTCATACTTTGCCCACGCTTGAGTTGTCTTTTTAGAGTGAAGGTTTATGGCAATCTTTAATTGATTGCACAACTAAACTTAATCGATTAAGTTGTATATTTAACCAATATGAAACATTATTCAAGTGGTTTGTTGGATTTTTGAGTTAGTCTCAAGTTTTGGGGGAGGCTGGCTCACTGCTGTACACAAAAGCCGAAACCCTTTCAGCATGCTGTTACTGAGCTGCTGAGAGCGAGTAGGTATAATAACGATAAGGTGAAATGGTATGGTAAGTGATTCAAAAGGTTGCGATAACCGCAATCATACCCGTATTCGGGTGCTCACATATTTAATGTTTTTCATGTTCGCTATGACCTCAGATGCCGTGGGCGTCATTATTCCAGAGCTGATATCTCAGTTTGGTTTGTCCATGTCGCAGGCCAGTGCTTTCCACTATATGCCGATGATTTTTATCGCGATGAGTGGACTGTTTTTAGGCTTCTTGGCGGATAAGATAGGGCGTAAGTTAACCATTTTATTGGGGTTATTGTTATTTGCGCTCGCCTGCTTCATGTTCGCGCTGGGGGAATCGTTTTACTATTTCCTGTTCCTACTCGCCTTTGTCGGCACGGCGATTGGCGTCTTTAAAACCGGCGCACTCGGGCTTATTGGCGATATCTCGACTTCCTCAAAACAGCATTCGAGCACTATGAATACGGTAGAGGGCTACTTTGGTGTTGGTGCCATGATAGGGCCAGCCATTGTTAGTTATTTACTGATAAGCGGCGTCTCTTGGAAGTATCTGTATTTTGGGGCGGGTTGCTTCTGTTTAGTGCTGTGTTGGTTAGCTTATCGGGCGGATTATCCGCAAATCAAACGTTCTTCGACGGATGCCATTAACCTTGCCAGCACTTTTAAGATGATGAAAAACCCTTATGCATTAGGGTTTTCACTCGCGATAGGTTTATATGTTGCCACCGAAGTGGCGATTTATGTGTGGATGCCGACCTTGCTGCAAAGCTATCAAGGCGATTACACCACCTTGGCCGCCTATGCCTTGACGATCTTTTTTACCCTGCGTGCGGGTGGCCGCTTTTTAGGTGGCTGGGTGCTCGATCGCTTCCCGTGGCAGCAAGTGATGTTTTGGTTTAGCTTCGCGATAAGTGCTTGTTATCTTGGGTCTATGATCTACGGCATTGAGGCAGCTGTTATCTTGTTGCCCTTGTCCGGGCTGTTTATGTCCATGATGTATCCCACGCTTAATTCTAAGGGGATTAGCTGTTTCCCTGTGGATCAGCATGGCTCTGTGGCTGGGGTGATTCTGTTTTTTACTGCCGTGTCCGCCGCCGTTGGTCCCTTGTTGATGGGGTTAGTGGGCGATATCTTCGGCCATGTTAAATATGGCTTCTACCTCGCCACTGGTTTTGCCATTTTGTTATGCCTCCTGAGCGGATTTAATCTCGTTAAAGATCCTGCCCGTCATTTGTTAACGGCTGAAGCGCACTAATTTGGGTTGTGACAGAAAATATTTTTCTGTCACATTTCTTCAATTAATCAATACTTTGACCTAGTACACCTAGAGTGCGAACCAAAACTGTGCAAAAAACGCACTTGCTTTTTGTTGCCAAGTTGCTAACTTGTTAACTTAATCGATTAAGTTGATTCGAGGTTAAGTTCGATATGGCCTTGAGCAATCACTAAGATGGTTCTTCGATTAATCACAATTCGGTAGATGCAGCCATGGGGAGATAGGGCTGCATCTCAAATATGGGTGGGGACATAAAAATGATAAAAAGCACATCACAGAAATTCTTGTTAAGTACATTGGCCGTGTTGGTGAGTTCTCACCTTTGGGCAGCCGAAGCACCACAACAGGAAGAAGCCAAGAAAGACGCGTTAGGTTTAGAAAGAATTACCGTGACTGGGGTTGCCCGCGGCACTCGTGTTATGGACTCGAGTGTGTCAGTCAGCAGCGTGTCACTGGCTGAGCTGGAAGTGAGCTCGCCACGTTCATCGGCCGAGGCATTTCGTATTATTCCGGGGATGAAGGTGGAGTCTACTGGTGGCGAAGGTAACGCTAACATTGCCGTGCGTGGTTTACCTGTGGCGTCTGGTGGTGCTAAGTTCCTACAAATTCAAGAAGATGGATTGCCAATCCTACAGTTTGGCGATATCGCCTTTGGTAACGCAGACATCTTTTTACGCTTAGATTCAACAGTGCAAACCATTGAATCTATCCGTGGCGGCTCGGCATCGACTGCCGCCAGTAATGCGCCCGGCGGCATTATCAACGTGATCAGTAAAACGGGCACCTCGGATTCGGGCAGTGTGGCTACCACTCTTGGGCTAGATTACGACACTTTCCGTACCGACTTTGAATACGGCACTAGCATCAACGACAGCCTGCGTTTCCATGTGGGCGGTTTTGTGCGCACGGGCGAAGGTCCACGCGACGCTGGCTATAACGCTAACAAAGGCGGCCAGATCAAAGCTAACTTAACCAAAGAATTCGATAAGGGTTATGTTCGCCTGTATTTCAAACATTTAGATGATAAAAGCATAGGCTATTTACCTATGCCTATGTACTCGGATGGTAGTTCAATCCCAGGTTTTGATGCGAAATCCGATGCGATTCAATCTGCGTATTTCCAATCAACCTTGAGCTTAGGTGCCGATGGCGAACGTCGCCGTGGCGATATGCGCGATGGCATGAATCCTGTGGTTAATTCTGTCGGCTTAGAAGCCTCATTCGATTTAGGTAACGATTGGCAGGTGGAAAACCGTTTCCGTTTCTCCGACGTGAGCGGTAACTTCATCGCGCCATTCCCAGCCGAAGTGGCCAACGGCAGCGACATAGCCACCAGTATTGCAGGCACTGGCGCTAAGTTGATTTACGCCAATGGCCCTAATGCTGGTAGTCAAATGGACGGTTTAGCCATGCGGATCAATACCTTTGATGTGCAGATGAATGATTTTGGCTCAATCGTAAACGATTTTAAATTAACCAAAAGCTTCGACGACACCAGCGTGACCTTAGGTTATTACAACGCCACCCAAAACATCAGCATGAGTTGGATGTGGAACTCATATCTGATGGAAGTAAAAGGCGATAATGCCGCGCTATTAGATGTGGTTGCCGCCGATGGTACTGCGTATTCTGACAATGGCCTCTATGGTTATGGCGTACCTTACTGGGGAAATTGTTGCCAACGTAATTACGATACCGACTACACCATTAAAGCGCCTTATCTCGCGTTAGCCTCGAGTTTTGGTGACTTGTCGCTCGATGCCAGTGTGCGTTATGACAGTGGTGATGCCAGCGGTAACTACGCCGGTAGCGTGCAGTCGCAAGTGGATATGAATCTAGATGGGGTGATTTCAATCCCTGAGCAGAGCGTGTCTTCTATTGATAATGCGAATCCTCAGCCAGTAAATTACGATTGGAGCTACACCTCGTACTCATTAGGTGCTAACTATCAGTTTGCCAGTGACTTAGCTGCTTTTGCACGCTTGAGCCACGGTGGCCGCGCCAATGCTGACCGTCTGTTATTTGGTAAGGTGCGCGCCGATGGTTCAGTGGCGAAGGAAGATGCGGTTGATATCGTTGACCAATATGAGTTAGGTGTTAAGTACCGTTACGATGATTTGTCTGTGTTTGCGACAGCGTTCTACTCTGAAACCGAAGAGCAAAACTTTGAAGCTACCAGCCAACGTTTCTTCGACCGTAAGTACAAAGCCAAAGGTATCGAAATCGAGTCGGCCTATTTCATCGGTGACTTCGACTTTAGAGGCAACCTGACCTGGACCGATGCTGAGATTGCTAAAGATGCATTGACGCCAGAAGTGGTGGGTAACACCCCAAGAAGACAGGCTGATTTTATCTACTCCTTGATGGGCCGTTACAACTTTGACCAAGGTTCAGTGGGCGTTAACTTAATCGGCACTACGGATTCTTATGCTCAAGATAATAATGACTTAAGTTTCGATGGCTACAACCAAGTAAATGCCTTTGCGACTTACAATCTGACCGAAGCCATGAGTGTGTCTTTAAACGTCAACAACTTGTTTAATGTCACGGGTATTACTGAAGCGGAAGAAGGCTCAATCCCTGATAACAATATCATCCGTGCCCGTACCATTAATGGCCGCACCACGAGTGCGACGCTTAAATACGAGTTCTAAGCGGATCTTGCTACAGCAACTGTTTTTACAGAAAAAATGCTAAGCCCAAAACAGCCCATGAAAGTGGGCTTTTTGCCTGCTACAAAATGCAGAATATAGAATACAAAGTTGGAGTGAAAATGACGGTATTACTCAGTTTCGGTGAGGTGTTAGTAGACTTGCTGCCGACCGATGCCACGGGCAAACATCACCAGCCGATTGCCGGTGGCGCGCCCGCCAATGTGGCCGTGGGTTACGCGAAACTCGGCGGTCAGAGTTACTTTGCTGGCGGCATCAGCGCCGACCATTACGGCGTCATGTTAAAGCAAGCCTTAGCGGAGCAGGGTGTGGCGACCGATTATTTGGCCGAAGTACCGGGCGCCGCTACCGCGACTGTGTTGGTGAATTTAGATGAGCAGGGTGAGCGCACCTTTGAGTTTAACCGCACTGGCACTGCCGATATGCGCTACAGCAATCAGCATTTTGACAATATCCCATGGCAGGGGATTGATATCTTTCACCTTTGCTCGAATACCTTTACTGAAACCGCCATCTTTAACACTAGCCTTTATGGCGCGCGTTGTGCCAATGCATTCGCGACTTTAGTGAGTTTCGATGTGAACCTGCGTTTATCCCTGTGGCAGGATACGTCTTTACTGGCCGAGCGGGTTGAGCAGTGTTTCCGTTACACCCAAGTGCTGAAAATGAGCCGCGAAGAAGCGGACTATTTAGCGCTGGCGCGGGATAAGAGCTTTGAAGATTATCTGCAGTTCTGCCTCGCCCAAGGGGTTGAGGTGATTTTGGTCACCGATGGCGCCAACCCAGTGCAATGCATCACAGCGCAGCAAAGGTTTAGCGTTCCCGTCCCCAGAATCTCTGCCGTCGATACCACGGCCGCGGGTGACAGTTTTATCTCAGGTTTTCTGTTCGCCTTAGGTTTAGATCTGCAATACGATTTAGGCAATTTAACCTTGAAACAGAGGCTCGAAAGCAAAGAACACTTAGAGGCGGCGGTGGTATTTGCCACTCGCTGCGGCGCGATTACCTGCGGGCAAAAGGGCGCGTTTCCTTCTTTGCCCACACTTTCGCAGGTGAGCTAAAGCTGACTGCATTAACGATAACATCCAAGGTGGGCTTGTTGAGTTTGCCTTGGATTTTTTGTCTTTTAGATTTTCCGCTCGCCATTTTTCAATGGCAGAGCGCGAACCCCATCACGTTTTAGTCGCCCCTTTTCCTGAGCATTTATGCTATTTTAGCTGCGACTTAAGGTCGAAGCTGTAGCGGCTTCTTCCATGCTTGATGTCGATATTTTTTATTTCGGCATGTTTCATTTCAACATCACTGGGGATTTCCTATGAGCAAAGCAAAAATCGGTATTGTGACGGTAAGCGATCGCGCCAGCGCGGGGATTTATGAAGATATCTCAGGCAAGGCGATTATCGACACGCTCAACGACTACCTCACCAGCGAGTGGGAGCCGATTTATCAAGTGATCCCCGATGAGCAGGATGTGATTGAAGCGACCTTGATCAAAATGGCCGACGAGCAGGATTGCTGCTTGATTGTCACCACGGGCGGCACTGGACCTGCGAAACGCGATGTCACCCCAGAAGCCACCGAAGTCGTCTGCGATCGCATGATGCCAGGCTTTGGCGAGTTGATGCGTGCTGAGTCTTTAAAGTTTGTTCCTACCGCCATTTTATCGCGCCAAACCGCAGGGTTACGGGGCGATTCTTTGATTGTGAACTTGCCCGGCAAGCCAAAATCTATTCGCGAATGTTTAGATGCCGTGTTCCCCGCTATTCCTTACTGTATCGATTTGATGGAAGGCCCGTATTTAGAGTGCAATGAGTCGGTTATCAAACCATTCAGGCCTAAGGCTAAGTAAGCTTCTATCTAGCTTGTAAAAACAATAAAGCCACTGAAATTCAATGGCTTTATTGTTTTGTTCGTTTAGGGCTCATAACTGATTAATCTGCTGCTTTAGCTCGTACTCTGGCTCTGTCACGATTTTTTCAAGCACTTGCACTCGCTCGATTAGCGCTTGGTTTTGTAGGCTGAGTTGAGTCACTTTATCCTTAAGGTGGCTATCGTCTGCGGCGCCGACTCCAGATTGGCGCGCCTTTAGATAGTGCTTAAACATCTCAGTGGCACTGATTCCTATGATGAAGGTGACCATAATCACCATTAAGACATATTCGTTTTCCATAACAAACTCCCGTAGCTATTGAGGTTTTCAACTTGGGAACGACAGGGTTATCGTTCCCAAGTTTGTCGGTTAAAGTTTATTGCCCCAAGTTTATCAATCGAAGCATCCTACAAACCGAAGATCACTTTTTCACTCTTGAGCGACCTTTCCATGCCAAACGCCAGCAATACCGCAATGGCGAGTGTGCCTAAGGTCGAAACCAGTAACTGCAACATGGGCAAGTCTTTACCTTTGATAAAGTCCATTAATGCCTGTTGCTGACCCGAGACTGGCAGCCACTGCAGCATGTCTGGCGCTATGTTGTAGCTGGCGGCCATCGACAAGGCTAAGGGCACAAACAGCACCATAGTCAGATAGGACTGGGCTTCCTTAAAGGTTTTCGCCATGAAAGACACAAACAGTTGCAGGCAAGCGGCCATTAACGCGACTGGGATGCCGACCACTAACATCAGCGCCATAAATTCCGTGGTGATGTTGACGCTAAAACCGAGTTCTTGCCAAGGCACAAAGGTGTAAGCGATTTTAGACACCAGCAAAATCAGCACTAAACCGAGCAAAGCGAACAGACTCACAGCGATGATTTTCGACAGCACTAATTGGCGCGTCGTCAGTGGATGACTAAGTAACAGAGCCAGCGAGTTACGTTCGCGTTCACCCGCGCTGGTATCTATGGCGAGGTTCATGCCCGAGATAAATACCGAGTAAATCATAGTGAAAATCGCGATACCTAAGATCATCCCGCCCTTCGAATCTGTGGTCGCTTGGTCGTGGACACTGACCTTCAGTGGCTGCATCACGCGGGGATCTATACCGCGGGCAATCAACCGTAGGCTGCCCATTTCTGTGCTGTAGGACTGCAGTTGCTTCTCGAGTCTTCGAATTGAGTTTTGCAGTTTTTCATCGGAATTATCGGCAACAATAGTGATCTCGGCGCCTTTGCCTTGATTCATCTGCGCGGCATATTCGGGGCTGATGATAAGCTCTATGGCTTTAAGCTCACTGTCCTTCACTTCACCGCTGCTAATGCCTTTATTCGACAAAAAACGCACTAAATCCGGTGCATTATCGGGATTGGTAATAGTGATTTTTAGATCGTCTGGACTCGTCAGCTGACCAATTAACACCATAAACAGGCCGCACATGATCAGCGGCGTGCCGATGGCGTAATAAAGCCCCGCCATCACAGAGCGCTTATCGCGGGCGGCGTCGATGAGTTCTTTACGAACCATAGCCATTATTTTATTCATGCTGTCATTCCTTTAACCATGTTCTTAAATGCCACGTCTTTACATATCAAGCTCTTAAAGGTTAAAACCAGCGGGCGTAATCTTTGCTGAGTCATCATGCCGCTATCCCTTCATCTGTGCCGATCAGTTGAATAAAGGCTTCTTCGAGTGTGTCTTTGCCCGTTTGGGTGCACAGTTCAGTGGGGCTACCAATGGCGACGACTCTGCCCTGGGCCATGACGATCACTTGGTCACACAGTGCGGCGACTTCTTGCATCACATGGCTAGAGAACAACACGCAATGCCCTTGATTCTTAAGGTCGATAAGAATGTCACGCAGCAGGCGAGTGCTCATCACATCGAGTCCACGGGTTGGTTCGTCGAGGATAATATTGCTCGGGCTGTGGACTATGGCCTGTGCGAGGGCGGTTTTCATCCTTTGTCCTTGGGAGAAGCCTTTGCAGCGGCGATCGCTAATGTCTTCTAGACGTAATTTCGCAATCACTTGGTTGGTGGCCTCCTTGGCATCCTTAGAGGATAAGCCGCTTAGCTCGGCAAAATAACGAATGTATTCCCGTGGTGTTAAGCGTTCGTAGAGACCAAAAGGGTCGGGGAATAATCCGAGTTGCTGCTTAGCGCCGATAGGGTCGATGGCGACATCTATGCCTTCGATTTCTGCTTTGCCGTTATCGGGTTTCAGCAAGCCAAAAATCGTGCGTAAACAGGTAGTTTTACCCGCGCCGTTGGGGCCGAGTAATCCTGTGATTTGGCCGTTTTGTGCGACGAAGCTTAAGTCATTGAGCGCCTGCACGTCACCGATGCGTTTTGAAAGATTGGATACTTTGATCATGGCTTACTCCTTGGCCCCAGTGCTGGCGTTATCATCTGCGGTGGTTTTTTTGATGTTTGCATCAAGCGGTTCTACCGAGCTGGCATTTAAATAAAAGCTGCGGCGCACATCTTTCTTTAAACATTCGCCGTCGAGATCCTTAACGGAACCCGAGCGAACGAGATCGGCGATCAGGTTATTCGCGCAGGATTGATAGGCCACGCCGTGGGTCGCATAGGGGGCGACAAAGTGCTTGGCATTGGTGAGTTTTTCCATCGCTAGCTCGCCCCAACTCGGTGGTGTCGCGGGGTCGATTTCGCCGGATAACAACAAGGTCGGAATATCGCTGCTGATGGGCTCGCTAAAGCTGTCATCGACCGCGGGGACTTTCCATACTTCACACGTGGCTTCTAAGCCTTCGAGCATAGTTTTGCCCATAAAGGAATGCTGAGCCTGCTCGCGCATGGCGGGCGTAATACGGTGCATATCTTCGCCACAGACCACGGATGCGTGCATACCCATCGCCATGCCAGCATTGTCGATAGTGAGGGAATACAAACCGAGTATGGGTTGGAAGTTGTGTTTCGCGGCTTGATGAATCGCATGGGGCACTAAGGCGCGCACATTGGCTTGATACAGCGCCATGCGGATGGAGCCGTAGAACTTACCGCGCGTCATAGTCAACATGGTCTTTTCACCCGTGACAGGGTCGTAGACGTTTTCCATCACAGGCGCTTTGGCGAGTGAGGCCGCGACTTGGTCGAATTCGGCTTTCAGCTCAGGGAACTGGGCATGGCAAGCTGCGGTTTCTTGGCAATCTTTAAAGAGTAAATCAAAACCCCGATCAATCGATGCGCCGATTTCTAACACGCTTTGTTGCATCGGCACTATGCCGTCTAAGGTCACTGTGGCTAAGTGTGCAGGGTATAAACGCATGTAAAGCTGCGCCATACGCGTGCCGTAGGATATACCGTAAACATGCAATTTTTTGTAGCCCAAATGCTGGCGCACGGCTTCGAAGTCTTTAATCGCATTGAGGCTACCGTATTGGGTGACGTCGGCATCGATTTTGGCTAAGCATTTTTGGGTTTCGGCTAAAGTGTCGGCATTGTCATCATCGAATGACAGTGGAGATTGCGCGCCTTCATCACAGGTCAGCAGATTCGAGCGGCCTGTGCCCCTTTGGTCGATCAGCAAGATATCCCGCTGTTGGCGGACTTTGCTCAGCATGGCATCAAAACCCGCGGCATTGTCTATGGCCGATTGTCCTGGGCCGCCAGCAATGGCGAGTAAGGCTTCTTCATGGTTGACGTTTTTCACCGCAGGCAAGACCACGTAATGCACTTGGATCTGCTTGCCATCGGGTTTGTTGGGGTTTTCAGGCACAGTCACAAAACCGCAGTTTAGGCGATCGGATACACCTTCTACATAACAAGTGTCGGTGTTATTCGCTATGTTACTCGCGATATCAGCCGCTTGTGTCTGTTGGCTTTTTACATCACTCGCCCATGTCGCCGTACTCGCCATCGCCAGCATAAGTGCGCTTATGCTTAATATGCGCGAGCCTAAAATATGCGTGCGCCATGTGGCAAGCGTGGTATTAGCCGTACCATGCAGTTGCCGAGTGGGCGAAGGGCGTTGAGTGGTTTGGCTTAACTTCCTGTGTGTCATGCTATCTATCATGCGCGCTTTCCTTTTTGCATTTCAGGACGAGTGTGTTAATTTAAATACCAGTGTATCGGTGTATCAATGTATTAATACAGTGTGTAAAGGCTAATGTTAGAACTTTTAAATGTCAACCCCAGCAGTGGCGAACCAATTTACAAGCAATTACACGAACAGGTCGTGCGTTTAATTGTGGGCGGTCAACTGCAAGTGGATGATGTCTTGCCCTCTGTGCGCCAGATTGCCGAGCATCTTGCAGTGAATCCTATGACTGTCTCCCGTGCGATTCAGCAGCTTGTCGATCAAGGGTGGCTCGAACGCCGCCGCGGCCAAGCGACAAAAGTCGCGCTGCGCACTGAGACTATGGCATCGGGGGCTAGCATGCTCGAACCCCAGCTCGATGCTTTGTTATCGCAGGCTAAACAGTTAGGCGTCAGCCTGTCTGAGTTAATGCAATTGATAAATGAACGCTGGCAAGACTAGCGTTAACCTACTGTCTATTATCGATAAATAGAATAAAAAAGGATGAAATTCGATGGACCAAGCGTGCACACCAATACTTGAATTTAGCCAAGTGAATAAAGTCTTTCGCGGTAAAGGCGCAGGTGAAAAGTGGGCGCTTAAGGATTTATCGTTAACCTTGTCGGCGGGCATGGTGGTTGGGCTATTAGGGCAAAATGGGGCGGGTAAATCGACCCTAATCCGCTGTGCCTTAGGCGTGCTCACGCCGGATTCAGGCAGTATTGTTACCTTAGGCGAAACGCCCGAAAACTTAACCTCAAAAGCAAAGGAGCGCTTAGGTTATGTGCCGCAGCAACCTTTTGGTTATGAAGGGTTTACCATTGAACGCGCCCTCGATTTACACCGCAGCTTTTATCCCAATTGGGACAGGCAATTAGAACAAGATTGGCTAGTACGGTTCGAGTTAGATGTGACCCAACAGGTGCAACGTTTATCTGTGGGGCAAAGACAATCGCTAGCCTTGATTATGGCGATGGCTTATCGTCCTGAGCTATTGATCCTCGATGAGCCGGTTGCCAGTCTCGACCCGATTGTGCGGCGCAAATTTATGGTCGATTTGTTCGATCTCGCCCTCGAATCGGGTTCAGCTGTACTGTTTTCATCCCATATCACCTCTGATATCGAGCGGGTTGCCAGCCATGTGGCGCTGATTAAACGTGGCGAATTAGTGCTGTTTAAAGAAATCGATGCTCTACGGGAACAAGTGCGTTTACTCACACTCGCGCCGGCAACAGTTTTGCCTGAGTCGGTCACTGTGCTCAGCCGTGTCGGTGATTCTGTGCTGGTGGATTTAGGCGAGCACAGCGCGCCAATATCAGGCGTGTTAAAGAACGAAGCCCTTAATCTGGAACAGCTTTTTATGGGGCTACACAGATGAGTGCGCCAGAACTAAACATCACGCCGACAGCTAAAATGAAAGGCGCGCGGTTGATGAATCCTTTTAAAGGCATGTTGCGTCTTTGGTGCTTTGATGTCGGCAGTTTGAGCTTTTTGGGTACTGGCTTATTGGGAATGGTCTTAGGTTGCATTACAGCGTTGCAGGGCAAAAGCGACAGTGCTGAATTGTTGTTTTCTATGGGAATCGTTTCAAGCTCGGCGGCGGTGGCGTGGCAACTCATACGTTTGATGGCGAGCGAGTGTGCCCATTTAATTCCCCATTATCGCCGCCATATTTATATCCAAAGTGCAGCGGTGTTAACCAGCGTATTTGGCATAAGCGTATTGTTTTGTTTAGCTCTGGGTTCAACGTCTAGCCTACCCACCTTAGTGTTGGCCTTGGTGATGAGTTTTGCCTTTATTTACCTGTGTTTACTCAGCACTCAGTGGTTTTACGCTTCCTTTTTATTGTTTGTTTTAGTGCCGTTTATCTCCTTGATTACAGGTTATATTTCTCTATGGTTAAGTGCGATTGCACTGGTGGTATTAGGTGCGCTTATTGTCCGTACCTGCCGTGCTTTACCTTGGCGTGCTGAGGCGAGAACCGTGTACCTCAATGGCCTCGAAATGGGCTGGTTCTGGCTGCCAAATTTGCAATCGATGCGCATTTTGAGCCGCTTTGAGCGTTATCTTCATCCCACTAATTTTTTTATCGGCCCTATGCTGACGATTTTATTGCTGCTTATACCGGCAGTCTGCCTAGTGCTTGGGGTGTTATCGCATCAATTCCATCAGAATTTCCCCGTGTTACTGCTGTTGGCACAGTTCAGCGTGATTATGTGTTCGCTGGTGCACTGGAGCCGAGTGCAACGTTCGCGCTCGACAGAAACCTTATTGCTGATGCCAGGATTTGATGGTCGAAAAGGACTCATAGCGGCTTTTTGCCGTGGCCAGCAACGACTACTGAATGTGGTCGTCGGCATTATGCTGGCGTGTAGTCTGCTGCTGGGTTGGCTCAGTGATGATCTGAATATGCAGTTAGTAGGTCATCTGGTGCTCAGCACTTACTGGGCCTGCGCTTTGACCTTAGGTTTTGGCTGTATGTGTCGCCGAGTGTTGCATGTCACGCTCACTATGATGGTTGTCGCGGGGCATTCCCTGTGGGTGTCCATCAGCCTTGCATCGTTACGCGATGGCGGCAATCTAGGCGATTGGATTATCTGGGATATGCTCTTAATGATACTTGGCAGCATAGTACTGATTTGGGGCAAGAAAACCCTCTGGAAGGGAGATGTCATTAGCGGCTAAACGGATATAGATTGCGATATTGGGACTTAGCTTGCACAAGATTAGAGCAAAAACTCTTAGTTTTTGGCTGGCCTTCAGGTAGAATGGCGCAAAAGCGGTACACTTGTAAGCTAAAAGGTGAGTCTCTTATGTCTCTCGATCAATATCATGTTATTCGACTATTACAGCAGCAGAGCGAGTCTTTAAAAGACGCGATAGCGCTGGAAGGTTTTGAAATGGCCGCTCCTTGGCATCAGGTGAGTTGGCAGGCCTTTGACCAAATTAGCAGTAAAATTGCACAAGTGTTGATCGAACTTGGCGTACAAGTGCAAGACCGTTGCGTTATTTTGGCGCAAAACTGCCCACAGTGGACCTGTGCCGATGTCGGTACACTTAAAAGTCGCGCCGTTGTGGTGCCGATTTACCCCACCAGTACCGTCGAGCAGGCGAGCTTTATCGTTAACGATGCCGCGGCGAAGGTTATGTTTGTCGACGATGCTAAGCAATATGCTATGGCCTGCGAGCTTCAAACCTTATGCCCAAGCCTAGAGCATGTGATTGTTTTTGATGCCAGCGTGGCACTCGCAGCCGACAAAGCTTTCCAGCATTGGCATTTAGATGCCCTGCTAGCGGGCGATGCGAAAGCGATGACACAAGAAGTTGAGCTTAACCAGCGTTTACAGGCGGCTAATCTCGATGATTTACTGACCTTAATTTATACCTCTGGCACCACGGGCGATCCTAAAGGCGTGATGCTGGATTACCGCAATATGGCCTCGACTATACGTCAACACGATCATATTTTGCCTTTTAAAGCTGGCGATGTGTCTTTAGCATTTTTGCCATTAAGTCATGTATTTGAGCGCAGTTGGAGTTTCTACGTTTTGTGCCGTGGCGGTCATAACGTTTATCTGCAAAATACCCAAAGAGTGAAAGAGGCGATTAGCGCCGTACGTCCACATACCTTGTGTGTGGTGCCGCGTTTCCTCGAAAAAGTGTACAGTGCCGTACAAGATAAAGTCGCCAAGTCAGCCGATGGCCGTAAGAGGCTGTTTGCTTGGGCTATGCGCGTTGGCGGGCGTCAGTTCGAAGTCGGCCAAGGTCGTGCTAAGGGCGGATTATGGTTATCGCTGCAATGGCGTTTGGCCCACAAACTTGTGTATAGCAAGCTGCAAGCCGTGCTTGGCGGGCGTTTGAAGTTTATGCCCTGCGGTGGCGCGGCGTTAGATGTGAATGTCGGTAGCTTCTTCCATGCGATTAATATTCCTGTACTTTGTGGGTACGGCATGACCGAAACAAACGCCACTGTGACCTGTAACACCTTGGACAATCGTGTTGCCGGATCAAACGGTAAAGTCCTACCTGAAATCGAAATTAAGCTGGGTAAGGACGATGAGATTTTAGTTCGTGGCGCGACTGTGATGCGTGGTTATTACAATCGTCCTGAAGATACCGCTGCTGCATTTGAAGATGGTTGGTTAAAAACCGGTGATGCAGGGCGTTTCGATGCGAAAGGTAACTTATTTATTACCGACCGTATCAAAGAGTTAATGAAAACCTCTAACGGCAAATATATTGCGCCGCAACGGGTTGAGGGCGCTGTGGGCTGTTGTCCTTTTATCGAGCAAGTGGCGATTATTGCCGATGCGCGTAACTATGTGACCGCCTTAATTGTGCCAGCGTTTGAGTCACTGGAAGCGTGGGCGAAGGACAAAGGGCTGAAGTATGAGTCGCCTTTAGAATTGCTGCGCCATAGTCATGTGGTTGAACATTTTGAGCAGCGCTTAAAGCAGTTGCAGCATGAGCTGGCGGGATTTGAACAGATTAAAAAGTTCACTCTGTTGCCTGAAGCGTTTTCGATGGAAGCGGGTTTAATTACCCCAACGCTCAAGTTGCGCCGCAAAATGATTTACCATAAATATGCCCATGAAATAAATGCTATGTATAACAACTGATTGTTAAGTCATTGTTGCTAAAGGCCGCTATTGCGGCCTTTTTTGTTTCTGCTACTTCCCTGAAGCGCCTAACTTAGCTTAAAATTCGCCCCGTTTACTGGTGCGCACGAGGCGCAAGGTGTCGGTGTAAAGGATAGTTAAATGGAACTTTCGATTCGTCATTTATGCGCCGCTGTCGGTGCTGTGTTACTTTCTTCTTTTGCGGTCATTCCTGCTGCGGTGGCGGCGGATTTCGACAAAGTGGTTCACGGTCCCGTGGATCTTCCTAACGGCCAATGGCTCGATTTCTACCAAAAAGACCAGCACGTATGGAGCGAAATGCTCTACGGCGATGCGCCAGGCGTGCGCATTGACGATTACGGCCGCGCTGAAATTGTGGCGGTGTTTTACTATGACTTCGATAAGGGTGGCACCAAAGAAGTGATCGTCATGCTCAAGGATGCCGATGGTCAGCACCTGCGCGGCTATGGTTTTGATGGGGAAGAGCTGACTAAACTACCGCGCCTACAAGTTGTGCTCGATGCAGTGGCACCGACCATTACCACATTTACCGTGGGCGGCGTCCGTAAAGTGCTAAGCCAAATTCCGCCACAGCAATACCGTATGACCTATGAGGCTGAGGGTGTCCAAGATCCTGACATCAAAGCGATTCTTGATGGGTCATCTAAGCTCAAACCAACCTTAATCGGTTATCGAAACTCTGAAGGTACGTCGACGGATGTGAAAACCGCAGTGGAATACAAGCTGCGTTATCCCGTGACTCGCACCGATAAAGATGCCGAGGGGCGTGAACGAAAATACAGTCTAGTCGCGACTTTTGATCGCAGTGCCTATGTCGAAGAAGATGGCGGCTTTATGCTGGTGGCTATTGGTTACGAGGCCGATGACATCGATTGGCTTAAAAATGGCAGCGACAAAATTCCGCGTACCGGCGCTTTTTATGAATTTATGAGCATGGGTAGTACTTGGGCAGGTGTTGCCAGTGAAGCTCATTATGTGCAAGGTGAGCTTGATGGTCACTTTGCCGCCTACGATGCCCGTAATGGCAGTGTGATGTATGCCGGTGACTATAAGCTGGGTAAGCAAGTGGGTAAGTGGATTGAAGCCGACAGCCGTGAAACCTATTGGGAAGGCGAGTACCTCGACGGCCAAAAGCAGGGTAAATGGGTGTTGCAGTCCATGATGGATGACGCCGATAACTACGGCTTTATCCACTATAACAAGGGCGTGCCCGATGGCCCGAGTGAAATCTATACCCCAGATTACGATTCGAGCACCGAAGGCGCGAAGAAGTTGTCCGAAAAGGGCATTTATCTCAATGGCGTAAAAGATGGTGAGTGGCTTGAGTCCGATGGCAGCAAAGGCCAATACCAAAAGGGCGTAAAACAAGGCGCTTGGGTGGAAAAGGTCACCCAAGGGGATTATCGCTTTCAAACGGGTGAAGGCAGCTACCTCGATGGTAAACGTTCAGGCTCTTGGGTGTATATCCGAACGCCAGATGCTAACGATGCTTTTACCACTAAGCAATCTGTTACCTATCTCTACAAGACTGAAGTCAGCTATGAGAATGGCCTACGTCAAGGTGAGGCAAAGTTATTCAACAAAGATAATTTTATGTTTGCCCTTAAACATTATGATCAGGGCCGACTCCACGGTGAAAGCTTATGGTATTCAGGCCCAAATGCTGTCAGCAATGTTGCTAACTATCGTTATGGCGAGTTAGATGGCCCACAAATGTGGCTCGAGCCTAACGGCGATCTCAATGAGTTGAGTCAGTATAAGTTTAATGCAGCCGTTAAGCTTAAACCCTCGCAGGATGAATGCATGATGCGAAAAGAGCCTTACACAGGCGATTGTGAGGGCGTGTTAAACTCAAAAAATGCTGAGACTAGCTCAATTAAAGATGGTGAGCAGCGAGTGTATCGCGGCGGTCTACTATCCGAATTAACTTATTACACTAATGGGTCAGTTGATAAAGAATATCAGTTCGATTCCAACGGCCGTTTAAAGTATATGAAGGCCTTTAAAGCGGGTAAGGAATACGGCCCAAGTATCAGTTATTCCACAGATGGTGGATACTCACTCTCTCAATATGGTCAGCTGGTGAATAACCGTCTCTCTGGCCCCCATTACAGCTTCTATCCGAATGGCCAGTTAAAGCATTTTTGGAACTACTGCCAGCAAGAAGGCGAAACCTGGAACGGTGAACCTTACTACTGGGATAACGCCATTGCGCGCTGTGGTATACAGCGGGAATATTTTGATAACGGTGCCGTGAATTGTATTGAAGAGTTAGATAGCAATTATGCCGTGGATAAAGTCTGTTACGACTCTAATGGCCAAATCGCGCAAGAAATGCTGCGCATTGATGAACAGCATGTGGTCCATAAGCGTTATATCAAGGGGGTGATCTATCAGGAAGACCCAGGGTTTGCTGCTCATTCTAAAATGGTCAAAGGTCGCACTATTTATCACTTAGAAAACCCAAAAAGCCATGGCGTGTTTAAGTCCTACAATAGTGGCAAGTTAGAATATGAAAAAATTTATGATATGGGTAAGGCAGGATGCATGAAAAAGTATGATGCCAATGGCAAGCAAACGGCAGAAACTGCCAGTTGCCAATTCTAAGGTCTAGGTTTGTTTAGCCTTTAGGGTCTGGTAGGCTTGGGATAAAGGATGAATTTGGTGCGGGTAGCTTAATCGCGATAAGCATTAAATTCATCAGTTTATAGAATAACAATAAAAAGGAAGCCCGAATGTCAGTTACCGAATACAGCCTCGAAATCCACCCAAGATTCACAGAAACCGATGGCCTAGGCCATATCAATAACACAGTGATCCCCGTATGGTGCGAAGCCGCGCGCACACCAATCTTCGAGATTTTTAATCCAGAGTTGGATTTACATCAGTGGAATCTTATCGTGGCCGGCTTTACCGTGGCCTTTATCGCGCCGACTTATTACGGCAAGAGCGTTACGGTGAAAACCTATGTCAGCCGTATCGGCAATAGCAGTTTCGAGCTGACGCAAACCTGCTGGCAAGTCGGCAATAAAACCGCTGAGGTGAAAACTACGCTGGTGCATTACGACTACAGCTGCGAAAAGAGTCGCCCTATTCCTGAAGATATCCGCGAAATGCTCGCCAACCTGAATGGTGAAAGTGCTTAATCTTTTCCGTCTCTCGGTCAGCGCAATTGCAATTGCGCTGCTGAAGCGTTAATTTGTCGACCCGTTAACTGTGATGCAGATCACTTATCTGTATCGCCTCATTTTTATCGGTTCGGATTAACCATGAGATTCTATTTTACCCGCATGCGCTCGAAGGACATTTGCCCACCAAGACAGCCACTTAAAAAGATTGTGTGGTCATGGGTTGGAGCTTTCTGTGGCATTTACTTGGTCGCGAGTCTCGCAAATTATATGAGCGAAAACCTCGTCGGTACTATGTTTGTGATTGGTTCATTCGGCGCTTCAGCTGTACTGGTGTACGGCGCACCGCTGGCAGAGTTTTCTCAGCCGCGTAACTTGATTGGCGGCAGTGTGTTATCGGCCTTAATTGGGGTCGCAGTGTACCAAGTGTGTGGCGATTATGTGGTGCTAGC
Organism: Shewanella sp. SP1S1-7; assembly: GCF_031932105.1. Classification (NCBI taxonomy): domain Bacteria; kingdom Pseudomonadati; phylum Pseudomonadota; class Gammaproteobacteria; order Alteromonadales; family Shewanellaceae; genus Shewanella; species Shewanella sp. SP1S1-7. Next base: position 44,389 of record NZ_JAUOEU010000008.1, read on the forward strand.
CAGCGCCTTAGCAGTATCCCTGTCTATCGCATTCATGTACCTGACTCGCACTCTGCATCCACCGGGCGGTGCAACGGCACTGATTGCCGTGATAGGCGGTGAGAACGTACATCAACTCGGCTTTCTCTACGCGCTAATGCCAGTATTTCTCGGCTCAGTATTACTCTTACTGGTCGCGCTGGTAGTCAATAACCTCTCCACCGATCCCAAGCGCCATTACCCTGTGTATTGGATTTAGCTCTGTACAGTACAAGTGTTTTTAAATGTAAAAATAAAGGTTTAAGCTCGGATGCGGCTTAAGGACCTACTCAAGATAGATAAGCAAAAAGGTGCAGTTAAGCACTTTAAAATCAGAATCTTGGATTGGCGTGTAGATATCCGCAGGGCTGAGACCACGCCAAATAGGCCTTTGCTCGTGGGTTAACTTAAACACCTGCTGGGCTCGGTCTAATGTGACACTGAGTTGCGCACCATCGAATTGCCAAGTTCCTGTGTGTTGTTCTAATTCAAAATTATCATTAATGGGCCTCTCGTATTCGAGCATGGCTTGGCCTTGAGGCGAAAGATTCAGGGTTGCATCACCCGCAGTACAATGATCTGTTCTGATAAAGTCTGGTGGTAAAGGTTGCAAAGCCTGTTCACTGTTACGTAAGTAAATACCGATATTATTCATACTGAAAAAGTGCTTACCTTCGGCAAATTTATACTCTGTCGGTTCGGCAAAACCTTGGCCTTTGAGGATATTTTCTATCTCAGTGATGGCTTGGGAATCGCGATAAGCGGGATTGGTGGCAATGGCCGTATTAGGGAATTCTGCCGGAATGGCGATGGTACTCTGATTTACTTGCCAGCCAGATTGGATCAAGGCGGTTTCAATGGCTTTTACCTTAAAGGGTTCAATACCTTGGGTAATAAGAATGGCTTGGCGTTGTTGGCAGGCGGACAAGATAAGTAAGCTTACAAGCAGTAAACTTTTACGACATAGGGCGACTGTCATTTAGCGGCACTCCTTTGCTGCGATGTGTTTGCTTATGTTTTAAGTCTAATTTTTCAAAAACTTCTGCACATACCAGCAGCTGGCTTGGATAGCCAAGTCTTGGCTTTTTGCCCATTTAAGCCCGTGGCGAACTAAGCGTTCGGCAAGTCCTTTACCGCGCAGTTCGTTGGGGACAAAGGTGCGGCTAAAATCGATATCCTTGCCTGATAATTGGTATTCCAACACGGCTTCATAGCCATCGACAGGGATAATAAAACGCTGTCTATCCTGTTGATGTTCAATAGCTATCTCAATATTTTCGTTATCTGACATACATTCTTCCCTCAAGGAGTGGCTTAAAGTGTGCTGGCAATTTAGCTATCGATTTGGTTAGCTTAAGCGACTTCGTGCTGTTTGAGAATCGCCAGCAGTTCTGCCGGTAAGTCGGCCTTTTTGCCGGTTTTAAAGTTAAACATCACCGCGACTGAAGTACCTAAGGTGGTTACTGCCTGCTGCTGTTTACTAAAAGCCTGATAATGCATGGTAAATCTATCGCTGTGAATATCGCTAATGCTGACACTCACTAATAGAGTATCGGGGAAGGTCACTGGGCGTTTATAGCGGGCCTGATTTTCGCTGATCACCGGGCCAATACCTGATTTATACAGGGTATCTAGCGGGAATAGGCGATTGAAAAAGTCGATACGTGCTGTCTCAAAATAACGGAAATAGACGACGTTGTTGACGTGTTGCAACGCATCCATTTCGCCCCAAGCCACAGGGATTTCGGTCACTATAGGGTGCTGTGCGAGAAACTTTTCCATTGTGTTTTCCAGTGTGTTTGGCATTGAATTGCCGATCTAAAAATGCGAGTTGAAACGCTCGTTTAAGATGGTCAGACTAGCAGCATAAAGAACAAGCGACAAGCCATGGCGTTATAGGCATTTAGCGATAACATTAAGCGAAGCAAGGAGCAGTGCATGATTAAACGAGTCGGAAACACCCATATTCAAGCTGAACACCAAGCGTCTTGTCACTGTGGCGCTGTGGTGTTGCAATTATCGCTGCCTAATGGCATTGAAAATCCTCGCCGCTGCGATTGTTCTATCTGCCGCCGTAAGGGCGCGATTGTCGGCTCGGTTCCGCTGGCGGGGATTAAGATCCTCAAGGGTGATGATGTACTGAAATGCTATGAATTTAATACCAAAACCGCGAAGCATTACTTCTGCTCCAACTGCGGCATTTACACCCATCACCAGCGGCGTTCCAATCCCCATGAATATGGTTACAACATTGGTTGCCTCGAAGGGGTCAATCCATTCGATCTGGAAAATGTGCCCACGAATGATGGTGTTAACCATCCTGCGGATCGTTAGATTATGAACATAGGTCAGTTTGCTGCACTTACTGGATTGTCGGCGCATACGCTCAGATTTTACGAGAAAATTGGCCTGCTGCAGTCTGTGGTGCGAAATGCGAGCGGGCACCGCGACTATGCGGAAAAAGAGGCGCAATGGATTGAGTTTATCAATCGCTTAAAAGAAACGGGCATGCCGCTAAAGCAGATTTTGACCTATGCCGAGCTGCGTGCTCAAGGCGATACAACCGCAGGCGAGCGGCAGCAATTGCTTGAGCAGCATGCCGCACAATTGGCCGATCGTATTCGCCAAGAGCAGGCGCATCTGATCGCCCTTGAGCAAAAAATCCGTTATTACCAAACGCATTTCAGTGATTAAGCTTAGAGATTCGGCTGAGTCGCTAAGTTGTGTTTTTAGGTCATAATTTATTAATAGTATTAACTTATATCTGCCTCTGTTGTCTTTTTACTTCAATCAAAGGGCTGCCTATGCTATTCATCAATCAGCCGTTGACTTAGAGTTAACTCTAAGGCGTAAGCTGACTTCTGTGGTCCAATCCAACAGGAGTTAAAAATGGGTAATCAAAGGTATATGCAGGGCTTAGCTAAGCTGACAGAAATCGACGGCGAGGCGGGCGAGAAAGTGATCAACAGTCTGGCAAATATTTGCCCCGACTTGGGCAAGTACATTATCGAATATCCTTTTGGGGATATTTATCAGCGTGAAGGACTCGATCTTAAGACGCGGGAGTTAGTCACTGTCGCCGCGCTCACAGCATTAGGGCATTGCCAGCCGCAGCTTAACGTCCATATCAACGGCGCGTTGAATGTCGGTTGTACGCCGCAGGAAATCGTCGAAGTGATACTGCAAATGTCGGTTTATGCTGGCTTCCCCGCAGCACTGAATGGCATGTTTGTCGCGAAAGCTGTCTTTGCCGAGCGGGAGTTAAGTGTCGTTTGAATCTATTCTGAGTTAGGTTCATAACACCTTATGGGGTGTTCTTAAGGTCGCTTTGATTTACTCATAGCTATTACTTCTAAATCCCTTTAAACGATATGTCTGCTCCGCATCATCGACATAGAATCTCGTGGGAGATTCATTTCGCCGTAAGGGAGGACTCGGCAAATTTTGCTAGTGAATTGCCAAAGTTAGTCGCTACACTGGCATAGGTGACGCGAGTGTCGCCATAGATTTTGCAGCTTACATCGGCAACTCAAGCGTGTCTTAATCGCAACCGGAATTTAAAATTATAATGAATTTAGGTCGTTACACTGAATCTACCCGCCAGCACTTACGGCAAGTCATCAAGCCTTTGCCTAGCGAGCTCCAGCTAGGGTTGAGCAAGTTGTGGCGCTACCTAAGCCAAGGGTTTGCTAAGTTATCCTTTGCGCAAAAGCTGTATCTTATTGCCTTGATATTGGCCTTTAGTACTGACTTGATGGGTGTGGTCGCCGTGATTGCGGTTATTGCTATGGCCATCGAGTTTTGGCCCGTGTTCGAGCGGGTCTGGCACAGTTTGGCAGGCAAGGCTGTGTTGTTGCTGTTTTACGCTATTATTGCCAACTTTGCCTTAGGTTGGTCTGGCGCTATAGTTAACGAAGTGGTCGGGGTGTCGGCAAGTCATCTGGATTACACCCATAACTTAGCGATTTTACTCTATATGCCAGCTTGGTTTTTAATGGTGAGCGCAATTGTGCTGCTGGCATTGCAGTTGATTATACCCATCTATTTAGTCTTAATTTTTTTGCTTAAACCTTTAGGTGTCAAATCGTTACGGCTTACCTCGCATACTTCATTTCGTAAAACGACCTTTATGATCCGCATCGTGCTAGCGACTGTGGTTTTATATCACTTGAGCTTACTGATTGATTTAGAAACCCGTCTTCAAACCTCGTTTGCGGACTTTATTACAACAACCCAAGAAGCCTCTGAACATAATCCCGTCGAGCCAGCATTAGGGCTTATGCCGCATACGACCGATGTGCTGACGGCACCGATTGCTGAGTTAGCTAAGATTAAGCCCGAGCTTGAAGCCGACAAACCGGCTGATAAACAAACCGCCGATGAGCGCGAAGAAGCGGAACGCAAGCAAACCTATGCGTCGGTGCGGGCGCAATATCAGTATCTCGTGCGGCAATGGTTAGCGACGTTTGCCTTTGCGCTTGAAGCCAATAGCCGTTCGCGTTGTGAAAAGCCAGCCGAGTCGAATGTGATCGAGTTAAATGACTATGAGATTTTGCAGATAACGCCGGATAAGAAAGCGGATTATGGTTATCGTTTTGAGGTGAAAAAGTGTATCTCGGCCGCGTTTCCACTGACGGAAAAGGGCAAATAAGCTGCCCCATAAAAAAGCGACCATAAGGTCGCTTTCATTTTTGGCTAAATCAGCTTGGCTGAGTTAGTCGACTATTGCGTTCTTCAACAATCACGTTATTCAATCAGCAGCTCATCGAAGCTGCTGATTTTACGGAACTCACCAGTGCGCTGTTTGCTATCGCGTACCATTTGGCAGGTCATCATGCCTGCAGCTTCAGCAGCCTTTAATTCTTCAATCACATCAGACACAAACAGCACTTGCTTAGGGCTTAAGCTGATAGTGTTGAGGATATTGCAGTAAGCCTGTTTATCTAATTTGTTGCCGGTACGGGTATCAAAATGACCGTTAAACATCTCGGTTAAATCACCGCCGTCACTGTGGCTGAACAACAGTTTTTGCGCATCGACCGAACCCGATGAAAAGCTATAAATACGCAGATTTTGTGCGCTAAAGCGTTTCACTGCTTCAATAAAGTCAGGGAAGATATGGCCCTTAAATTCGCCATGGCCGTAGCCTTGCTTCCAGATCAAGCCTTGCAGGGTTTTGAGCGGTGTTGCTTTACGATCTTCGCTGACCCACTGCTGCAAAATTTCAGTCACGCGTGCTAAGTCCGCATCTGGCTCTAGGGCGATATCTTTAGTGTCACAAATACAGTTTTCAACCAATACATTGTGTTGGTTCTGTTCTAAAAAGTCTGGCAAGGCTTTGACAGAATAGGGGAATAGTACATCTTGGATAAAGTTTAGGTCTGTCGTGGTGCCTGCTGTGTCTACGACTATGGCTCTGATACCCATAATGTTTTGATACTCCACAATATGTTGGCTTAAAAATGCAACTCCGATCCTAAGCGTTATTGGTGAAATTGGCTAGTCTATTTCGCGAGTCTTACCACCGCCATCACAACCAAAATGGGAATGGCTAATATTGGGTATGTGTTTGGCGAAAGGGTTAGGCCGTGATATCGGATTTACTTTCAAGAATACGGGTGTTAACTTCGACTGATACTTATATAGTTGATTTTCAAGGAATGAAATTTATGCGTACGCTATTAATTCTGCTGGTGATTTACTGCTTTGCATTCTTCAGTGTGTCAGCAAATGCCGATAATACCTTTCCCGCTCAACCACAGATGTTAAAGGTCAGTTCGAGCCTGTTAACTGAGCCCGCTGACTTTAAGGTGACATTACCAGCGAGTTACCAATCGAAAGCGGATAAACGCTATGTGGTGCTGGTGGATTTACATCCTCGTAGCCATGGCTATCTCGCTGGAATGGAAGACTGGATGAGTCATAACGGTGGCTGGCCTTGGCTGGAAACCATTATCGTGACGGCGCCAGATGATCATGCAGGCTTAGGTGAGTTAAAAACTTTAGCCATTAAGCAGCAAGAAAATCAGCAGTTTTTGGATTTTATGGAACAAGATCTACTGCTCGCCATCGACAAACAATATCGCACAAATGGTTTTCGGATCCTTAATGGCTTCACTGGCAATGCCACTTTTAGCCTCTACACGCTTTTGAATCGCCCAAGCTTATTTAATGCTTACATCGCCGCAAGTCCGGTACTGGATGATAACTACGCTTTTGTAATGGCAGATGCTGCAAAGAAGTTCGCAGGGATGAAAGGGAAGCCAAGATTCCTTTTTATGAGCACTAGCGACAGTGATTTCGAACAAAATCAGTTAGCTGACTTTGCCAAGCTTGAAGCCATCATCAAAGCGAACGCCACGGATTCTCTCGACTACCGCATCAAGCGCTTCGATGGCACTTACTATATGACGCAACCTATTTTGGCGACGGCTTATGGTATTGAAGCTATTTTTAACGATGTACACCAAGTGCTTAAGCCTGACTCGACCATATCACGTCAAGGCGTAGCCGCTATTTTGGCGCATTATAAAACCCTGTCGAACGACAAATATGGTTTTGATGTGCCCGCTATCGATTCGCTTATCGCGTTGGCAAGTTCCTTCGAGACGACTGATCCTGCCAAAGCTATCGACATTTATCTGCAAACCTTAAAGGCGATCCCAACAGCATTCGAGGCCAGCCATGCATTGGCAAGTGTCTATGCGAGCCAAGGTCAGCGAACTGAAGCGATTAAGTATGAAAAGCAAGCGCTTGAGTTAACGGACCATCCATTCTTCCAAGACAAATACCGTAAACAGTTAGCTGAATATCAGGCGGATAAATAAGTGAATTAACATTTGGCGCTTGCGTTTTACCTGTTTGCTCACCGTATATCGCGCACGGGTTTGTGCTAGCCATAAGACTATGGTCTTAATAGCTAAGGGAAATTTTGGCTGTTATTGTAGTTACAGTCCCTTTTCTATCCTGTGGTTTCTATGCAGTGGTTTTTTGGGAGATGAGACTGCGTATTTTCAGCTGCGAATAGAGAGAGATAAATGAAATATTTACCCGCATTTGGTTTTGGTATCTTATTAGCGTTATTGAGTTTTATCAGTTTCTCATTAGTTGCTAGCGCGGGTTATATGCTGGATATGTTAAGTGCAGTGCCCAAGATTACGCCGAACAGTGTGGAGTACCTGCTGTTAGGGGCTCACGATGCGAGTTTGCTGATATTGCTAGCAGGTTTAGTGCTTTACGCTTACCACAGGATTTTTCCTAAACTTCCCTTCGATTGGTTCACCGCTGTGTTTATCCAAATGCCACTGGGTTTAGCTGTGCTGGCGTTAGATGGTTTTAGCTTAAACCTATTATCATTCAAAGGTTTTGCTCTAGCGTTGACCACCTTAGCCGCTTCATTTGGGGTGCTAAGCCTCTTTTGGTTGCTCCAACGCAGAGCTAAGCGCTCCGAGGCGAGGTTGAGCTAAAAAATTGAGAAGACCAAAAAATAAGGCCATTAAAGTTGTTTTCAATGGCCTTGATTTTGTGAATTTACAATTTAGTCAGAAGATAGTGTTCGTTGATGCATTTTCTAGAATTCATAACTGAGTGCCAGTTTGTAGTTACGTCCAGGTAAGGTTTTTTCCTCATCATCAGGCCAAACTGAGTAATTCTCATCCATAAGATTCTCAATACCTGCCCTGAGTTCTAGGCTCGCTAACCAAGGCGCTTGATAAGTTAGGTATACACTGTGAAGTTGATAGCCTTCTGCATCCATCCCTCTTTTGAGTTGTGCTTCGGGAAGACGGGTCATATCCATAGCAAAACTCGATGTCCATGACAGTCTCAGTTGTGATATCAGCTGCAAGCTAATCCCTAGATTGATTTTATCTTGGGGGGCGCGGTTGTAGGGCTGGCGAATATCTTCAATGGTGCCTAGGTAGAAGTTGGGCATGCCCTCGACATCCATTTTCACTTTGCTGTAATTAGCAAACATATCAATATTATTATATTGATAGGTCAATTCTGCTTCGATACCGCTTGAATAGAGCATGCCAATATTTTTACTGGAATAATCTCTGTGTGTGGCTTCTGTTGGGGAGGCAGGTTCTTTTTGGCCATCAACAATTTTGTACATATAAGGTGCCGTGTCGATATAATTTTCGACTTGGGTATCAAACCAGTTTAGTTTGAATAAGAGCCGATCAGCATAAGCAAGTTCGTTGAATACTAAGCCAAATCCAACTTCATAGTTACGGCTATTTTCGGCCTCTAAGTCTGGTTGTGGTTCGCTGTAGCATTGTTTGCTTGGTCTATGACAAATCCATTCATCTTTCTTGTATAGCTCCCTTAAATTTGGCCCACGAAAGCTTTCACTATAGCGACTATAGAGGCGTAACCAGTCTGTCGGTCGAATGGTTAAGCCTGCATTAGCTGACCATGCATTATCCCTATTCTCACCAAATTGTGGGTAGTTATCGGATTCATTCTGATAGGAGTCAAAGCGAAATCCTGCTTCTGTGCTCAGCCAAGTGCTGTAATCAGATTCATGTCTTAGGCCAAAAGCGAAGGTTTCTCCTTGGCTTTTACCATAGTAAGTGCCATTGGTATTCGTGAGTCGATTAAATTCTTCGTCTTGAAATTGGCTGTAATCGAGATTGGTAAAAAGAGTAACTTCACCACGCCAATGGTTAACTTCATGACTTATGCCATTACTCAAGTTAAGGCCGAAGCTCTTATCCTCGAAAGTATCTTTTTTATCGAATGGATATTCAGTTGGGTTGAGTATGATCTTGCCTTGCTGTTCGCGAACTCTTTGGTAGTCTTGATAATAGACTTGTGCTTGCAGATTGATCCAAGGGGAGTGGCTATCGAGGTGATAGGCCAATGACTGGCTTAAACGCTTACCCGTTTCACTTTCGTTTAAGGGTTGATCAATCCAATTAGTGTTATTACCAAAGGGGAGTTCTGCTATTTTGGAATTAGTGTAAAAGGTATCCGAGTCGAAACGGCCTATTGGAGTTTCCAAATTGAGTTTTAAGCGCAGGTCATCATTTTTGCCATCATTTTTTAATATTTCAGTTTGACCTCTAAGTGAGTCTTCATCATCCCTTGGATTAACTTCGACATCGCCAAAGGTACGTCTATTGGCATGCAATGCGATACCTAAATCTTCAGTCGCATAGTAAGCGGTCATTCCACCGCGCCGCATGGAGTCGACATCACCCATACCAGCTCTTACTAACACGCCTGCCCCCGCGTTTCCAGCGGTATAATCCCACGCATTTTTAGTGACAACTTTAATTTGTCCCCCTATAGCACCGCTTCCCGCTGATATGCCGTCGGCTCCACGAGTGACTTCTACTGCTTTAACGACACTGGGGTCTAAATCGAGCGGGCTAATATAACCATTAGTATTGCTTCCATCGCTATACTGTTTGTAATTTACCCCGTCAACTTGGAGGTTAATCCTTTCATTTCCAAAACCGCGAATACTGATATCCCCCATAAGAGGCCTATCGTTATTATTTACACTGATGCTTGGGGTTTGCATTAATACATCGGTCAGCTCGGACGCTTGGGTATCTTCGATATATTTATCAGTAATAACAGTAATAGACCTAGGAATTTCAAGTGCTTTTTGTTTTAAATCGAGTTTAGTTCCAATAACTTGTATGACCTCTAGTTTAGTGGCTTCTTCTGTCTTCTTATGGATATCTTCTGCAACTGCGTGGAAGGATAAAAAGGGAAGTAAAGCATAATAGAGAGGAGAATATGGATGAGCTTTCATACAACTAAGTCCTTTTATAGAGAGGCTTTAAAAATCGCAGAGATTCTAAGCTTGTAACGCATAAATGCAAACGATTCTCATTTAATTTACATTGTTCAAACAAAGTAAATGTGTTTTGTATGGATGGTTTTATATTTTATAAGATGAGGGATTGCCGAGTTGAAAATGGACGCTGGATTTTAGGATTGAAATGCCTGTGAGGCTCTGAACTAAATTAGAGATTTAATGTGATTGGTATTACTTATTGTTTATTACTAGTAACTGTTTCCAACAGGCTGCTTAACTGTTTTTCGGTCACTAAATTATGTAAAATCATTGGCCTAAATGGATTTGAATCGTAAGAGTAGGAGCCAATGAGTTCGATTGAATTTGATATTCCCGAAGATCACCGTATTGCCTTTCAGAAGTATTACAAACAAAAAGTCGCCCCTAAATGCGGTCCGTTTGAAGCAAAGCGTGAAGGCGTGAACCAAAGGCGGCGTGAAAATGCCAAGTTCACCACCCCAATCTACTACATATGCATCACGGTGATTTTGGGTGCATTCGCCGGGCTGCTCGGGGTCCAGTTTATGCTGGTGCCTATGGATTATTTTGTGCCTTTGATGATTGTCGCGTTCCTGCCCGCTCCCGTGATAGCGTTAGCGGTCATTGCCTCGGGTAAGGAAAGCGATGAACTCTATAATGCCGCCTTTGAAAAACTCTATCCCATTAGCCTTAAGTATTTTGGCGATGACTTTGCGCTAACGAGGGCGCCTAAGGTCGATTTTTCGACCTTTATTGAGTTGGGGCTGCTGCCTAAAACCGATAAGCAGTATGCGCAAAATTGCCTTAAGGGAACCTATAACAAGGTGCCGTTTCAGTTTTATGAGGTCGATGCTTACAACACTAAAGCGAACGATAATGGCTCGGTTCAGCGGGAGACCATCTTCAATGGTGTGCTGCTGGTTTGCAATATTCCTAAGAGATTCAATAGTACTACGCTGTTAGTCACTGATAAGGGCAGTTTAAAAAATCGCCTTGAGGGTTTTAAGACTAAGCTGTCGCGCGTCAAGCTTGAGGACGTAAGGTTCGAGCGGCGCTTTGAGGTTTATAGTAGCGACCAAGTCGAGGCGCGCTACTTACTCAATCCCTTGATGATGGAAAATCTGTTGGCTTTGAGCCGCGAGTTAAATGCCGAAGTTGAAGCCTGTTTCTATCAAAAACAGTTGCTGATTAAGATACCGACAAAACACCACTTCTTTATTAATCAACTCGATTTAGATCGCCCCATCGATTTTAAGCGTAATATCGAGCAAATGTTTACCGAGTTAGGTTACACCTTCTCAATAATCAATACTTTAAAGCTTGATAAGCATACTGGGCTCTAGTGCGTTAGGTTATTAACGAATAAGTGCATGGTATCTATTGGCCCTAGTGTTCTAGGGCTATTTAGCGTCAGTACAACTTTGCTGCGGTAGATATGTTCAGCGCCTACTGTGAGCGGTGAGTCAAACTGCATAGGCATGGAAGCAGGTACTCAAGCTACTGAACACGCTGTTGATCGCTAATGGGTTGGGTCTATGCTAGCCGAGCTTTTCCTTCGCTTGAATCATATCAATCACAATCTTCAATATAGCCTGTCGAAGCTTTCTACAGGCTTGAGACACCATAACAATGAATCCCGAAACTCCCCTTCGATTGGTTCACCGCTGTGTCCATCCAAATGCCACTGGGTTTAGCTGTGCTGGCGTTAGATGGTGTTAGCTTAAACCTATTGTCATTCAAAGGTTTTGCGCTGACGCTGACTACCTTCGCCGCTTCCTTTGGAGTATTAGTCATCTTCTGGTTACTGCAGCGAAGAGCTAAGCGCCTTGAGGCTATGCCCAGCTAATCGTTGCGGCATTTACAGTACATAACGTAGGCGCAGTGCCGTCTGCTCAACGGGTGACAGTGATAGCCATTGTTCTCGTATTTCCACCGCTTCCTGTGGATAGTCGGTGATCAGTACATCGGCTCCCAGTGCTAACATGCGTAGCATTTGCCGTGGATTGTTCACTGTCCATACATGCACTTGCTTGCCGCCCTTATGCGCTCTGGCGATAAACTTCTCATTGGTAATCGACTGATTTATCGCTAGGAATTGCGCATTCGACTTAATCGGGTCGCCGATAGATTGGGTGACAATCAACCCTGTTTGGATTGAAGGGTCTAGTCGTTGCACTTCTTCAATGGCTCTTGCTTCGAGCGAGGTAATCACTACTTGTTGTGTCATTTTCTGTTGTTGCAGTAGGGCAACAACAGCCTGCGCTAAGGTGGGATCGGCTTGATTATATTTAAGCTCAATATTCAAACCTATCTTATTGCGCGCCTCATTGAGCATTTGTAGTAGTGTCGGCACGGATTCACCTGCAAAGGCGGCACTGTGCCAGCGACCCGCATCGAGTTGTTGTATTTCACTGGCGCTGAGATTGGCTACTCGCCGTGGATCGCCCGCGATACGCATTAAATCCGCATCGTGCAGCACCATTAAGGTGCCGTCAGCGGCGGTTTGCACATCTATTTCAGCATAATCGGCCTTTTCTGCAATCGCTAAACGCAAAGCCGCAAGGGTATTTTCTGGTGCCCTAGCGGCCCCCGCTCGGTGGGCTGAAATGAGGATTTCATCCCTTTGTGGCTCACTGCTTAGGGCGTACACTCCAAATCCCAGCATGATTAAAAAAGTCGTAACCAAGACGCCACTTAGAGTGTAAATCGACAGCTCTGAAGTCTTTTTTACTGTCTCTCGTCCAAGGCGTTCTAACCCTGCAGGTTTCTCTCCCAGTTGGCGGTATAACAACAAGATGATAAAGGCTTCGCCAAACATGCCGAGTAAGGACCAGGTTGCACTCAGCATAAAAATCAGTGCAGAGACGAGGGCCAACATGGCTAATTCTGCCGAAAGTGTCAGTGAAACCCGGTCGAGTAAGCTATCGGCCCCCCATGAGATCAACAGCATTAAGGGGTACAGCAAAGCCCCTATCCTTAACCACCATCCCGCCGCGTGCCACATAATCGCGCGTTCATTGCCCGCGCTTAACTGCCAACTGCGTTTGAGTGCCGTTAATGCATCGGTTGTTTCACTGACAATTATCGTCAGGGAAAAGGCCGCTTTGGCCCACAGATATAAGCTAATAAGTAAATAGAGTAATGCTAAGAAGGCCATGCTCGATAAGGCTAAATACCATTCTACTGGCTTGAAATACAGGTAGTAATTGATGTCGTGTCCCTGTAGAAACACGCTGAAAATGAGATACCCTAATCCCATAAAAGGTACGCTGAGCAGCAGTAAGCAAGCCGCATATATGCAACCAAGGCGAATGAATACGGGTAAGCGCGCCGTGGCGAAAATCAGTGCCCGCACTGGGCCAATGGGAATATCGTATAACCCTGATGCGGCGAGAATCGTGACCCCAGCGCGCTGGGTAAAAAACACGGTAAAGCTGCTGAATAGGGTAATGATCATAAATAGCAAGCCATAGGGAGACATGGCGAAGGCGATTAAGTCGTAATTGGTTATGGTGACATTGCCCGTTTTGGCAATCAGATGGCGCAGTAGCCAGCCAAAAGACGGGACGATAATGCCCGCCGACACTAAGGTAAATAGCAGTTCAAATTCAATGAGTTTTCTACCGCAACGACGAATGGCTTTAAGCGTGTCATGCCAGTAACTGTGTTCAGGATTGAGCATGCAGCTTCCTTATTCGTGCGAGTTAGGACTGTAATTTAGCAGCGTTTCAGGTTGACGGTTAGTCATTGGTGCAATGTTTTAGATATGGGCAGGCCGTTAAAGTCTTCTTTTCAATGATTTTACAGAAGACGTATAAGTGACTAATCAAAGTATTGGTTTAGCTGCATGGGCTCAGCCATTGCCTTTGCCGATATCTCGTTGATTCATATAGTGGGCTAATTGTGTCGCATCGGCATGGGGGCTGGCACTTAAGCCGCTGAACACACCCTGTTGATCGCTAATGGATCTATGCTGGCCGAGCTTTTCCTTTGCTTGAATCTCATCAATCACAATTTTAAAGCCGACGATAGCTTGGCGCAGTTTCTGCTGATACTCATCTGGCATAATTTGTTTATCTTGCAATAGCTTGGGTTCGTACTTCGCCACTAACTTGTCCAACATGTCTTGGGTTTCGGTATCACTCAACAGACTTGCGACACCATAACAATGCACCGCCGCATAATTCCATGTAGGCACCGCAGGTTTAGCATCATACCAAGTTGGGGAAATGTAAGCGTGTGCGCCGCTGAAAACCACTAATACCCGCTGACTTTCAAGCTCTTGCCAATGTGCGTTTGCTCGCGAAACATGGCCATACAAGACGCCTTTCTCTCCCACAGTTGCATCGAGTACAAAGGGAATATGGGTCGCATTCAGTGAGCTCGAAACCAGCAAACCAAAGCTGTTTTGCGTGATAAAACCTGTGATGGCCTGCTGATCTGTCATCGCCATATTCTTAGGTGTATACATTATCGTCCTTGGGTTTCAACATGAGTGAAAGCATTATATTACAAGGAATACTATCCTAGTCGAAGAAACATGTTCATTGAAATTCTGTCGTAAACAGTGGTTGAAAACGCATTAGAATGGTGTCGAGTGGATTTGTAAGTAGAGCACAGGCAGAAGTGAGCTTGCTAGTTCGTTCCCGAACTCTTGGTTTATGCTTATTTGTTAATTTCTGCTGTATTCCATGGCGCGAACTTGGTGTCGTCGGGCGTGCGAAATTTAAATACAAAAAAGCACAGGTTAACCCAGAAAAGGACTGGCCTGTGCTCAAGCTGAGTAACTGTGTTAAGTCAGGCTTATGAATACCACTGAGGCACTGGTATAATTGATTCCAGTATCAGGGAAATTCATATCGGCCAATAAGTTACCGTTAGTTGAATAGTTATAAATATGGTTATGAGATGTCAGGTAAACATTGTGACTGGCACCAGCAGCGATGCTGCTAATATCAAACCCAGTATTACAAGAAGATAGCTGATTTAAATTTAAATCACGCACGGTAAACCCAAGTTGTGAACCCTTATAAGACGCATACACGCGGTCTTCCAGTACACTGACGTCGGTGTAATTGATACTGCTGTCTGGGAAGGTCATCACTTGCAATTGGGTTCCGTTGGTTTTGTAACGGTAGATATGATTACCCGAGGTTAGATACACATCTTGGCTGGAGTTGGTTGCAATCCCGCTACTTACGAAGGGGGTGGCAAAGAAGGAAATCTGGTTAAGGTTGAGATCCCGAAGTGTTACTCCCACCTGTGATCCCTTATAAGCTGCAAACAGCAGATTACCGCGTACAGTCAAGCTAGTGTAGATGACACCACTATCAGGGAAGGTCATCTGTGAAATCAGAGTCCCATCTGTCTTATAGTGGTAGATATTGTTTGCTGCAGTGACATAAAAATCGTTATCTGCACCGGCGGCTATCCCATTAATATCGAATCCAGTATTAATGAATGAAAGCTGATCCAGTCCTAAGTCACGAACAGTTACCCCTTGTTGCGAACCTTGGTAAGAGGCGTAAACGTAGTTATTACTCATGTCTTCTCTCCTTAAATTAATGAATCTAACAAACGCCGACAAAAGCTTAGCAAAGAATGGGTATTTCGCTACAGAACGAATAAGAAAAAGCTGTCATGCCATTTATGGTTCTGAAATATAGGGTAATTTTCTTTAGAGTTTAATAAGTAATATTCTTATGACGCGGTAGTCATGTTATTTTGCAGTATTTTAGATTGGAGGCTATTCTGCGTGAGGTTTAATACAATTGCTAAATTTTCTAACTTATTGATATTGTTTGTCTTTAAGGTTGACTGGATGTTTTTATATAAATTAACCACTCAATGTGTTTTTTGGCGTAAGTAATAAGCCCGACATTAGATCGGGCTTATACATGAGGACGAGATCTAAAGATTAGTTACATGAGGCACTATAAATATCAGCTGCCCATTGTGGGTTATCAATAAACGGGTTGCGGTTGTGTTGTAGCTCATAAACGCGATTATTGCGGCGACGTTCCCAGTCACTCACAGGATCTTGGATATGCCAGCCTAACAAGGTACAGAGATCGCCGAGTAGCGGTTCACCTTCACCCGTCATACCTTTGGCTATGCTCAAGTCTGGAGTTCCACTGTTATCCCCACCTTGATAACGTACATCCATGTAGAAGACCATACGTGCGACATCGCCTTTGACCATGTCGGCAGGTTCAAAACTATCGCTATCAGTTTTGTTTGCCGGTGCTTCACTCAGAGGCGTTCCTCCTAAGGCGAAGTCCTTGTTACCGCGTGTACTGTTGACTGTCACATCCGCAGGACGTAAATGGTTAAGGTCGGTATAAGCGTGTTGACTGCTATTGGGGAAGCCATGGCTTTTTGCCCAGACGTGTTCTCGATTCCAAGCATCGAGTGAGCTGCTCATACCTGCACGATTGGTTTTCGGCTCTGAGCGGCCGGTATAAAGTAGAATTACGTTGTTGCTGTTATTTGGATCTTCGTCTGTGTAGTTCAACCCATCCCAGACTTGCGCATAGCTGAAGTGGGTTTGATCTTGAATAATCAGATTCAAACTCGTTTTCAGTGTGGTTCCGCTTTTACCTATCGCATTCGCATAATAACTATCAAAGCTATAGCCATCAGGATTAGGTGTTGTGCCGCCAGTATTTCCGCCAGTACCGTTATCTGGATCTGTGGGTGTTGTTGTGATTGTATAATTAGCTGTTAAGCTAGTGCCACTAAAGCTCTGATAAGCGACGATATTAACGTAATAACGTCCTGCAGAGGCATTTGCTATAGGGCAGGATTCATTGTTTCCAGAAAGGTAAGGGGCGCAGTCGTGTTGGTTTGTCGTCGGCTCGTTACCGAAACGAACATACAAATCGGCATCCCCGCTGCCACCTTTCATCGTAAAACTGAGATCCGTAGCGTTTTCAGGAATATCAGCAACAAATTGGAGTACTTGGCCTTGGGCTGCACTTAGGTTGAGCTGGCTCTCACCCTGTTCAAGCACATTGTCAGCCGTTGCTGGTGGCGTGGAACCGCTGCCATTATCACCGCCGGTATTACATTGGGACGTTAAGTTACCGCTTCCTGGCGTACCGGCATTGTTACTGGCGGCCCAATCAGCTTGTGACTTACTGTTAATGCTGGTTGTACGAACAAGGGAAACATCACGAACATTTAGACTCCAACCTGCAACTCCGCCTTCCCAAGCGACAAGATCAATTTCATCAGTACCCTTAGTGAGGCGGACATAGTCACCCGAGTTACCTAAGCTAAGTGGCATAGGGGCGATATCGGGTGTTGAGCCAAAGAGGTTGTTAAAGCCCGCTGCATTGATTGCAACAGTGAAATAGTGCCCCGCCGTTAAAGTGCCAGTGAGGTTTAAGCTGGCACCATTATCTTTTAATTGGTATTGACTTAAATCGATAGTGTCACAGCCCGGATTAAACAGTTCGATATATTCTTCGACACTGTCATTATTTGGTGTGTCGTATAGCACTTCACTAATTAATAATTCGGCATTGGCATTCAATGCCAAGCCCGCCATGATCAAAGATATCGCGATTTTGGATTTATTTATCATCAACATTACTCATCATTATTATTTTATTATCAGTTTGGCCTTATATCGGCCAATACCGGACCCCGAACAAATCCGTTTGAATCGATTAAAGAGTGATAATCGAGAAAAGCCGCAGCAGTATGTCACAACTAAGATGTCTGAGAAGTGTGTTTTGTGTTAATTTTTTGTGTTTCGATTCGGCTTTAAAACGCTATTTTAATGACTTATCCTATCCATATTTGGCGTCTTAATTCGACATAAGTAGTTTTTCACGAGTTAGAACATATTTAGTGCTTATGCAGTCATTAATCGGTTTCGCGTTCTATAACGAATATTTTTATTTTGAGTAACAACTATTAGAACAATTAATTGCATGGAGTGTTGTTTAATTATTTTGTTATGTTGACTATTTAATTGGTCCTATTTTCTAAGATATAAGCTAAATAACTCGTTCGTAGTATAAAGCGCTTTTTTAGGGGTAAATATGCATTTTCTATGTCTTGTTTGATTAGTGGAATAAGCGAGAAACACAAAGCCGCTGGTTATTTAAAATGAGTTTTTAGAGTAAAAAACCAAGCGAGAGCATCACTATGCTTGGTATTCAGTGTCGTGATAATAGTCGACAACCTGAATGGTTGACACAGTCAACCAATATCGATATTGTTGATACAGTCAACTATATCGAGAGTCTTCTATGCCTTCATTGTCACTCAGTGAAACTTTGCACAGATTAGTGCATGCCTACAAAAAGCAATTGCGTAGCGATATTGCTGCACAAGAGATTGATTTACCTGTCACTCATATCCGTGCCTTGAAGGGCGTGTGTCGCAACCCTGAATCGACAGCTCAGTCTATCGCCCTGCGAATGCAGCGGGATAAAGCGCAAATTACCCGTGTTCTAAATGAGTTACAGCAGGGTGGGTTGATCACTAAAATCGATAACCCAAAGGATGGCCGCAGCCAGTTACTGCGACCCACGGCTGAGGGGGAAAAGATCATGACCCAGATCAGTACCTCAGAACGTAAAACCGTGGCGCGTATGACGCAGGCGCTGAGCTCAGCCGAAGTCGACACCTTTATTAAACTTGCCAATCGGATCAGCAAAAGTGTGGATGAGGCGGCTGCCGCTAAAAGTGGTGCGGATTGCCCTGCTCAAAAAAGACCATCCAGTAAGCCAAAAGACCCGATTGGCAAAGGAACCGTTGAGGCATGCTTGATGGAAGAACACGCCATAGGAGAAAATCATAATGAATAAACCTGCACCACGTGAGCTGGAAGTGATCCGCTCCACTTATATCACCCCGCATATGTTACGCATGACCTTAGGCGGTGCGGGATTCGCTGGTTTTCCTATCGATCAAGAGAGTGCCTATATCAAGTTGTTATTCCCACAAACGGGTGAACGTCCCTTGATGCGAACCTACACCATTCGCCAGCAACGTGCTGATGAAATTGATGTGGATTTTGTACTGCACGATACCGACGGCCCCGCATCGAGCTGGGCGAAAACGGCGCAGGTAGGCGATATCATTCAAATTGGCGGACCCGGGCTTAAAAAACTGATCAACTTTGAGGCGGATTGGTTTTTACTCGCAGGTGATATGACCGCCTTGCCCGCTATCAGCGTGAATCTGGCACAATTACCAAACAATGCCGTGGGTTACGCTGTGATTGAAGTATTGAGCGAAGCCGACATTCAGTCTCTGGTGCATCCCGAAAATGTTGAGCTGCATTGGGTGATTAATCCTGAGGCCGATCCCGAAGGTCGCCCTTTGGTTGAGCGAATAGCCCAATTACCTTGGCTTACTGGTGAGCCCGCCGTGTGGATTGCTTGTGAATTTAACAGCATGCGCGCGCTAAGAAGATACTTTAAGCAAGCGCATTCACTGCCCAAGAGCCATTTTTATACCTCGAGCTATTGGAAAATAGGCTGTAACGAGGGCGAGCATAAGTTGGTAAAACAAGAAGATGAACAGTTAGAAAATGGGGCCAGTGCTTAAGCTTAAATCCTGTTCTTAAACAAACCGAGCCATTAAACAAAATAAGGTCGCCAAGTTTGATTTTGCGACCTTATTTTATTCGCTACTTATGCCACATTTGCGGCGAGTACGTGCATTTTACTGATGCACTAGCTTGCCATTCTTCACCACATCTTTGCAGGGATTGACGCCGTAGGAATAGGCTAACTGTGCAGGCGTGGCGATATCCCACAGACAAAAATCGGCTTGTTTGCCAACGACTAAACTGCCGACGTTATCTTCAATCCCGAGTGCTTTGGCGGCATTTAAGGTGAGGCCTTTTAAGGCTTCCTCTGGTGTTAAGCGGAACAAGGTACAGCCCATATTCAGCATCAACAGGGTAGAGCAAATAGGGGATGAACCTGGGTTGAAATCGCTGGCGAGCACCATAGGTACGCCGTATTGACGCAGTAAATCGATAGGTGGTTTTTGGGTTTCCCGCAAAAAGTAAAACGCGCCTGGCAGCAGTACGGCGCAGGTGCCACTTTCACTTAAGGCTTTAACGCCTGCTTCATCTAAGTATTCAATATGATCCACAGACTTAGCGCCAAGACGTGCGGCCAGTGCGCTGCCACCCATATTAGTTAACTGCTCTGCATGGAGCTTAATCTCTAAGCCCGCCGCTTTGGCTGCGCTGAGTACCCGTTCAGTTTGCTCAAGGTTAAAGGCGATATTTTCGCAGAATACATCCACTGCATCGGCAAGATTTTCGGCGATCACCGCGGGTAGCATTTTATTGATAATTAAGTCGACATAGCCGTCGCTATTGTCTTTATATTCTGGCGGAATTGCATGGGCGCCAAGGAATGTGGTCTTCACATCTACATGGTGATGCTTGCCGAGCTCGCGGGCGACACGCAGGATTTTCAATTCAGTTTCAGTATCTAAGCCGTAACCTGATTTGATCTCAACCGTAGTCACCCCTTCTTTGGCTAGGGCGTTTAAGCGCTGGCGGCCGAGTTCAAATAATTCTGCTTCATCCGCTTCGCGGCAGGCCTTAACGGTCGAAATAATGCCGCCACCTGAGCGGGCAATTTCTTCGTAACTCGCGCCTTGTAGGCGTAACTCAAATTCATTGGCGCGATTACCGGCAAAGATTAAGTGGGTGTGGGCATCAATCAATCCTGGAGTGATCCAGCCGCCTTTGCCTCTGTAAACGGGAATGGACAACACATCGAAGGCGGGCAGTTCGCTGCGGGGGCCAAGCCAAGCAATTTTGCCATCTTTAACTGCGATGGCCGCATTGGTGATCGCGCCATAAGGTGCTGATATGGAAGGGTCCATTGTGGCTAAGTTAACGTCAATCCAAACTTGATCCCAAGACATGTATTCCCCTCGCTTTGCTGGCAGATGTTAACCAAGTGATTAACGGTTTATTAAATTTATGTGAGCTGGCTTGTATTTACTTGTATATACAAGTTAGGATTGTAGCCGTAATTTTGAACGTTTGAAAGAGTGAATAGTACCTAGATTCTAGCGCTCTATATTGAGGAAATGTTTTTGGCTACACCTAAGTTTGCAGAAATTAAGCAATACATTATCTCCTCTATCGAATCTGGCGAGTGGGAAGAAAACGCCCGCGTGCCTTCCGAGAATCAGCTGGCCGACTTGTTTACCTGCAGCCGAATGACGGCGCGACGTGCGTTAACCGAGCTTACGGATAGC
Organism: Shewanella sp. SP1S1-7; assembly: GCF_031932105.1. NCBI lineage: Bacteria > Pseudomonadati > Pseudomonadota > Gammaproteobacteria > Alteromonadales > Shewanellaceae > Shewanella > Shewanella sp. SP1S1-7. The sequence continues at coordinate 65,450 of NZ_JAUOEU010000008.1, forward strand.
GGCGTACTCGAACGCTCCCAAGGGCTTGGCACCTTTGTGGCTGGGCGAAAATCCCAGTCATCTATGTTGGCGATTCGCAATATTGCCGATGAGATTAAAGACCGCGGCCACGGCTATAGCGTACAGCAATGGGTGCTAGAACAAACAGTTGCCAGCACGACTATTGCAATTTCCCTTGGGCTTGAGCGCGGTGCGACGGTATTCCATTCGATCTTAGTGCATTGCGAGCAGGGTTTACCGCTGCAAGTCGAAGAGCGTTACGTGAACCCCGAGTTGGTGCCCGACTATTTATTGCAGGATTTTACCTTGCAGACGCCCCACGAATATTTATCACAAGTGGCACCGTTGACCGAGGCGCATCACACGATTGAGGCGATTATCGCCAGCGCCGAATTACAGCAAAGGCTCGAGATCCTCGCGACTGAGCCCTGTTTACAGATTTTACGCCGCACTTGGTCGCGCCAAGGTGTCGTGAGTTTTGCAAGGCTAGTTCACCCCGGTAGCCGCTTTAAACTCGGCGGCCACTTAACTTTTAGCAAGTAGCGCCAGTGGCGTTATTTACCGATGTAAATCAGTCACTCCAATAGCTGTACCCTTATAAGTTAAAAGATAAAAACACAATAAAAACAATAGTGCTAACCCGTATTAGCGACTTAGCGAATACGAGTTAGCACCACAGGTTGAAAGAGGAAAATTCAATGGACAAGCGCCACGACCCAAGCCGCCGCATTATTGCACCGCATGGCACACAATTAAGCTGCAAAAGCTGGTTGACCGAAGCGCCAATGCGCATGTTAATGAACAACTTGCACCCAGATGTGGCCGAGCGCCCAGAAGACTTAGTCGTCTATGGCGGTATCGGCCGCGCCGCCCGCGATTGGGATTGCTACGACAAAATCATCGAAGTGCTACAACGCCTCGAAGATGACGAAACCTTATTAGTGCAATCGGGCAAACCTGTGGGCGTATTTCGCACCCACGCCGATGCACCGCGCGTGTTAATCGCTAACTCCAATCTAGTGCCGCATTGGGCGAACTGGGAGCATTTCAACGAGTTAGATAAGTTAGGTTTGGCCATGTATGGCCAGATGACGGCGGGTTCTTGGATCTACATTGGTACTCAAGGCATAGTTCAAGGTACCTACGAGACCTTTGTGTCTGTAGCGAAACAGCACTTTGAGGGTATCTCCAAAGGCAAATGGATCCTCACTGGCGGGCTAGGTGGCATGGGCGGCGCGCAAACGCTGGCGGGCACTATGGCGGGCTTCTCTGTGTTAGCCTGTGAAGTCGACGAGACCCGCATCGATTTCCGTTTGCGCACCCGCTATGTCGACAAGAAAGCCACTTCGCTCGATGAAGCATTGGCGATGATTGAAGCGGCGAACCAAGCTGGCAAACCTGTATCCGTGGGCTTACTGGCGAACGCCGCCGATGTGTTTGCCGAACTGGTTAAGCGCGGCGTTACCCCTGATGTGGTGACCGACCAAACCTCGGCCCACGATCCATTAAACGGTTATCTGCCGCAGGGGTGGACTATGGCAGAGGCCGCAGCCATGCGTAAAACCGACGAAGCGGGCGTGGTGAAAGCGGCAAAAGCCTCGATGGCGGTGCAAGTACAAGCCATGCTCGATTTGCAAACTGCCGGCGCAGCTACCTTAGATTACGGTAACAACATTCGCCAAATGGCGTTTGAGATGGGCGTTGAAAACGCCTTTGATTTCCCAGGTTTTGTGCCTGCATACATTCGCCCGCTGTTCTGTGAGGGCATTGGCCCGTTCCGCTGGGTGGCGCTTTCTGGCGATCCAGAAGATATCTATAAAACCGACGCTAAAGTGAAAGAGCTTATTCCTGATAATCCACACTTGCACAATTGGTTAGACATGGCTCGCGAGCGCATCGCCTTCCAAGGTCTGCCTGCGCGTATCTGCTGGGTCGGCTTGAAAGATCGCGCTCGTTTAGCGTTAGCTTTTAACGAAATGGTCAAAAATGGTGAGTTGTCGGCGCCCGTGGTAATTGGTCGCGACCACTTAGATTCTGGCTCAGTGGCCAGCCCGAACCGCGAAACCGAATCTATGCTGGATGGCTCAGATGCGGTATCCGATTGGCCATTATTGAACGCATTACTCAACACCGCCAGTGGCGCAACTTGGGTGTCATTACACCACGGCGGCGGCGTCGGCATGGGCTTTAGCCAACATTCGGGTGTGGTCATTGTGTGTGACGGTACTGATGCGGCGGCAAAACGTGTTGGCCGTGTGCTGTGGAATGACCCAGCGACAGGCGTGATGCGCCATGCCGATGCGGGCTACGAGATTGCGAAAAACTGCGCCAAAGAGCAAGGCCTCGACTTACCTATGCAAGAGTAGCCGATGCTCACTTCTTAAAATAACAATAATAACTAAAAGCTTGGAGCTAAAAATATGAAATCTGTGAATCACTTAGTGTTAACGCCGGGTAGCTTGAGCCTAGCGCAATTACGCGAAATCAGCCGCCATAAGCTGACACTCGAACTCGCGCCAGAGGCCATTACCGACATCAACACCAGTGCGCAAATCGTGCAAAAAGTGCTGGATGAAGGCCGTACCGTTTACGGCATCAACACGGGTTTTGGCTTGTTGGCCAATACCAAGATAGCGCCCGAAGATCTGCAATTGCTGCAACGCTCAATCGTGTTGTCGCACGCCGCAGGTACGGGCCAATACATGCAAGACGCCACAGTACGTTTGATGATGGTGTTAAAAATCAATTCATTAAGCCGTGGCTTCTCGGGCATTCGTTTAGAAGTGATTAACTTCTTAATCAGTTTAGTGAACGCCGAAGTCTATCCCTGCGTGCCAGAAAAAGGCTCAGTGGGCGCATCGGGCGATTTAGCGCCACTGGCGCACATGTGTCTGCCTATGCTGGGCGAAGGCGAGATGAGCTATCGAGGTGAGTTAATTTCCGCCGCCGAAGGTTTAGAAATCGCCGGCCTTAAGCCAATCGATTTAGCGGCTAAAGAAGGGCTCGCTTTGCTTAACGGCACACAAGCCTCGACTGCGCTAGCGCTGGAAGGGTTATTCCACGCCGAAGACTTGTTCGCAGCAAGTTCAGTGATCGGCGCCATGAGCGTCGAAGCGGCGATGGGCAGTCGTAGCCCGTTCGATCCACGTATCCATGCGGCCCGTGGTCAGAAAGGTCAAATCGATTCGGCCATGATTTTCCGTCATCTATTGGGCGAAGAGTCTGAGATCAGCGTGAGCCATGCAAACTGTGAAAAGGTGCAAGATCCTTACTCACTACGCTGTCAGCCACAGGTACTTGGCGCTTGTTTAACGCAAATTCGTCACGCGGCCGATGTGTTAGGCACTGAAGCCAATGGCGTAACCGATAACCCACTGGTGTTCCAAGACACTGGCGATATCATTTCGGGCGGTAACTTCCACGCTGAACCTGTGGCGATGGCGGCGGATAATCTGGCGATTGCGATTGCCGAATTGGGCTCTATTGCTGAGCGTCGTATCGCACTGTTAATCGATTCTAGCCTGTCGAAACTGCCGCCTTTCCTGGTGAAAAACGGCGGCGTGAACTCAGGCTTTATGATCGCTCAAGTAACAGCGGCAGCTTTGGCGTCTGAGAATAAAACCTACGCCCATCCAGCATCGGTAGATAGTTTACCAACATCGGCTAACCAAGAAGATCACGTCTCTATGGCGACTTTTGCGGCGCGCCGTTTGCGCGATATGAGTGAAAACACCCGTGGCGTATTGGCGATTGAATTGTTAGCGGCGGCGCAGGGTTTAGATTTTCGCGCACCTTTAGCCCCAAGTACTGCGGTGGCTAAGGCCAAAGCCGAATTGCGTGAAGTCGTCGCCTATTACGATAAAGACAGGTACTTCGCACCAGATATCGAAGCCGCGACAGACCTGTTATATACAGCGAGTTTTAACGCTTATCTGCCAGCAGGAACGCTAGCGAGCTTTTAAGCGCTTTAGCTCCTAGTGAGTAAACGACTAAGCCGATGTTGACTCGGTTGAGTTGGGTGTATTGGGGCGCTTTTGCTGAAATACTCAGGATTCACTCCCCAACTTGCTAAACATAACTGCTGAAATAAAACTAAATGCAGGCATAAGTGGATTGCTTATGCCTTTTTCTTGAGTGTTTTGCCTTTTTAGCTCGATCCTCATCTTTGCCCTTTTGGTGTGTTTAACACCGCAGACTCTGCACTTTTTGCGCTGATCTTTACATTGTCAAATTCAGTGGCTACTTACCCCTCAATAAACCGTCACTTTTGTGTTTTTATCCGCCATCGTTATACACATTTTAATATCTAAAACTATTTTTAATAACCATATGGTTAGGTTGTGGGACAATATGGACCTGCATTGCTAGACAAATTGTCCTTTTGGTATTATTGGGCTTTAACTCTTTAAATAGGTGTTTTTTACATTATTTAAAGTTTTTAATTTCAATATTATTTATTTATTTAGATTTAAGTTTTGTGATTGGTTATTTGCGATCTCGATCTCATGTCATTATTTGTTATCTATTTCCTCTTTAAGGATAATCTTAAATTAAGTGTGGTCTTTAAGTAGGCTCACTCGATCGGTTGCCATTTTCACCACAGCAACCACTAGACTCATAACGACAAGAGTGTGAGAGGACGCAATGAACAGACGCCAGTTTTTTAGACTGTGTGCTGCCGGAGCTGCCACCTCAGCAATTTCTGCGTTGGGATTGATGTCCGAAAAGGCCTATGCGGCCGTTCGGGAATTCAAACTCATTAGCGCGAAAGAAACCCGCAATAACTGCTGCTATTGCTCAGTGGGTTGCGGATTGCTGATGTACAGCAAAGGGAGTAATGGCAAGAACGCCGAACAGAGTATTTTCCATATCGAAGGGGATGCAGACCATCCAGTCAACCGTGGGGCCTTGTGTCCTAAAGGCGCTGGTTTAGTAGATTATGTAAACAGCCCTAATCGGCTTAAATACCCAGAGTACCGTGCGCCAGGCAGCAATGAATGGACACGTATCAGCTGGAGCGAAGCTTACCAACGCATCGCCCGCCTGATGAAAGATGATCGTGATGCTAACTTGATTGAAAAGAATTCTGCCGGGACGACGGTTAACCGTTGGCTTAGCACTGGGATGATGACCTCGTCGGCGATGCCGAACGAAGGCGGCTATATCACCCAGAAATTTGCACGGGCACTGGGCCTAGTTGCAATCGATACTATTGCGCGTAACTGACACTCTCCAACGGTAGCAAGTCTTGCTCCGACATTTGGACGTGGTGCCATGACCAACCACTGGATCGATATTAAAAATTCTAATTTGATCATTATCATGGGCGGTAATGCTGCAGAGGCTCACCCTGTCGGATTCGGCTGGGTTACAGAAGCAATGCAACATAACAACGCTAAACTTTTGGTGGTCGATCCTCGCTTCACCCGTAGCGCCGCTGTGGCCGATTATTATGCGCCGATCCGTTCGGGCACAGATATCGCCTTCCTGCTCGGGGTGATCCGCTATCTTATTGAAACCAAACAAGTGAACTACGACTATGTGAAGGCTTATACCAATGCCAGTTACATAGTGCGCGAAGACTTCTCTTTTAGTGAAGGTCTGTTCAGTGGTTTCGATGAAGAAACAGATAGCTACGATAAAGAGTCTTGGTACTACGAGTTAGACGAACAGGGTTACGCGAAAGTCGATCCTAGCTTCGAGCATCCACGCTGCGTGTGGAACTTAATGAAGCAACATGTAGATCGCTATGACTTTGAAACAGTAAGCAATATTACCGGTACGCCGATTCCGGACTATGAGATGGTTTGCCAGCAAATTGGCAGCACTCATACCCACGATAGAGCCGCCACTTTTATGTATGCCTTAGGTTGGACTCACCATACTAAAGGGGCGCAGAACATTCGCTCTATGGCTATGGTGCAGTTGCTGCTGGGTAACATTGGGGTGTTGGGCGGTGGCGTTAACGCACTGCGTGGTCACTCTAACGTGCAAGGCGCGACCGATATGGGTTTATTGTGCCAAAGCTTGCCTGGTTACTTGAAGTTACCGAGTGAAAAAGACACTGATCTTAAGACCTATCTCGATCGTTACACGCCTGTCGCCTTGCGCCCAGGTCAAACCAACTATTGGCAAAATTACCCTAAATTCTTTATTTCACAAATGAAGAGCTTTTGGGGCGATAACGCCACGGTTGAAAACGACTTTGGTTATGACTGGGTGCCTAAGTGGGATAAACAGTACGACTTTACTAAGCACTTAGACATGGCTTTCCACGGTGAAGTGAATGGCTATATTATCCAAGGGGTTAACGCCATTAATTCCATGCCGAACCGCAATAAGGTACTCAAAGCTCTGAGTAATCTTAAGTACATGGTGGTGCTGGATGCCTTGGCAACGGAAACCGCAACCTTCTGGCAAAACGCCGATGGCTTCAACGAGGTGAATCCTGCTGAAATCATGACGGAAGTGTTCCGCTTACCGACGACGTGTTTTGCCGAGGAAGAAGGTTCCATTGTCAACTCTGGACGTTGGATGCAGTGGCATTGGAAGGGCGCTAACCCGCCGGGTGAAGCCAAGCCAGATGCTGAGATCCTCTCCGGCGTCTTAATGGCGATGCGTGAACTGTACAAACAAGAGGGCGGTAAATTGCCTGAGCCAGTGCAAGCGATAAGTTGGGATTACCACAATCCTTACTCGCCGCATGCCGAAGAAGTTGCTCGCGAGCTTAACGGTAAGGATCTCGTCACTCAGCGTCAGCTCAGTAGCTTCTCTGAACTCAAAGCCGATGGTAGTACTGCTAGCGCCTGTTGGATTTATGCGGGTTCTTGGACCGAAGAAGGCAACCTGATGGCTCGCCGCGACAACCATGATCCTTCGGGTAAAGGTGTCACTCCGGGCTGGGCATTCGCATGGCCAGCAAACCGTCGTGTGCTGTATAACCGCGCTTCTTGCGATATCAACGGTAAACCTTGGGATCCAAAACGTACTATCGTCGAGTGGGTTGACGGTAAGTGGCACGGTATCGATGTGGGCGACTTCAACATGAAGTTAACACCACAGGAATCCGCTGGCCCCTTCATCATGCAGCCCGAAGGTGTGGGTCGATTCTTCGCCCTTAAGTTGTTGGCCGAAGGTCCGTTCCCTGAGCACTACGAGCCTATGGAGTCGCCTATTGGGGTGAACCCGTTACACAAGGTCACCAGTAACCCTGCGGTACGTATGCTACCGGGTGTGAAGGAAACCTTAGGTTCCCATAAGGACTTCCCTTATGTGGCAACCACTTACTGTGTGACTGAACACTTTAATTTTTGGTCTACTCATGCCCGTTTGGCAGCGATTTCTATGCCGGAAACCTTCGTCGAAATCGATGAAATGTTGGCGGCAGAAAAAGGTATCGCCAATGGGGATTGGGTCACTGTCAGCTCTAAACGTGGCAGCATTGAAACCAAAGCCTTAGTGACTAAACGTCTGCAGCCGTTAAAGGTGAATGGTCAGTTAGTTCATACCGTCGGGTTACCCCGTCACGGCAGCCATAATGCGCTCACTCGTAAGAGTTACTCCTGTAACGTGCTCACCACTGAAGTGGGGGATGCAAATACACAGGTGCCTGAGTTCAAAGCATTTTTGGTTAACATCACTAAAGCGAAGGGGCTCTGATTATGGCATCACAAGACATTATCCGCCGCTCCGGTACTTCAGCGGTGACGCCTGCGGCAAAGGGGCGTAATTCGTCAGAAAAGGTCGCCAAGCTGTTCGACGCCACTAAGTGTAATGGCTGTAAAGCCTGCCAAGTGGCGTGTTCTGAGTGGAATGATTTACGGGAAGAAGTGGGCACGTTCCAAGGTAGTTACCAAAACCCTATGTCGCTATCGGGCCAATGTTGGACCCTGATGGAGTTCCATGAGGTGATGGAAAGCAACAAGCTGCGTTGGCAATTTACCCACTCGGCCTGTATGCACTGTGCCGACCCTGCCTGCTTAACTGCCTGTTCGACCTCGGGCGCGATTATCCAGCACGCCAATGGTGTGGTGGACTTCGATTCGGACAAGTGTATCGGCTGCGGTTATTGCGCCAGTGCTTGTCCCTTCGATGTGCCCAAAATCGATCCCAAGGATAACAAGGCCTACAAGTGCACTATGTGCTCTGACCGTTTAGCCGTGGGATTGGAACCTTCCTGTGTTAAGTCCTGTACCACAGGGGCGCTGCGTTTTGGCACCCGTGAGGACATGTTGTTTTACTCGCAAAAACGGGTCGAAGAACTGAAGGAAAGGGGCTTTGCTAAGGCAGGACTTTATAACCCTGAGGGCGTAGGTGGTACGGGTATGATGATGATATTGCACGATATCAATCAGCCCGAAAGCTACAACATGCCTGATAACCCGCAGATCCCGCTGTCACTCACTCTGTGGCAGGACTGGGTCAAACCTTTAGGCACTATGGGCATTCTTGCCACTGCCGCCGTCGCTTGTCTGCATAAGATCACCGTCGGTCGCAACATAGTCGAAGAAGACCAACCGGGTTATCAACCGCCAGAGGAAGAGGCTAAGCAGGAAGAGGAGGGCGACAAATGAGCAAGCATGATAAGCAAGAAATGATAGTGCGTCACAAGCTGTTCGATCGCATCTGTCATTGGTTCATTGTAGCAGTTGGCCTAGTGACCTTTCTCACTGGCTTCTCCTTCTTCTATCCGTCGTTTCAATGGTTGGGGGCGATAGCGGGCACACCGCAATTGGCGAAGTTTATTCACCCTATTGCGGGCTTGATGATGTGCTTACCTTTGATGTTGATGTTGGTGCGTTATTACCACCACAACAAATGGGAAAAGCACGATCTGGCTTGGATGCTCGCCATCAAGGATGTGATGTTCGAGAACGAGGAGAAAATCCCGCCTATCGGCCATTACAACCCTGGGCAAAAGGTATTGTTCCGCGCTTTTGTGCTGACGTCTGTCACCTTAACCGTGACGGGATTCATCATGTGGCAACCTTACTTTGCACCTTACTTCTCAGCCACTGTGGTGGGCTGGGCGATTGTGCTGCATGCCATTAGTGCGCTCATCATGTTGATATTTGTGATGGTGCATTTCTGGATGGCGAGCTGGGTAGAAGGCTCTATCACCGGCATGCTTTACGGCAAAGTCTCTAAGGCGTGGTGCCGTAAACATCACCCTGTGATGTTGGATGAACATTCGGACGTGGAGAAACATTAATGAGTCATACAGCCGAGATTCCTATGGTCCCCGGCAGCGAATCGCCGCTGGAGCTTAAACCCTTAAAGGCGGTGGATCCTAACGCTGTGTATCACAGACGGGCGCAGCGTTTGTTGTCGTTGGCCAAGGACTCGCCGCTGGCCGACTACTTTGAGCTATGCCGCCGTGTGGTTGCGATTCAGGCCAGATTGGCGGCGGAGGCTGACTTCGGTCAACTGCTCGCTTGGGGGAAAGATGAGGCGACTCCGCTTTCCCGCTTGGGCTCAGAGGCAGATAGCTATTGGCAAGGACTGCTACAGCAACTGTTAAGTGATTTGTTGCCGCAGGTGGATGAATCCATAGCTCGGGTAGTGCGTTTGTTGATGCAGCAATCACCCGAGCAACTGAGTTCGTGGGGGCGTTCACTACGCCAAGGGCATGTCAGTGAAGTGCCTGCCCGTTTTAGCTTATTCATCTGGGCGGCGATGGGCGTTTATTGGTCGCATTGGGCACCTATGGTCATCAAGCGGATGGATCAGCGCAAGGTGGCGCAGCAGAGTATGTGTCCCGTGTGTGGATGTCATCCGGTGGCGAGTGTGATTGTCGATCAGCCTCGAGCTGGTTTGCGCTATCTGCATTGCAGCCTGTGCGAGAGCGAATGGCATTACATTCGCGCCCATTGCACCAGTTGCGGTCAGGACAAAGAGATGACGATTTGGTCGCTAGATGATGCCAAGGCTCAAGTGCGGATCGAAAGCTGCGATGAATGTCATGGCTATACCAAGATGATGTTCGTCGAAAACTCGCCGTCTATGGATGTGGCGGCAGACGATCTCGCAACCTTGATGTTAGATAGTGAGCTAAATGCTAAGGGCTTTGGTGCAACAACACTGAACCCACTGCTACTGGCCCACGAAACCACGTAAGCCACATAGCTTAAACAAATGCGGGAGGGAGTCGGGTTGCTGATCCCTTCCTGCTTTTTATAAACCAATGGCAATAATATAAACAAAATGACACCGATGATGACCCAAGTACCTGAAACACTACAAGTTCTGTACCGAGCTTTGCCTTCAATGGATAGCCTACTTGCAGAGCCTAGTTTTGTGGTATTGCAGCAGTCCTACGGCAAAGCGGCAGTAAAGGCCGCACTGGATACCCAGTTAAAGGCGGCGCGCAGCTTAATCGGCCGCGAGCACTGTTTGCCGACATGGTGTGGCGAGCTTGCGCAATTGCACAGATGTTTGGTTGATCAACTGTTTAACGATTACAGCCACAGCTTAAAACCCGTGTGGAACCTCACGGGCACCATTCTGCATACCAATCTTGGTCGCGCCCAGCAGTCTGAGGCGGCCATTCGTGCCGTGACCTCTGTGATGCGTTATCCCACGCCGCTGGAATTTGAGTTAGCAGCGGGTGAGCGCGGCCATCGGGATAATGCCATTAGTGGGTTAATCCAGCGCCTAACTGGGGCTGAAGCCTGCTGCGTGGTGAATAACAACGCCGCCGCTGTGCTGCTGATGTTGTCGGCGGTCGCCGCGGGCAAAGAAGTGATTGTCTCCCGCGGCGAGCTGGTGGAAATTGGCGGCGCCTTTCGCATTCCTGACATTATGCGCCAAGCGGGCTGCACCTTAGTGGAGGTCGGCAGCACTAATCGTACTCACCTCAAGGACTATGAGCAGGCGATCACTGAGAATACCGCTGCCATCATGAAGGTGCATACCAGCAACTACCATATCAGTGGCTTTACCGCTTCGGTGGATGAGGCCAGATTAGGCCAACTCTGCCGCGATCGTGGGGTTGCGCTGATCTCGGATCTTGGCAGTGGTTCACTCACTGACTTACGCCGTTTTGGCCTTAAACAAGAGCCGACGCCCCAAGCCATGTTGGCTGATGGGGTCGATCTGGTCAGCTTCTCCGGCGATAAACTCCTCGGCGGCCCGCAATCGGGTTTGATTGTCGGTAAGCAGGCGCTCATTAATAAGCTTCAAAGTCATCCGCTAAAGCGTGCATTGCGCTGTGATAAGTTGATTCTCGCGGCGCTCGAGGCAACGCTGATCCACTATCTCAACCCCGAAACCTTGGATCGGGAACTGCCGATTATGGCCAAATTTGCCCGTAGCCAAGCTGAGTTGCGCCAAATCGGTGAGCGTCTGCAGCGCGCCTTAGCGCCGCTGTTTGCCCCGAGCTATGGCATCGAATTAGTGGAGTGCCAAACTCAAGTCGGTAGCGGATCGCAGCCCGATACCTTTTTACCCTCAATCGCCCTGTGCTTTAACGCGCAAGAGGGTGGCAGTTTAACGCTGCTCGAGCAGCATTTTAAGCAGGCGCAGCGGCCTGTGATTGGTCGAATGGCCCAAGATCAACTTCGCCTCGACTTGCGGGGTATCGATGATGAGGCCGAATTATTGGCCGAACTTAGCACATTAGGTGTACAGCTATGATTATGGTCACTGCGGGCCATGTCGACCACGGCAAGAGCACGTTGATCCGTGCCTTAACGGGGATGAACACCGACAGGCTTCCCGAAGAAAAACGCCGTGGCATGACTATCGATCTCGGTTATGCCTTTATGCCACTGCGAGATGGCAGTCGCTTAGCCTTTATCGATGTGCCCGGCCACGAAAAATTTATCAATAACATGCTGGTGGGCGTGAGCCATGTGCGCCACGCACTGCTGGTGTTGGCCTGTGACGACGGCGTGATGCCACAAACCCGCGAGCACCTGCAAATCCTCGCGCTTTTACCGCTAAACAGTTTGACCTTAGTGCTGACCAAGCGGGATCTGGTCGATGACCAAACCGCCGCCAAGTTGACTCTAGAAGGAAAAGCGCTGCTTGCCGAATACGGTATCGAGGCCAGTGGCGTATTTGAGGTTTGCGCGAATGATGCAGGCGATACGGGGGGAGAAACCCTTAAACAACATATTTTAGATATTGCCGAGCTGCAATCGACCCAAGCGGAAGATGCCAGCAGCTTTAGGATGACGCTCGATCGCGCCTTTAGCGTTAAAGGTGCCGGTTGTGTGGTCACGGGCACTGTGATTAGCGGCAGTGTGTGTATCGGCGATAGCCTCTACAGCTCTGGGCAAAAAGCAAAATTACGGGTGCGCGGCATTCACTGCCAAGGGATGGAAGTTCATCGAGCACTAAGTGGCACTCGGGTCGCCTTAAATCTTACCGGTGTCGATAACCACAGGGCGCCCGCCCGTGGCGACTGGTTAAGCAACCTGCCTCAGGCTGAGCTGTGCGCCAGACCCGTAGTGCAAATTCGCAGTTTCGAACCCATCAGCCATTGGCAAAATGTTCATTGTCACCACGGCGCCGACCATACCTTGGGTCGAGTGTCACTACTCGATGAAGCCGATGAGCAGGGGTGCTATCTGGCCGAAATTGTGCTCGATAAGCCGCTGCTGCTGTGTCAGGACGACCCGATAGTGCTCAGGCATATTGGTGGCAAGCAAACCCTGGGTGCAGGGCGAGTGCTGGCATTAAAAGTCCCCAATCGTAAGAAGCGCACACCGGAGCGTGTCAGCAAGTTGCAACAGCTGGCCAAGCTCTCCAATCCGGTGAATGTGCTGGCGCTACTCGGCCAGAGTGAGGCGCTCAGTATTGATGAAATCCGTTGGCGCTGGCAGCTAACCGATGAAGGGCTCGCAGCCATGCTGGCGCAGGCGGGGCTGACTCGCCTCGGCGCCTATGGGCTATCGACCCAGCTACTTGAGCAAGAAAAACAGCAGTTTATCGAGCTGTTACGTGAATATCACCAACAGCATCCCGACCAATTAGGGCTGGGGCGTAATCGTCTACAACGTATGAGCCACAGCATATTACCCAACGAGCTTGCCAATAAGGTGCTCGATAGCCTCTGCCAAGATGGACAGATGGTGCTGCGCGGCGCTCTGCTGCAGTTGGCGGACCACAGAATTGTCCTCGATAGCGAGGCGCAGCAGTGCTGGCAACGCTTGGCTCCTTGGTTGGCGCAGCAAACGTCCCCTGTGTGGGTGACTGAGATGGGGGAATATCTTGAACTCGAACCTGCCAAATTAAGGCTGCTGTGTTTCCAGCTGGTGCAGCAGGGATTTATTACTGCTGTGGTGAAGGACAGATATTTGCTCAGCGAGCAAATCTGTTACTACGCCAGCTTAGTACGTACTCATATTGCAGAACACGGTAAGCTCGAAACGGCAGAATTTAAAGACATGGTTGGGCTTGGGCGTAAGGTGAGTATTCAACTGCTTGAGTTCTTTGACAGAAGTGGTTTTACCCGTAGGAAGTATCGCAGTAATAGCCGAGAAGTTCGGGATGCGGAGTTGTTTTTTTCCCATGAGAATTGGCGGAAGAACATAGGAGTCGAACCTACCCAGGACTGCTGGCAGCCCTACCCGGATTTGAAATCCGGACGCCTCACCGGAGACGACGTTCTTCCAATAGAAGACTTAGGGATAGTAGAAAATGCGTAAGGATGATTCAAGGCGATTCTTATTTAGTTTATGGGTTTGTGATACAAGTCTTAAATTGTCATCAAACTAATTGTTTTTATTTGGTTTTATAGTTTTAAAGGGGCGCTATGGAATATCATTCACATGAAGTGGTGACAGAAAGAAACGTGATCTTGTTAGAACATGGGCACGCATCTGAGCTGACTGACTACTTAGCTAATGAAGTGCGAGTCGCACTGGTCTATAACGGCATAGCGCATACCGTGATGTTGGCGAGTCCTCAAGATTTAGAAGCCTTCGCTATTGGTTTTACGTTATCTGAACGTATCGTTTCCCATATCAATGATATCAAAGGGGTGGAGCTCGAGTTCACCAGTGAAGGCGTGTTGATCCAAGTGGAAATCAACCAACGATGCTTTATGGAACTCAAGCAACAAAGGCGCAATATGGCGGGGCGCACAGGTTGTGGATTGTGCGGCGTCGCCCAGCTCGAAGAGGCCGTCAAGCCTGTGATGCGGGTGGACTCAGATGCCAGATTCGATATCGAACACTTACAGGTTGCACTTGGGCAAATTCAAGATAATCAACAACATTTTAAGCTGACGGGCGCCACTCATGCGGCCATGGGGCTTAATCATCAAGGACAGATCATCGCCGCCTATGAGGATATAGGCAGGCATATCGCACTAGACAAGCTAATTGGCGCCTTTTCCGCTCACAATGTGGAACGTCCAGTGGCCGTATTGCTCACCAGTCGCGCGAGTTTTGAGATGGTGCAAAAGGCCGCTAGTGCCAATATCCAAATTCTGTTTGCTATGTCCGCCGTGACTTCACTGGCGTTGGAATTAGCAGAGAAAAGCAATATCACGCTTATCGGATTTTGCCGTAATGGCAGGGCAACGCTTTACACCCACGGTTATCGCCTGTTGGGGCAGCAGTGTGTCAGCTTAGCTAAAGCCATTTAAGCGTGAGGCCACTTGAGATTGAAGTTGTCGAACGACTTCAATCACTCTGGCACACAGGTTATAAGCGCATTGCGCTTATTTTTTATAGTCTCGTTCATTAGGGTAATGACATGACATGGCAACAATTTAAACAAGAATATTTAGTCCGTTTTTGGGCACCTATGCCAGCGGTTATCGCTGCGGGTATCCTTTCTACTTACTATTTTGGTTTGACCGGAACCTTCTGGGCTGTTACTGGGGAATTCACTCGTTGGGGTGGTCATTTACTGCAGTTTTTAGGTGCAGAGCCTGAAACCTGGGGTTATTTCAAAGTGATAGGTCTGCAGGGCTCTCCTCTAGATCGTATCGACGGCATGATGATTATCGGTATGTTTGGTGGTTGTATTGCCGCTGCGCTTTGGGCCAATAACGTCAAACTGCGTATGCCACAGAGCCGTATCCGTATTGCTCAGGCACTGATCGGCGGCATTATTGCTGGCTTTGGTGCCCGTTTAGCTATGGGTTGTAACCTTGCCGCCTTCTTCACGGGTATTCCGCAGTTCTCTTTACATGCTTGGTTCTTTGCTTTGGCGACTGCGGCAGGCTCTTACTTTGGTGCAAGATTTACCTTGCTGCCGATGTTCCGTATTCCGATAAAACTGAAAAAGGTAAATAAAGCGACTTCAATCAAGCAGGACGAAAACCAAGCTAGACGTCGTTTCCGTATCGGTATGCTGGTGTTTGTTGGCATCGTCGGTTGGGGGTTGTTGACTATGTTCAATGCGCCAAAACTCGGCATTGCTATGCTCTGTGGTGTTGGTTTTGGTTTATTAATCGAACGGGCGCAAATCTGCTTTACCTCAGCGTTCCGCGATATGTGGATCACTGGTCGTACTCACATGGCTAAGGCGATTATCTTAGGCATGGCGGTCAGTGCGATAGGTATTTACAGCTATGTGCAACTGGGTGTGCCGCCTAAGATCATGTGGGCTGGCCCTAATGCGGTGATCGGCGGCTTACTGTTTGGTTTTGGTATTGTACTGGCTGGTGGTTGTGAAACGGGTTGGATGTATCGTGCAGTCGAAGGCCAAGTGCATTTCTGGTGGGTGGGCTTAGGTAACGTGTTGGGTTCAACCTTATTGGCGTATTACTGGGATGATATCGCTCAGCCATTAGCAACGAACTGGGACAAAGTTAATTTACTGACCAGCTTTGGCGATAAAGGCGGATTATTGCTGACCTATGTGCTGCTGGGGCTTTCCTTTGGCGCTATGTTGCTGTGGGAAAAACGTTTCTTTGCCCGTAAGGCGAAGCGTGATGAACAATTGCTAGCGGAGGCGGCGTAATGGCTCAATATATTCCAGATTATCAACTCGATATGGTGGGTGAACCTTGCCCTTATCCCGCAGTGGCTACCCTTGAGGCTATGCCTAAGTTAAAGCCCGGTGAAATTCTCGAGGTAATTAGTGACTGCCCGCAGTCTATTAACAACATTCCCCTCGATGCTAAAAATCATGGTTATAAAGTGCTGGAAATTGAGCAGAATGGACCTACGATTCGTTATCTGATCCAGCGTTAGTGACTGATTTTCACTGAGGCGTAAAACTGAAAAAGGCACAAACATAAGTTTGTGCCTTTTTACTATTTCCTTTGGAAATACAATTAACTTCCTTTGGAAAAGTTTCCTGTAGTCGATATCTAACCGAGTTAACTCAGGCTTAGCCTTGGCAATCTATTGGCAGATATTCGTCAGGAATGTCGCTACTGCTGCATACCCAAGTGATATTGCTTTGCTCATCGACTTGTGGCGATAGATAGACTTCGTAGCCTTGATAATCACCGAGGGCTTCGCCTCCGACAAAGCCGACTATGCCATCTGTGTACAAATTAAATGTCGCAATCTGCTCGTCCGTCAGCTTTAGGGCATCTAATTCAGTTGGCCATGCTTGGTTGGTTTGATAATAGCCAACTAAGATGTCGGTGATCGGCGTTAATGCTTGGTGCTGCTGATCGATACTGGCAATGGCGAGTGTTGCGTCAGGCACAGTCATGGCTGCTGGTGTCGCTTCGGTTGCAGCCGGGGCTTCATAACTCGTGGCTGCACTCATCTTTTCTTGATATTGCTTGTATGCTGGCAACGCAACTGCGGCGGCAACTCCAATAATCGCAGCAAAAATAATGAGTCCACCGCCTGCCGTGCCCATGCGTGGCATAAAGAGGCTAAATACAAATGCCCACGCACTGCGTGATGGCGGCGTGTATTCAGTTCCCTGCGCTTTGGCGTCGACTCTTGCCATACGTTTAGTCAGCCAAGGATAGCTGCCGTTAAGCTCGTGCAGTGACATCCAAAAACCACTCGATTCGCGAGCTTGGCGGATATATTGATCCACATTCATACGTTTCCATTGCTCTACGCCAGCGGCTAATACGGCGACGGCATTGGTGGCAGAACGTAAGCTGTTGCAGCAACGTAACCCGTGGAGATCGCAGGTATATTCACAGGCGCGAGAATAAGCCGCACCCACTAAAGGCAACCAAGTGGCGAAGACTAAAAAGGGGGCCTTGCCAATATGATTGCGACGAATATGGCCTAATTCGTGGCCGATATAGAAGTTAAGTGCATCTTTATCGGACTCAAGCGCATCCACAATCGATGAAAATA
The DNA here is from genome assembly GCF_031932105.1 of Shewanella sp. SP1S1-7. Classification (NCBI taxonomy): domain Bacteria; kingdom Pseudomonadati; phylum Pseudomonadota; class Gammaproteobacteria; order Alteromonadales; family Shewanellaceae; genus Shewanella; species Shewanella sp. SP1S1-7. The sequence continues at coordinate 82,687 of NZ_JAUOEU010000008.1, forward strand.
GCACTATATAGTTACGGCCGAGGAAGCGGGTTGCCAGCGCGTTGAGCATGCCATCGGCGGCCAACAAGTAAGCTCGTGGTAGCTCTTTCATTTCTAAACGATCGCAGCATGCTAAATATTGTTTATGTAATTCAGGGAATTGCTCAGCATTGATTTCGACAGCCGTCCCTTTTAGGTAGCTAATAAAAGCGGAGTGGCTGAAAAGATAAATAATGAAAAACATCAACACATAGAGCAGGGCCATGCCCAAAGTACCTATGATCAATGCTGCCCAGACGATCCCTGAGATAATCGCTAACAGAGTGAACAGCGATTTTTCCTTCGAATAGACAATATCTGTCATTTGGATGGGATTATCTTTCCCCGCGGTTGGGGTAATAACTTGTTCCATGTTGATCCTTTTCCTAGTGAAGTGACAAGCGGCGTGAAAATAGTCAATTTCGCTCGAAAATTCAACCACTATCACGCGTAATGCCAAAATTAACCGTTCTGTGATTCGGTTAAATCAGCATTAAGCGCAACTGGGGTAGGAAGCTTGTGTCAGGATCTTGCGGCTTTTAGCCTGTTGGCAAATCCCGATGGCTGTTTTCCAAAGGCGGTTAAGGTGCCTTTATCGCCGTGCCCGCCTTAATGGCTGCTTGAGCGAGGCTGACAATTTGCTTCTCTGCGGTATTGGAAAGGCTTTCATGAACTTTGCTTAGCTCATCCATTTGTTGACCAAGCATGTCCATTGATGTGCTCAGGTTGTCGATCTCCATCTGTATCTGAGGATCTTCTCTATCGGCCGCAATATTGAGTAGAAGTTGCTGAGTTTGGCTGTTGATCGCGTCGCCTTTTTGCTGCATTTGTTCGCCTAACACTTTCATTTTCTCACCCTGTTGCTGCATTGGCATGATGGCGGTTTTGATTTGCGCCACTATGGCGGGATCTGTGATGACATAAGGCGTGCCTGCTTTTTTCACCCATAGGTAATCGGCATGATAAGGATTACCTTGGCGTTCCAGCTGTTCCCAATCGTCACTGTGGCCAGCACCGATAGTCATCTCGCCATCCTGTTTAACATAAATCCATGAAAAATCTGGCTGACTTTGGCTGAGCACTGATTGGCTGAAGACTGATATACCTCCATCGGCACTGCTGCTCGTTGCTTGGCTCTTTGTTTGAGTCGCCCAAATGGCGGTTGGGATCAGAGCGAGAATAAACAGACCGCCCATAAGTTGAGTGCGCGTATTCATAGTGTTTCCTTGTATGGCTGTGTGGATCGGCGGGTTATGCCTGAGTCGCATTAACCTGCCACAGCAGAATCTGTGCCATAAAAATTTCATATTACTTATCAATGTAATGGCTATTTAAGTGTCCGCCGACCGCTGCCGAGATGGCGCAAGAGTGTCCGGCAATGTGTCCGATCAGGCTGGTAGACACAGGTGGCTAAGTCGATGCATTTCTTTCGCCGAATTTGATTGTTAGCACTAGAATGAAGTGCTCGTGAGGTTGAGATAAAGGTGAATTTAATCACGATTTGTACACTATTTTGAGTGCAATTTAAGGCATGACTCTTTGAGTCAGGTTAGGTTAAGCCGCTATAGGCTTAGCTATGGCAAGCGTTGAAGTAACCTACAGAATATAAAGGAATTGAGATGGCAAAATTAATCAATAAGATGTTGAATAATCGGCTGGGCTTCATTCGGTATTGCGCCGCCGTTGTGATGGTGAGTTCGTTAAGTACAGGAGCGATGGCGGCCGATGTGCCGTCCTTTGACTGCACAAAAGTCGATGCAGGCAGTATCGAAGCTATGGTCTGTAAGGATGCGGGACTGAGCCAACTCGATAGTAAGTTAGCTGAGGTTTACAGCCAAGCGATTGAAAAAGCAAAGAATGAACAGCCACCGACTTTAAAAGCGATGCAGCGTGGTTGGGTGAAAGGCCGTAATGAGTGTTGGAAGAGCGAGGATAAACACGCGTGTATTGAAGCTAGCTATCAAACCCGTATTGCCGAACTGCAGGCGCAATACCGTTTAGTCGATATGACCGGCCCAGTGTTTTATGCCTGTGACGGCAATCCTGCTAATGAAGTCGTGGTGACTTATTTTAAAACCGAACCCGCGACTCTAATTGCTGAACATGGTGATAGTACTTCATTGATGTTTGTACAACCCAGCGGCAGTGGTGCTAAGTATCAAGGCCGCAATGAAAGTCTTTGGGAACATCAAGGCGAAGCGAAAGTGGTTTGGGGCTTCGAAGCGCCAGAAATGACGTGTAAACTGGTGACCAAATAGGATTGATTTAAGGTTGCCATGAAACAAGCTCTAGTGCATATCGCCTTAGTCGTAAGAGATTACGACGAGGCGATTGATTTTTATGTGAATAAATTAAAATTCGAATTAGTCGAGGACACTTATCAAGCCGAGCAAGATAAGCGCTGGGTCGTCGTTGCCCCGCCGGGTTCTAAGGGCGCGTCTATTTTGTTAGCCCGGGCTTCTAAGCCAGAGCAGTTCGATTTTATTGGTAATCAGGCGGGTGGGCGGGTGTTCTTATTCTTGAATACCGATGACTTTTGGCGTGATTATCGCCGCATGGTCGCCGATGGCGTCGAATTTGCGCGCGAGCCGCAAGAGCAAGACTACGGCACAGTCGCTGTGTTTAAAGATCTCTATGGTAATTTATGGGATTTACTGCAATTGAATGATGGGCATCCTATGGCGCACAGGTTAGCGTATCAGGATTCAGGATTAGAAGTTTACCCCTAATCCTAAGGTGTAACTGGTATCTCTGGTATTACCTATCACTGTTTGAGTGTCGTTGAAGTCATATTTAAATGACAAATAAATCCGCTGAGTGAGCAGATATTTAAGTCCAACGGTCGAGTTTGAGATGTAATTAATCGCAGGCATATCTGGAAAGGCAATTTGCAGATCGGCATAGGATTCTAAAATGCCACCAAACCAATACTGTTTATAGTTAAGCGATGCAGCCCAAGCATTTAGTTCTAGTTTAAAGGAATGTTGTTCAAGCCAAAAATGGTTGTAGGTTACGACGAAGTCTAATTTATCGCGCCCAGCACCCCAAAAACGATAACCAGGACCGAGCGCTGCATAATAGCTATGGCTATCTATGCCGAGCTTATCTTGTTGATAAAAATCTTCCTGACGTAATAGCCAATGTTCATTGATCAGATAGTCTAATGAATAATGTCCTTCGAAGGTGTTGCGCTTTGTCACGTTATCTTCGGTCTCGTAGCGCACTTCGGTCTTGAGATTGTGTCGCCATTGCAGGGTTTCCGCCGTGATATCCCCTTTGACATGCAGCTTCTGGCTATTTTTCTTGTTTTTAGTGACATCGAGTGAGCTTTCTACGCTGCCGTTATAATTCCAAGCTGAGTCCGCATAGCGTTGGGAAAATCTCAGCTCATCCACTGGAGTTTGTTGGTGATTAATCAATACCATGCCATGTTGTTCAGAAGCCTGAATACTGATGTCCTGTATTGAGCGGCCGACACTCCAAGGTTTAGGCGTTGAGACTTCAAAACTGAGAATAGCACTGCGCTGAATGGCAATCTTAGGGGCATAGCTGGTTTTGATGATTAAATCTTGATCGTTGAATTCTTTAATTTCACCGCTAATTTTATCGCCATTGAGCAAGAAAACCGTATCGGCTAAGCACAAGGGGCTGAGACTACAGAGCGTAGCAGCAAGGTACAATGCTGGATTGGATATCAGATGATGCATCTTGCTTATGAGCTCAAAATAAGGGCGTTAGTGTGTGGTTATTTTACCTGAACTCTAGCACTACAAAGCAATAACATTCGCTAAAAGTACTGATAAGGGATTGAAAACTGGCTCGCAATCCCTTACTTATTCGCCGTGTTAGCGGGAGTTAATTTCGGTGATCTTGAGGTTGATTAACTGCTTCTGCCATTGAGCTTTATCTATGCCTTCGACCCAAATCACGCTGCTTTTGCGCTGTTCGCCCTTACGCAGATAGGTTTCAGGCATGCGGAAAATGGCTTCCCATACTTCGAGTTTTTCGGTTTTGAGCAAAGTGCCATTATCGGCGAAGAAGCTGGCTTCCACTTCGACTAAGGTCACATGTTCATTGCTGGTACTGGCAAGATCGAAACTGAGTCCAAGTTTATCGCCTTTCCATTGACCTTCGGCAAAGCTGACTTTGATGCCATCTTTACCGGTTGAGCCTAGTAGCTCAGGTTGGGCAATTGCGGTGGCAGTCAAGGTGGTGACTGGCGCAGCCACAGTTTGAGTGGCAAGTGCAACACTTGGGGCGCTGGCAATATTGCTTGAGGTGCTCACTGCCGTCGCTGCTAAGGCATTGGGCGCAGCTTTGGTTTCTGTGATCACATATTCCCAGGTAAAGTCGTCTTTGAGTCTGACTTGGGCGCCATTTTCTAGGGTGATTTGAGCTACGTCGGCGGCCATAGCCGATGATGTTAGCAATAACAATGAGCTAAGTGCGCTAAGGCGTAATGAAGTTTGCATTAATTTTCTGGCTCCGATATCCGTCTGAGTCAATATTCTGCCCTAACATAAACAATTTGCCGCATATTAGTCACTGTCTAAGTCGTGTTTTGACGAATAAAGTGGATTTAGCTGGAAGATACTGACTCGAATACAGATTGAGTTCACTGAGTGTGGCACTATATTGATAGCGCGGTGACAGGACACAGTCAGATAGCGGCAATGATCAATGAATTAAGCGAGAGGAGATTAAGATGCAGATTAAACATGGAATTTGTGGCGTCGTTATTAGCTTGGTATTGAGCGCGGCAACATGGGCCGATGACGCCCCTAAAGTGGGCTGCGCGGCTAAGTTAGAAGCCATCAGTGCCGAACTTGCCCAAGCCAAAGCAGCAGGTAATAAACATAAAGTCGACGGGCTCGAAAAGGCCTATTACGAAGTCTCAACCCATTGTGATGACGACAGTTTATATGCCGAGCGCATCGCTAAAGTTGCGGCCTTAGAAGAAAAACTGACTGAGCGCCAAAACGAGTTGGCCAAAGCCATAGAAGAAGGTCGTTCTATGGATAAAATCAATAAGAAACGCAATAAGGTCGCCGAAGTGGAATTGGAGCTTGCTAAGGCGCGAGCCGAGCTAACGCAATAAATAGCTCAAGCCCAGTCGCTAGGAGCTTAGCCCGCGTAACCTATGCTTAAAACTGTGGATTCTGTGCTGGAGTTATAGCCCGCGCTCAGGATGAAATGTTCTGTGATGCGATATCTTAACCCAGCTTCTGCGCCCCAACGGGTAGTTTTATCTTCTTCCCATGTGGGTTTGCCATCGACAATTTTGGGTGAAATATTATTCGTGTAAGACACAGTGCTGATATAGCCGCTGCCGCCCGCATAAAAGCTTAAATCGGCAGTGAGGCTGTAGCTTAACCCTAAGCGAAAGAGGCTTTCTTGGCGATATGACAGCGCGGGTTCTGGCACTACTACATCGGTTTCTCGGCTGCGGGCATAGCCGAGGTAATAGCCCCATTGCTGGTAATTATTATCGAAATGATAGGGTGCTAATGTAATGCCGTAGAGATTGTCTGCGGCGGGAACGTAATCCAGCATGAGGGCGATATAAGAAGGATTGGCGGTTTTCTCTGATTTATCTGGCATCACCAATGGCTTAGAAGTGCTATATTCGGCCGCTTGAAGCGGTTGGTATAGGCTCAATAGTCCAAAGCTAAGACAAGCGACCTTAGATGAATAACGACACATAGAATGGTTTCCTTAGAGATAGGGGAAATATTGTTCATTTTCCTTTGTGCTTGGTCAATTCAAAATGCTAAAATCTCTTTTAAAATAAGTATTTGTAAATTTATTGTGTTTGAGCATGAGTATTTTCTAGGGTGGCATTAACCGAGGTCAACTCGGCGGTTACCTTTGTATGGGTTTGTTGCGCTAGCGCCTAGGTTGGAGTGGAATTGTGGATCAGGAAATAAGACTCGAAATTTCGGCATGGTTAGCGGGCTTTGGGATTGATAGCCAACCCTCGGACGGCATATCAACCAGCATAATGATCATTGCCTGCTTACTGCTGGCGGGTATCGCTTATCTCATTGTTCGACGTGTAGTCATACGTGCGGTCAACATGGTGATCCTGCGCTCCAAAGTCACCTGGGACGATGTGTTCATGCGTTACAAAGTGCTCGAAAAGCTGGCCATGCTAGTGCCTGCAATCGTGCTCAATCTATTAGTGCCCATCGCCTTAACCGAACATCAAATCTTAAGTAATTTAATCGACCGGTTGCTGAGTATTTGGCTGGTGGTGCTGATGATCCGCGCTATTTATGCGGGTTTAGATGCGGTCGATGAAATTTCAGATGTCAATCTGGTGAGCCGACGTTTACCCGTTAAAAGCTTTGTGCAGTTAACTAAGCTGTTTTTATTTTTTGTCGGCATTATCGTTTCTATCTCCATCTTGGCCGATCAGTCCCCTGTGTACTTCCTTAGCGGCTTAGGTGTGGCGACGGGTTTTGTGATGTTAGTGTTCCGCGACACTATTTTAGGTTTTGTGGCGGGTATTCAGTTAGCAGCAAACCGCATGGTGAGTAAGGGCGACTGGATCCAGATGGACAAATATGGCGCCGACGGTGCGGTAGAAGAAGTCTCGCTGACCACAGTTAAAGTGCGTAACTGGGACAAAACCATCACTATGATCCCCGCCTATGCCTTAGTGTCGGATGCGTTTCGCAACTGGCGTGGTATGTCTGAGTCGGGTGGGCGTAGGATCAAACGCGCTGTTAATATCGACATCAACAGCATTAAGTTTTTGAGCGAGGAAGAGCACGAACGTCTCAGTAAGATCAATTGCTTAAAAGAATATTTCCCTGCCAAAATCAACGAAATCCGCGAGGCGAATGCCAGAGTCTCTGATCTTGATATGAAAGTGAATGGTCGCCATTTGACTAACGTCGGCACCTTCCGCGCTTACCTGCAGGAATACCTACAGCGTCACGATAAAGTGCACAAGGACATGACCCTAATGGTGCGTCAGCTCGCACCAACCACAGAGGGTCTACCAATCGAGATTTATATCTTCACTAACGATACTCGCTGGGCATTTTATGAAGCGATACAAGCAGATATCTTCGACCATGTTTTTGCAATATTGCCTGAGTTTGGTCTGCAGGCTTTCCAAGCGCCAACGGGTAACGATATTCGCAGCTTAAAATCGGTGAAGGTCGAGGGTTAGTCTCGACTGATCAGAATCGCGGCTAAGGTAAGAAATACACCGCCGCTGGTTCTGTCAAACCAATGCAGCTTGTTGCTCGCCTTTAGGCTGGGCGCAAGCACATTGGCCATGCTGGCGTAAATCATCACAAAGCTAAAATCCACTATTGCCCAAGTGGCTGCCAGTATCATAAGTTGCGGTAATTGCGGCGCGGCAAGATTGATAAATTGCGGAAACAGCGCGGCAAAAAACAGTAAATCCTTGGGATTACTGATCCCCACTAGAAACGCCTGCTGATAAAGTTGCCTTGGTGTGCCTTTTCCTTTTGATTGGCTGATCTCAAGGGGCTGATCTTGGTTCTTGGTCAACAACAGCTTGATGCCTAAAAACACTAAATAGGCTGCACCACACCATTTTAGCAAGGTAAAACCGTATTCTGAGGTGCTGATAATGGCGCCTAATCCCGCCGCTGACGCCATCATCAAGACTAAAGCGGCACTCACACTGCCAAGGCCTGTGGCTATGCTGCGCATCTTGCCGAAATGGATCCCGTGGGACATAGACAACATAGCGATGGGGCCGGGTGAGATCCCAATCAATACAATGGCCAAGAGATAGAGTAACCAAGTTTCGGGTTGCATGTGTGACGCTCTAAATGGGGAAAATATTAATGTTTCGCACTCGCCATAAAATCAGGGATCACCTTAGGATGGCGACCTTTAATGGTGCGATAGAAGCTTAAAATCTCGTGCATGTCGGTCGCGATATCACCACTAGGCTGTAATGGCGTACGGATAACGACAGTGCGGCGGCTAAAGTCTAAGCCAACGGGAGTGATAGGTACGTGAGCCTTGCAGGCAATATGGTAGAAGCCGCACTTCCAGCGTGTTACTGGGCTGCGAGTACCTTCGGGCGCCAACGCTAGCTTATAATCGGTTTTCGACTCAAACAGCTGCACAGCGGCATCGACCAAGTTGTTGTTTTTGCGTCTATCCACAGGGCTGCCGCCAATCGCGCGGAAGAACCATCCCCAAGGCGGGATAAAGAGTTGGTGTTTACCGAGAAAGTGAATTCGAGTGCCAAGCGCCCCACGAGCTAAAATACCCACGATGAAGTCCCAGTTACTGGTATGCGGTGCGACTATGATGATGTATTTAGCGCAGTCGGGCAGTTGGCCTTCTATCTGCCAGCCTGAAAGCTTAAGTAGCCAACGGCAAAGTGGTGTAAACATAGTTCGGTGCCCAGAGTCGAAAAATTAATAATATCATCAGCTTTTTTAGATTTTAAATTGGCTTTAGCAAGATAGTCTGTGCTGAATTCGCGATATACCCAAACAACCTCAAGATGCAGGATTCAGCGGCTGATGTTCATAGTAAGGTAACGCATTTTAGACAAGACTATTCGCGGTTCTAAATAGTCAGCACGGCATAAAATGCGTTGCCACATTATCAACATCAGCCGCCGGGACGGAGCGCCTAGGGCACCCCACTTCATTGTTGTATCAATTCAAAAGGTGGTCGACATTCCTTCATTGAAGCGCCTTGAATTGGTGTACCCTAGACGCTCTGAAACTCGTATCTTGGGGTAGCTTGGGTATAATACAGTCTAACCTGATTGTGGGGGAACAATACTATGTTGAAAAATGGACTATTAAACAAGGTTAGCTGGCAGCGTGTTTTTGCGGCACTTTTACTCTTAGTGACTTGCCATGTGAGTGCGGTGCCGACGGATGAAATTACGCAGATGCTCAAAGGCCAAGAAGACGCCTGGAATCGCGGCGATCTCGATGCTTATATGCAAGGTTACTGGAAGAGTGAGCAATTGCGCTTTGTTTCTAACGGTAAGTTCCGTTTCGGCTGGGAGGATACGCTCGCTGCCTATAAGAAAAATTACCCCAATAAAGAAGCGCTTGGTGAGCTGAAGTTCACGATAAAAGAAATCAAAATGCTCAGCAATTACGCCGCTATGGTGGTTGGGCGCTGGGATTTACGGCGGATAAAAGATGCCCCAACGGGCGTGTTTACCCTGTTGATTGAGAAAATTGACGACCGCTGGGTGATCACTATGGATCACAGTTCGGACTAAGTCGCAGTTTTAATTGAACAACAGCGCTGACTAAAGTGCGCGTTTAACTCAGCACAGAAGGTGAGCTTTACGATAGTAAACAGTCTGGCTTAGCGGGTGGCTCGGCGGGCAGGGTTAAATGGAAATCCTGCTGTCCGAGCTGTCTACCTTTACCGTCGTATCTCACTTCGGTGAAATGCATGCCGCCCTCAGTATCCTCAAGTAGAATGCTGGTGGAGCGCGTACCATAGTCGGGGTGACGAATATAAATTGCGGCTAAGCGCCGTTCCCACTCTATCCCCACTCCCGTGTTCGGCAATTCATTATCTTGTGGTTGAGAGTCGTCTTTCATCAGCTGTAACAGCGCTTGCACTTCTAGGTTGTCTGACTGATTGATCACGGCTTCTAGCGCTTGTTGTCCCTTCGCCATTTTCGGCCAAATATCATCGAGTGCGCCATTGCTAATGGCATGAAATCCATCGGCGAGTTTAACTGTGTCTTTATTGATGCTGTTAAAACAATATAAGTCAGTACCTTGGCCGAAGATGAGATTGAATGGTTGATAATTGTCACTGTGCTCAACGAGCCAATTTGGGCACACGAGCGACCCAGAGTTGAGTGTCATAGTGATGAGTTCACCACGACTACGCATGGCTTCTGGGGGCTTTTGCGGTACGCGTAAATTCGTCACAGCGGCGACTTGTCCCTGCTTATTCACCCCAAACCAAGTGCCGCCCGCCTGCAGATCTTTTCCTGCGAGTATGTTTTCTTCCGGTGGCCAAAAGTGTGCTGGTGCGGTCGGTCTATGGTGAAACTCATCACGGTTGGCACAGATGATTAAGGGATACTTAGGATGGGCATTAATGGCGACAAAGAGTATGCACATAGCAGGCTAAATTAATCCAAAGGTAGATTAACTTAGCCTGTCTGCTCACAAATGAACAGTGTTAGTGGTGCGAGTGCTTATCCGCTTTTGCTTTTTCGTGTGTATGTTCATCGGAATGATCATGGGCACTAGGTATTTCAGTCGTGCTTTGAACAGATGCGTGCGAAGCGCTAGGTTCATGGCTATGCGCATGTTCGTGGGAATGGCCATGCGCATGAGCTGCTGGTTTGCTCAGCATTAAGCGGCGTAGAAATTTACGTGGGCCTAAGCGCAGTAAGCTGGCGGCAAATAATCCCGACAGGATCAGTAGCGCGACTAAGTTCACCACTTCTGGCAAAGTGAATAGGGAAAACCACAGTGGCAAACGCAGTGCTGCGACTAAACTTAGGGCAATAATACTCAGTAATATTGCCCTTTGCGGCCATGTCATTAACTTAAGCTGCGCTATGTTAAGCACAGGTGCGGCAATCAGCGGCATCATAATCGCGATAGGGCTCCAGCCACTGTAGGCCAGTGCAAGAGCCAGTACCGCAGCACCTAAGTTGCAGAAACGCATAGGTAAAAACACGAGCAACAGCACTATAACCTGCAGCAGTGGATTGCTTAATGGCACTGAAGGATGGCCGATTAAATTCACTAGTACTAGGCTGAGTAAAATCCACGGTGCGCTGCGATCGACTAAATGTGCAAAGCCGAAACGTAGGGAATTACTGGGTAATTTAGTATGTGGATCGGTAATAGTGACGTTAGCGTGGCTTAAATAAGCGCTGAGAATAAAGACCACAAGTAACTGGAATAACGCTAACCAAGGACCGAGCAACAGGGCGGTGATGACGAGAGCTTCTGGCCCCGCTAAGCGTTGAAACCAGCGGCGGGCTAAGCTGCTATCCTGCGGTGTTAAACCGAATTTGAAGCGCAGCGCAGCCGCACCATAGCTCAGCAGTAATATGGGCGCGAGTGTCAGTAGCCACGTCATTAATTGTTCTGTGCTGTGATCATGGTGGGCATGTTCGTGGCCGCCAGAATCCATCAAGAGCAGCATCACGAGCAAGCCTATGCCGAGCAAACTGCCGATACCCGCTTGGTACTCATATTTGCCTTGCTTGTCGGTATCGTGCTGACCGTGGGGTTGATGCAGCACCACATGCAAAATCGAACCGGTAACAAATGATTGTAAATAAACGGTATTTTCTAAACTGAGCTGAGTGATTAATTGCTCGCCCGCGAAGTAACCTACACCCGTAAGTAGCATCATAGCGACCAGCACTAAGCTAGCCCAGCGGGTGCCGACTTGAGGTTTGAGTAACCACCAAATGGCGAGGCCGACGGGGAGGCGATGCATAATGACCCCGAGGGCAAGTAAGATCGAATTGCCATCTTGCTGCGCCAATACCATAGCGCCACCGTCTGTGATGGTGTGCAGTAGCAAGCCACCGATCCCTAGGGACAAGGTGAGATTATGGGTGATTTCTGAATAACGGTGGAATAGGCGTTCGCTGGCGGTCGGTCCCCAGATACCTAGGAATACAAAAACAACGGCTAACAAACCACCATGCTGCAGCAGCTCTGGCAAGATGTGGATCAACACTAATCCGCCTAATGAGACGAATATAAAGCCATCGAGCCCCTTCTGTAATCCGCTGCCCGATGAAAAGTAGCGATAAAACAGTGGCCCAATTAAGAGTGCGATACAACTAGCAAGAAGATAGAGCATGGATTCCACGGAAATTTGCTGAAAAAACGCCATAGTATACCAGCTGTAAGTCAAAGTGAGCAGTGACTTGCTGGCAATTTACCAAACTGACATTTTGCGCTGGGGTTTTCGGGGGCGAATTTTATTCACTTTGGCCATTGAGCGGAGAAATTTTCAGATCAACATCGAGAAAAGGTACTATACCCAAGCTACCTGAAGATACGAGTTTCAGAGCGCCTAGGGTGCTTCAATTCAAGGCGCATCAATGACAGAATGTCGGCCACCTTTTGAATTGTTGCAACACGGAAGTGGAGCTCCCTAGGCGCTCCGTTCCGGCGGGTTGTAACGTACTTTATGCCGTGTTGGTTATTTTTAACTTAGCCCACTAGGTCCGCAAATAACCGCCTTGCCTAAAGTGCGTTACATTCCCGCTGAATCCTGCATCTTCAGGTTGTTTGGGTATATAATATGGGCTTATGTTGGCTTGGGTGTTGATACGTTAAATGGATATATTTTCTGCTGCGGTAATGTTGTTTTTGATCATGGACCCTCTGGGGAATTTGCCGATTTTTGCGTCGATTCTACGGCATATCGATCCTAAGAAACGCCGTAAGGTATTGATCCGCGAGTTACTCTTCGCCTTAGTGATCATGCTGTCTTTCCTTTATGCGGGTGAGGCTATCTTAAGTTTCTTAAATCTTCGCTCTGAGTCTGTGAGTATTGCAGGCGGGATTATTCTGTTTCTTATCGCGATTAAAATGATTTTCCCTCAACCCGGTGGTGTCGTTGGATTAGCCGCGGGAGAAGAGCCATTTATCGTACCTATGGCCATTCCCTTGATGGCAGGTCCATCGATTCTTGCCGCTTTGATTCTACTGGCGCATACCGATAGCTCACGCATGGGCGATTGGACCATAGCATTAGTGTCTGCTTGGGGGGCAAGCGCAGTGATCTTAATGTTTTATAAACTCTTCACCCGTGTGCTGGGTGAAAAAGGCCTCACTGCGGTTGAGCGTTTGATGGGCATGGTATTGGTCATGATCTCAGTACAAATGTTCCTCGACGGTATTTCAAATTATCTAAAAACCGCCGGCTAAATTTATCTCGCTCGCTTAAATCGAAACCGCATTAACGCTATTAATGCGGTTTTTTTATGGCAGGGATTTGGCTGGAATGCCCTCAGCATAGAGGTTTGCTGAATAAACGCTGACAAAAGTGTAAATCGTGCCAGCGAAGTAATGTATCAAGTTGTTACTTCAACGCAGTGCTGATAATGTCAAAAACTCTGTCTCTCTATCTTGAGATAGATAAACCCTGAGTAGATGACTCATAAAGGCAAATTTGTCTTAATACAAAGAGACACTAGTCTTAATAAATAGAATGGCGTTGGCTGTTACAGTAAGGATGTTAAAAATGCGAAGTGCAAAAGGCGTGACAGCGTTTGGACTGATGTTGGCATTGATTAGCGGCGCGAGTATTGCGGCTCCGAATCATACGCCTGCTGATGCGGGTGTGATTAATAAAGATCGAATTTTATATTGGTTGATTAAACGTGGCGAAGTGGCCGCGGATGCCAGTGATAGCGTCAAGCAGGAAGCGATAGAAGCATATATTCATCGTGCCACTTTGGCTCAACCTAAGGCGCCGCGCATCGAAGTTGAAGCCGAACATGCGCGTCTGCAAAGAGCTAAGTCATCGCAAATGATGCGCTCACCCGCACAGCGTTTACTGGTTGATGCGGATGTAAAAAAAACCGTTAAAGTACTCTCTATATTAGTGGATTTTCCTGATTTAAAACATGATAACAATGGCTTAAGTGCGGGTGATACGGCCATGTATTACCCAAGTTATCCTGCGTCCCACTACAAGGCATTACTTTTTTCGACGACTGGCTTTAATGGTCCACAGGGGCAGACGTTAGATTCGGCTTATCAATATTATCAAGCGGTTTCAGGGCAAACCTTCTCCTTTACTGGGGATGTAAAGGGTTGGTATACCGCCTCACAAAATGCCGAATACTATGGTGCTAATGATCCAGATACTCGTAGTGATTCACAGGTCGAACAATTGGTAAAAGAAGCCGTATCTCAAGCCGTCGCGAATATGTCTCCTGCAGAGTTAGCTAGCTATGATGTTGAAGACCAAAATGATTTGAACAACAACGGTAATTACAACGAGCCCGATGGCATTATCGACCATGTGATGATTTTCCACTCTAGCATAGGTGAAGAAGCCGGTGGTGGAGCTTTAGGCGCGAGTGCAATTTGGTCGCATCGATTTTTTGTTGACCAAGCAACCAATGGCTATGCGCTTCCTGGTACGGATAAAAAAGTATTCGGTTATACCATTCAGCCTATCGATGCGGCCACGGGCGTGTGTACCCATGAGTTTGGCCATGATTTAGGTCTGCCAGATGAATACGATACCACTGAAAATGATAATAAAGACGGCTCGCCTGTAGGGTTATGGTCTTTGATGTCTGGTGGAAGTTGGGCTGGTGCTATCGCTGGTGCCCAGCCGAGTGGCTTTAGTCCCTATGCGCGCTCTTACCTACAGGAAAGATATAAAGGTAAGTGGTTGAATGAACGTGAAATCAGTTTAGATAGTATTCCAAAATCTGGCATGGATGTGACCTTGAATGAGGCGGTTAATCATCAGGCGGTTAACCAGATCTCCATTCCACTTCCTCCAACGCCAATCCCCTTTAAAACACCTTATCAGGGCAGTTATCAGTATTATTCTGGTCAAGGGGATATGCTGAATAACAGCATGAATTTCAATGTTACTTTGCCCGCAGTCACGACAGATAAACTGATCCTTAGTATGAAAGCCAGTTGGAGTATTGAACGTGACTATGACTACATGCAAGTGAAAGTGGATGGTGAGGCTATTGCGGGTAATCATACTAAGTTTAACAATGGGGTAAATAGCGCTCGTCATATTATTACTGGCGAGTCGTCTGCGATTGCTCAGGCGGAAGGCAATGATGCTTGGGTAACGTTAGAGTATGATTTATCTGCCTATTCAGGGAAAACGATTGCGGTCGAGATCAATTATGTCACCGATGACTATACCGGAGGGTCAGGGATCACTCTCGATAACATCAGCGTTAAACAAAATACCACTGAGTTATATGGTGATAACGCCGAAGTCGCGGATAAAGTGACGTTTTATGGTTATAGCCGGATTAAGGACTCACGTCCTGGGGCGGCATCTCGCTATCTTATCCAACTGCGTAGCCATAACGGTGTCGATGCTGGCTTAAACGTGGCAAGTTTTGATCCTGGTGTATTAGTCTGGTTAGAAGATTTTGGTTACAGTGACAATAATGTCTCCGATCATGCGGGCCATGGCTTGATTGGCGTGATTGATGCTGACCAAAACCTGATTGGCACTCGCTCTACCGAGGTACAAATCCGCGATGCAGCCTTTAGCACAGTAAAACAAACCTTCTATGCAGGTGACAATAATCGCGATGCTGTCAGCCTGTTTGATGACAGTCTAGATTACAGTGCGCCGCTACAACCCCAGTCTGGTATGGTATTGCAGCAGTTAGGTTTGACGATGCAGGTACTATCGCAAGCCAGTAATAACAGCACAGCGGTTATTCGGTTAGCAAATGCAAATTCTGATGCTGTAGCGCCGTTAAAAGTCAGTTTTACTAATACGGTCAATCAATTAGTTGTAAACTTCACCAGTAATATTAATGGTGGTATGGGGGCATTAACCTACGCTTGGGATTTTGGTGATGGCACCACAAGTGCAGCGGCTTCGCCAACCCATACCTACGCAAGCGCAGGCTCTTATAATGTGACGCTTACAGTAACTGATGCGCAAAATACTAAAGATATTAGTAGTCTGACAGTGACCGTTACTGCACCAGTTACGCCGCCAGTCACACCTCCGGTGACTCCGCCGGCGAATGAAAGTTCTGGCGGTGGTAGTCTAGGTTGGTTGAGCCTTGCTTTCCTTGGCTTATTGACTTGGCGTCGTCAGTTAAATATTCGCTAAGTGAATCGCGTAATAGCAGATCAAAAATGCCTCTAATTTAGAGGCATTTTTATTTGTCATCAGTCATTAGTGCAGCTTTGGCTAAAGCTCGGATTCAAGCTTACGGATAGCTTGCTCGGCCGCAGGCAGAAAGATTTCACTGACGATCATTTCGTGTTCACCGTGATGAAAATAGCGGCGGCGTCCCCAGAGTTCATGTTCGACACTCTGATCTAAACTTTCGGCTAAATGCGCGAGGCGGCTACAGGTCTCAAAACTGGCGACTTCGATTCTGCCAGGGACAAAATGATCTTGGCTAAACAGTAGTTCACCTAAGGGGCGGGTGCCCAGCCCTAAAAAATCCGCTTGGCGCTCGGCCATTAACTTTTCGGGGATCAAGGTTCTGGCAAACACCCAAGGGATTGAGTCGAGGCAAAGTAACACTTCGCGGATCCATACTGAGCCTTGCTGGGGATATTCGCCATCTAAGGGCGCATGCAGTCCTTCGCCAAGGACTTTGACTTCAAATTGAGTGCAGCAAGTTTTGAGTTTTTGAGTTAGGCTGCCTGTAGCTAGCAACCATTCTTTCAAGGGCGATTTTGGGAGTTTGTCGGCTAGTTCGGCTGAAAACCACTGAATAGATTCACCATAGGGGAAGCTTAAGCTAGTCACATTCATTAAATACTCGTTACAATATAGGCAAACGTCGGCAGTTTAACATGTCGCGACACTAGCATATATACCCAAGCGACCTCCTGATACTGATCTGGCGTTTTCAGGTTGTTTGGCTATATAGATTGGGAAGTATTTTCCATCACCATGATTGTTTTTAGGGAGCCGCAAGTCGCTATGAAAAAATTACTCTCAGTCTGTCTGATCCTGTTTACCAGTGTTTTCAGTGTTTATGCGGCCGATGAAAAAGAAGCTGCACCCGCGGCAACACCTACGGGTGAATACGCCTACTATGGTTTTGAGCCCGAAATCGTCACTAACTACATTTCTAACCGTAAGAAATTAGGGTTTGTGAAGATCAGCGTCGAGTTAATGGTGAAGAGCCCCGATGATCTGGTCACTATTGAGCGTCACGATCCGCTATTACGCGCCGCGATTGTGGAAGTGTTAGGTAATCAATCGGAAGAAAAGATTAAGTCACTCACTGGCCGTGAAGAAATCCGTCGTGAGTGCTTCGATATGGTCAATAACTTGATCACTCAAGAAGCAGGTAAAGCATTGATTGTAAACTTACTCTTTACCTCTTATCTGTACGATTAATTCATTGTCTTATTCTATGGGCTGACTTATGTCGGCCCATTGCGTTACAAGAGCTGCTATGTCAAAACCTGCCGTTAAATCCGTTCCATCAGCGACTGCGAAAACCGCAACCCGCGCAGCGAGCCCCCGCCAAAAAGCTAACGCATCTAAGCAGGTTAAACCTGAAGGCAGGTCAAAGCCCAGCAAAGACAAACCTAGGGCTGAAATCAAAAAAGCCCTGCATCCGCGTAATGCCCACTTGAATGGCTATGATTTTCCGGCGCTAATCAGTGCATTCCCTCGGCTGAAAACCTTTGTGCGGCCCACGCCCTATGGCGCGTTGTCGATAGATTTTGCCGACCCCTTGGCAGTCAAAACCCTCAATGCGGCACTACTTAAACATCACTATGGGATTGGTTCTTGGGATATTCCTCAAGGAGCGTTATGTCCTCCTATCCCCGGTCGCGTCGATTATGTGCATTACGTGGCAGATCTGTTAGCCGAAGGCGATAAGTCATGTGCCATAAGTAAGGCGAGGGTATTAGATATTGGTACAGGCGCGAACGGTATTTATCCCATATTGGGCAGCCAAGTGTATGGCTGGCAATTTGTTGCCTCGGATATCAATGCCCATTCACTCACCAATGTGCAGAGTATTATCGAGCAAAACCCAGCGCTGCAAGGGCGGATAAGCTTACGATTACAGCCAGATGACAAGGCGGTCTTCAAGGGAGTAATCCAAGCCGAAGAGCGTTTTGAGTTAACCCTGTGTAATCCTCCATTTCATGCCTCTATGGCCGAGGCGAGCGAAGGTACAAAGCGTAAGGTGAATAATCTACAGCTTAATCGTGGGAGCTCAGTAAAGGCTGCACCTAAGCTGAATTTCGGCGGCCAAGCGGCAGAGCTTTGGTGCCAAGGCGGAGAGCGACAGTTCTTGGCGACTATGATCCGTGAGAGTCAGATGTTTGCAGACCAATGCCTGTGGTTCACTAGCCTAGTGTCGAAGCAAGAAAACCTGAAACCTTGTTATCAAGCCTTAGCACAGTTGAACGTCGATACAGTGAAGACGATTGAAATGCAGCAAGGCAATAAAATTACGCGGGTCTTAGCGTGGAGCTTTCAGTCGGCCGCTAAGCGCAAAATCTGGCGCGCTGAACACTTAGCCAATTAAGATTTTCAGTTTACTTAATAACAAAACAGGCGCCAATGGCGCCTGTTTTGATTAAAGGTAAAAATAACCACTGTTACTGCGGCTTTTCTTCCTGATGATCACGGCGGAATAACGCCCACTCTTCTATGGCTTCACCGTTTGGCAAGGTACAGATACCATGCTCACCTTCGGCGGTTTTCTCTATTACTAAGCTACCACCCTGAGAGATGCAATACTCAGAGGCCGGATTAGCAATCTTAACTTGCGCAGCAGGTTTTTCAGCTTCGCCGCAACCCACGAGTGCCACAGTTGCCAGCAGTAAAGTTGCAGTAAACGGTAATAGGCCTTTCATAGACACTCCTTGGTGACTTATTTACGCCCTAAAATTCGCAGAATGCGTAGGAATAAGTTGATGATATCCATATACAAAGCGGCAGCGCTATCGATGGCATTATCTATGGTTTTAGGGATCTGATTCGCCCGTCCCCAGTCGTAACCTATATACCCGCAGAAAATCAGCACCACTATCCAATCTAAAATGCCGTGGTGAGTATTAAAGATAAACACTTCAATTAGCTCGACTACGATAACCAGCAACAAAGCAATCGTGAGTGCACCGGCAATTTTCTGGAAAAAGGCGGGAAAGAGTGTGCCTAGACACATCATGGCAATGGTTACTAGGCCAGTAATGCGAATGGCTTCCGTCACTAATTCAGGGTCGTATTGACTGACTACCATATTGATAATTAAGCCGAAGGGGACGACTACAAAGTTGTAGCCAATAAAGCTGACCACGGGATTGCTCGATTTTTGAAACAGATAAATCCCGAAAAAACAGGAGGCAAAATAGCCGATAAAGAAAATCCAAGGATTCACGCTGGCAATCGCTTCTGGGTCGATATTGGTGACCATCCAATAGTTAACGGCAAAACCCCAAATCAGCGTGAGGCCGATAACGAGGTTGTAGATACCAGCGCCAACGATGGGATCGTCTGTGGTCATGCGATCAAATACACTATTTTCCGAATCCATATATTTTCCTTTTTATTTCCGTATGTTAACTGGTCGTTCAGCCTCACCAGCATCGGGCTAACTTAAGGCAAGTAAAGCTGTTTTTCAAGCGAGAATATCTTAAGCCTGAGTACCACAGACACTGCAGTTGGCGTGTTTCGGTAGTTTCATCTCACGAAACTCCATCGTCATCGCATCGATCATCAACATGCGTCCCGCTAAGGTTTTACCCATACCAGTGATGACCTTGATGGCTTCAACTGCCTGCAAGCAACCTATCATGCCGACCACAGGCGCGAGTATGCCTGACTCGACGCAGCTGAGTTGTTGCTCGCCAAATAGGGCGCTAAAGCAGTGATAACAAGGTGTGTCGCTGTGATAATCAAACACTGTGACCATGCCTTCCATCCGAATGGCTGCCGCGGACACTAAGGGCACTTTATGCTTAAAACAGCTGAGATTGAGTTGTTCGCGCACACTGACATTATCGGTGCAGTCGAGCACTAGATTGTGATTGGCGACAAGGGCGTCAATCTCATGATCATCTAATACTGCATTGATAATGTTGATCTTAATAAAGGGATTGAGCTGACTCAGGCTCTGTTTGGCCGATTCGACTTTTGGCTGGCCGACATTGGCATCTTGATGCAGCACTTGGCGCTGCAGGTTAGAGAGTTCAACGTGATCAAAATCGACCAAGGTCAGCTCGCCAATCCCTGCAACTGTGAGGTATTGGCTGGCGGCGCAGCCTAATCCGCCTGCACCTATCATCAACACTTTCGCTTGTTTTAGGTGTTCTTGGCCGTCGATATCCATGGCTTTGATGGAGATCTGACGGCTGTATCTTAAGAGTTCGCTGTCGCTGAGAATATCGTCAGGCACATTCATAGAGATTTTCCTAGCAGAGCACGCTGTTAAAGGGCTCGACCGTCACTTGCGTGCCAGCGGCAGTATCCCCTTGGAATTGTTCCAATAAAACGAAACAGTTCGCTAGGCTCATTGAAGTCAACATGCCAGAACCTTGGCTACCAGTAATGGCAACCTCGAGTTTGCCCTCTGCATTACGGCTTAAAATGCCCCGTTGATATTCGACGCGGCCCGGTTGTTTACGCACCGGTGTGGTGAGTATGGCGTCTAACATCAAAGGTTCAACTGGGGTTAAACCCTGCATCTTGTTCAGGATAGGCCAAACGAGCTTATAAAACGTCACCATAGAAGACACGGGATTGCCCGGTAAACCACAGAATACCGCATTGCCAATTTTTCCCATGGCGAAGGGCTTGCCTGGTTTGATGGCGAGTTTCCAGAAGGTGATTTTGCCTTCTTCATCGAGAATTTGTTTCGTGAAATCCGCTTCGCCTACCGACACGCCGCCCGAGGTTAGCACCATATCTGCTTGGCTGGCGGCTTGGCGAAATGCCTGACGTATGGCTTCAGGATCATCGGCTATTACGCCTAAATCAAGCCATTCCACATTAGCGCGGCTGAGTAAACCTTGAATCGAGTAACGGTTTGAATCGTAAATTTGCCCCGGCGCGAGTTCGCTGCCAACAGGACGCAGTTCGTCACCCGTGGAGAAAAACGCCACCTTAAGTTGACGATAGACTCGCACTTGGCTGATACCAATAGTGGCCAATACGCCGAGTTCGGCAGCGCCAATTTGAATACCAGCAGTGAGCACCTTAGTGCCTTGGGTCAGCTCTTCGCCACGGCAACGCACATTGGCACCTTGCGCCTTAGGATGGCGAATATGAATAATCTCACCTTCAACTTCGGCTTCTTCCTGCATCTGCACTGTGTCATAACCCGCAGGCACGGGCGCGCCCGTCATGATCCGTATGCAGGTATTAGGTTTAGCTTCACCTTCAAAACCATGGCCGGCGAACGAACTGCCGATAAGGCGTAATGAGGTGTGATTGGTTTGCGTATTCAAGTCGACAAAACGGAAGGCGTAACCGTCCATTGAGGAGTTGTCGAAGGGGGGCAGGTCTATACAGGAAGCGAGATCTTCCGCAAGGACGCGACCAAGGGCATGGGGAAGCAATACGACTTCGGTGTCTGACACTGGGCTAACTTGTTCGAGCAAAAGGGGAATAGCTTGATCTGGATGCATTAAGCTAGGTTGCGAACAAGGATCGGCTGTTACGGACATGAGGGTCTGCCTTATATGCAATGGGTCGTGATGACGCTGAATGAATTTCCACCTGACTATGATTGGCTATTATGCCACGGTGATCGGCGATGGCTATGATTTGCATGTGAGTTTCTGTGATAGGCCAGTCAGTTTTTCCTGCCACTTTGGATGATAACCTAGCAATAAGTAACGCAATTTGCGCAGCTAAGTCGAAGGCTGAACGCGAGTCGCTGGACAAATGAAAATCATTTTTATCAATGAATCATTAACTTAGCTAAAAATCTAAAGGTAAATTTTGTTGCTTTTGTCGACCCCCTTGATGACAATGTGCCCCATGATTCAGTTCGAATGCAAAAGAGGATTTACTATGCTGTCAGCCACTATGATCGAAAAGTTGAATGAACAAATTAATATGGAGTTCTTCTCCTCAAATTTATACCTGCAAATGAGTGCATGGTGTGAAGATCAGGGATTTGAAGGTGCAGCTAAGTTTATGCGTGAGCACGCGGACGAAGAAATGGGCCATATGCGTCGTCTATTCACTTATGTGAGTGAAACCGGTGGCTTACCTTTGTTAGGGGCGATCGAAGCGCCGCAGTCACAGTTTAGTTCTTTACTGGCTCTGTTCGAACTTACCTACGAGCATGAGCAGTTGATCACCAGTCAGATCAATGCCTTGGCCCATGCTGCCTTTTCGAATCAAGACTATTCAACCTTCAACTTCCTGCAATGGTATGTGGCCGAGCAGCACGAAGAAGAAAAGCTGTTTAAGTCGATTGTCGATAAGATACGTTTAGTGGGTGAAGATGGTAAGGCACTGTTCTTTATTGATAAAGATTTAGCTAAGTTAGCCTCTAAGGGCGGCGAAAGCATAATGAACGGTCAAGGCCAACCACAGGCTTAAGCGCGTTTTATTCGCCACAAAAAAGCAGCCTAGGCTGCTTTTTTGCTATTTATTCTTCAATTCTTTTTACTATTAGTTGCTAGCTTTCAGCATCTTAGATATTCACGCATCTATCTTGGTAATCGTGGTTGAGCAGTGCTGTGTGCTTGATGTGCAGCAAGGGGGTGATCTCGTCGAAGGGCAGTGGTTTAGAGATCAAATATCCTTGGGCGAAGTGGCAACCTAAATCACGCAGGAAATGCCACTGGGCCTCGGTTTCTATGCCTTCGGCTACTAATTCCATTTCGAGACTTTGCCCCATCATGACGATGGCTTTGACTAAGTTAGCATTAGCGTTACTTTCGAGGGCATTTTCCACAAAGCTACGATCGATTTTAATCACTGAAATCGGGAATTTTTTCAAATAACTCAGGGAAGAATAACCCGTACCGAAGTCATCGATATAGATTTGCGAGCCTAAATGGCGAATCGATTCGAGTGTGCTCAAGCAGTGGCTGGCATCGCCCATCAGCATGCTTTCTGTGATCTCAATATGCACATTGCGCGGGTTCACATGGTGGCGGTTAAAGCATTCCTGCAGCACTTGGTCGAATCCCATGCCGCGGGTGTTGATACATTGGCGGCCAGAAACATTAATCGCAACATTGATTTTTAAGCCACTTTTCTGCCACTGTCTCAAATCATGCATGGCTTGGTTGAGCACCCATTCGCCCATAGGTTCTATCAGTCCGGTTTCTTCGGCCAGCGGGATAAATTGATCCGGTGGGATCAGGCCAAAGTCAGGATCTTGCCAGCGGATAAGGGCTTCGACGCTGCAGACTACTCCAGTTTGCATATCCACTATGGGTTGATAATGCAGGGCAAATTCATTTTGTGCCACGGCGCGGCGCAGGCGTTGCTCTAACTCCATCCGAGCGAACATGGCTTCATTCATGCCCGCGGTAAAGTATTTGAAATTGTTCCGTCCCGCATCTTTAGCTTGATACATGGCGGTTTCGGTATTGCGGGTGAGTGAGCTGACATCGAGGCCATCTTCGGGATAGACGCCGATACCAAAGCTGGCTGAAATCTGGATCTCGCGGTCATTTAAGTCAAATGGTATGCCTAAGGTTTCGATAATACGCGTTGCCATGTGTTCGATGGCGAGTTCGTTAGTCAGTCGCGGCAATATAAGCACAAATTCATCCCCCCCGATGCGGGCGATAAAGTCGGTTTTACCCGCAATGCTTTCTAAGCGCTTGGCCACATCTTTAAGTAATAAGTCGCCCGTGGCATGGCCTTGCACATCGTTGATGTATTTGAATTGGTCTAAGTCAATCAGCAGAATCGCCAGTTTGCGTGAGTCATGCTGCGCCACATGGATTTCGTGCTGCAGGCGCTCATTAAACAACTTACGATTAGGCAGGCCCGTTAACGCATCGAAGTTGGCTTGATACCAAAGATCTTGCTCATATTGCTTACGCTTACTGATATCCATAAATAAACCAATGTGTTGGATTATTTTCCCCTGCTCATTTCGCACCACAGTAATGGCTAAATACTCGGGATACACTTGGCCATTTTTGCGCTTATTCCAAACCTCGCCCTCCCATTTTCCTTCTGTTTGCAGCGACTCCCACATGGCGGTGTAAAAGTGCTGTGGGTGACGGTTAGCACTGAGAAGGGATGGACTGCGGCCTTTCACTTCTTCCAATGTATAGCCAGTAATATTGCAGAAAGCCGGATTGACCAGTTCGATATGGTTGTCGGCATCAGTCACCATTATGCCCTCGGCAGAATAGTCAAATACAGCAGCGGCGCGGGTGAGAGCATGGTTTGCCTTCTGCCGTTCGCTGATCATGCGGTTCATGGCGCGAGCCATGCGAGCCAGTTCATCGGTACCTGAGACGCGGATATTGATATTGAGCTTGGGATCTTCCGCCATTTGCTGCATATCATTGGCAATCTTAGTGATTTTATCCATAAAGTTGCGAATGATCTTCTGTCCGAGCCAGAGTGTAACGGTTGCGGTAAATAGGGCTGATAACAAGTACAAGCCGAGGAAGGTCAGGGCTTGGTTTTGTTGATACTCGCTCTGCTGCGCCATGGTCTGGGTGATGTCCTTGGCGAGTTGATGCAGTTGTTCGATACGCTTTGTGGTGAGTCCCCACCATTTTTGGCTGTCAATCGGGTGTGGCGGCATTAACAGCTGTGTCATCGCTTGGCTTAACTTGTCCTCACTGGCTGGGACTTGCGCGATGGCGTTGATCTCCGCCATCGGCAAACCTTGCTGCCGCAGTTGCTTTAGCTTGACCATGCTGAACTGGTATTGATCTACGCTGTTCTCAATGGTTTTCAGCGCCGACTTAAATTCGGGGAGAAAGCGAATTTCGTGATTGAGTTCATCTAAGTTGAGGTGAATGTTCGCTAGCGCATCATTAAATTTTTGCAGTGAAACGTCATCGCCCTTCAGCAGATAGTCCTGAAAACTCCCCATTAAGCCACCGTAACCTAAGTTGGCATTAATATTCTGTGCCAGTGCGCTAATGCGGGTTTGTTGCTCGATTTGTTGGCTAATTTGCAGAATACGTTGATTCTCTGGCGAATCTTGCAGGTTTTTCAGTAACGATTTTCTATCGGAAATCGCGGCACTGCTCGCGTGCATCACAGCTCGGCCATATTCATACATGAAGGAGCCTATGGTGCGGTAATCATTCAAATTGAGTGAGTCGCTGAGCAGCAAATGATTGATCGCGCTACGTTCTTTTACGGCGAGTTCTTGCACCATCAGCAAGTTTATTAAATCGGTATAGGCGCGGGATTGGCTGATTTCGTTGGTTTGTAACTGCAATAGTTGAATGAGCTGTAATAGCTGAGTGTGCAGTTGACTATAGAGATCACTAAACGAGCCTTGTGTTTCGCTCGCAAGAGTTTGACGTGCGTTGGCGAGTCTGTGGCCTGTGAGTGTGATGGCATCTAATAATGCGTTCATCTGACTGGCTTCAATACTCTTAGGATCGAGCGACTCACTGAGGTGGGCTAAAGGTTCACTGTTAAGTAACGTATCGAGAGCTTTGGAGGTCGCCTGTTGTTGCGTGACTAGCGCGTTATCGGCGGGCAGTTGATTGGTGCTCAGACCATATTCGTTCTGCAACTGATACAGTAATTCGGTGATGTGTACCGTCGCCTGCACCGCAAGATGGTTGTGCTTGGCCGAGTGTGATTCATTTATTAAGCCATGCATGCGCGTCAGGATAAAAAAACTCATCATCAACAAGGGGACAAGCGAAAATAGTATGAGCTTTTGCTTCAAACTAAGGTGGTGTAACGCTGACGGCATTAAAGATCACTCCACTCGTTCGCCTAGTCAAAAAAAGAAATTCAACGTCATCACGTTG
The DNA here is from genome assembly GCF_031932105.1 of Shewanella sp. SP1S1-7. NCBI lineage: Bacteria > Pseudomonadati > Pseudomonadota > Gammaproteobacteria > Alteromonadales > Shewanellaceae > Shewanella > Shewanella sp. SP1S1-7. The sequence continues at coordinate 108,324 of NZ_JAUOEU010000008.1, forward strand.
AACTTGAGTTGAAAATGGAACTAGGCACAGGGTGAGAATATTTAACATAGGCGGCCAGTCACCGCGACCTTTAGTTTATGGATATCTAATCTAGGTCACGAAATTAAGCAAATTGTTATATATCGAGCTAAACAGCTATTTTTATTAGCATATTTTGTGCCTATCAAACAAACATTTCATTTGTCTGTGATGTGAGACAGTTTTTGCCATTCGAAAGAATGACTTTATTTCATGTTCCATGGGCAGTGATTCAGGGAAGATATAAAAAGTGGGATAGGCGAAGTTGGGCTGCAAATAACGCCCAATAAAAAGGACGTTTGCCGCAGCGAAACGTCCTTTATTTTTTAGCTAATGACCTAAGTTTAGGCCATTGAAGTCTGACTTAACCGACCTTCGCCAGTAGCGATTTACGGTAGACCACTATGTCTTCAATCGTCAGCACAGGCATATTGTGCAGTGCGCCGAAGGCGATAATTTCGGGTAAACGCGCCATAGTACCGTCTGGGTTAGTGACTTCACACAATACACCTGCGGGTTTTAAGCCAGCGAGTTGCACTAAATCGATCGTGCCTTCGGTATGGCCGCGGCGAGTTAACACGCCGCCCGGTTGGGCGCGAAGTGGATACACATGGCCAGGGCGAGCGAGATCGCTTGGCTTAGCGTTGTCGGCAATCGCGGCTTTAATGGTGGTCACGCGGTCAGCGGCAGAAACCCCAGTCGTTACACCGACAGTCGCTTCAATGCTCACAGTAAATGCCGTGCCGTATTGGCTCGAGTTGTGCTCGACCATAGCAGGCAGTTCGAGGGCTTTGATTTTTTCATCGGGTAAACACAGGCAAACAATACCGCTACATTCACGGATGAGCATGGCCATTTGGGCGTTCGTCAGTGTCTCGGCAGCGAAAATTAAATCGCCTTCGTTTTCTCTATCTTCGTCATCGACAACTAACACACCTTGGCCTTGACGCAGGGCATTAAGACCCGCTTCAACGCGTTCGATAGCAGTACCAAAAGGAGCAAGTAAAGACTGATTCATGGTTAATATCCTTAAAAAATACGACATTGGAATATCCAGAATCAGGGCGTGCAGAAATACAACCTAATCAAACCTAATGGCTCGATTTTGCTGTAGCAATATCACTTCACTTGGGGTGAAGTTATTGCAAAACATGAGGCTAACACTGCAATACATAAGCGCGTTGCACTTAAATACCACAATGTTGTCTTACATTCTCTTCCATCCGGACTCAGCACTGTCGCCATTAAAGCAAACAGTCCATTACCGTCGGCTCTGGAATAGTCAGTTTTGCACTAGGCAAAATCTAAGGCACCAGATCTGCTGACCCCGAAAGTGATTTCGGGCGCTCGCGGGCTTTGGGGGTGCTCAGTTAAATAATCACTTAGCGTTACCCATTTACCGCCGGTGGGGAGTTTCACCCCGCCCTGAGAATTTGCTTTTGAACCGTTTGCGCTCAAAAACGCGGTTATGTTGCTCTTATTTACCGCGAATGGCAACTTCTCGCGTTCAATGTTTGCGCTAGTGCACACCTGACCACTATCATACTAATTTATTTGCCGTCGCATTTTTCGACGGTCGTTAATGGACGTCACAAGGACGTATAAATGCGATCTCTGCTGCTAACTTTAGGTATTGCCATGTTGTTATCCGGTTGTTCGACCTCAAAAGGGCAAGTACCCGCCCCAGTTGCTGAAAAAATTCCCCATGTGATGACCTTGCATGGCGTAACGCGCACCGATGATTACTATTGGCTGCGTGACGATGAACGCAAAGATCCTAAAGTGTTGGCCCATCTCGAAGCTGAGAATCGCTACACTGCGGCTTATTTCAAACCCTTAAAGCCGCTGCAAGATGGCCTCTTTAAAGAGTTAACTGAGCGCTTAGTCGCCGATGAGTCGAGCGTGCCGTACCAATGGCACCAGCACAGCTATTACAGTCGTTATAAAGAAGGCGGCGAATATCCGCTAATCAGCCGTAAGGGCGCCGATGGCGTTGAGCAAGTGATGCTGGATGTGAACGAGCGAGCAAAGGGCCATGAGTTTTATGGCTTAGGCGGCGCGAGTGTCAGCTCAGATGAAACCATGTTGGCCTTTGGTGAAGACGTCCTCAGCCGCCGTGTATATCACATCTATTTTAAAGATTTGGCCTCGGGTGACATGATCGTCGACGTGCTTGAAAACACCGAAGGTCGCGTAGTGTGGGCAAACGACAACAAACATGTGTTCTATATCGCCAAAGATTTGCAAACCTTACTTGGCTACCAAGTGTATCGCCATGAGCTGGGCACTAAGCAATCAAGCGATGTTTTAGTGTATGAAGAACAAGACGATTCTTTTTATATTTCACTCGGCAAAACCTTAGATGAGTCGCAAATTGTGTTGTTCCAAGAGAGCACCACGACGAGCGAAGTGTCAGTGCTTGATGCCAAGGATCCTCTGGGTTTATTCAAGCCAGTGTTAGCGCGGGAAGAAGGCCACGAATACAGTGTGTCTAAGTTGGGTGATACTTATTACATTCTCACCAACTGGCAGGCGACTAACTTCCGTTTGATGAAAGTTGCCATCAAAGATGCGGCGGACAAATCTAAGTGGCAAGAAGTGGTAGCGCATAACCCCAATGCCCGTATCGAAGACGAGTTAGTGCTCAAGGATTATCTGATTATTCAGACCCGCGAAAATGGCCTGACGCGAATTAAAGTGATGCCGTTCAATGGTCAAAAGCCTTTCGAACTGAGCTTTGATGAACCTGCCTATGTGATGGGTTTAGATGTTAATTCTCAGCAAGACAGCAATAAGTTACGCATTTTCTACTCTAGTCTGACAACGCCAGAAGCCGTATACGAATATTCGCTAGTGAATCCAGATAGACGGGATTTATTAAAACAAGATCAAGTCTTAGGCGGCTTCGATGCCAGCCAATATCGTGCCGAACGTGTGTTTATTACCGCCCGTGATGGTGTGAAAGTGCCCGTTTCTTTGGTGTATCGTAAAGATAAATTCAAGAAAGATGGTACTAACCCTCTGTATCAATACGGTTATGGATCTTACGGTTACACAGTTGAACCCGATTTTTCTTCATCCGTTATCAGTCTGCTCGATCGCGGTTTTGTGTATGCCATCGCCCACGTGCGCGGTTCAGAAATGCTCGGCCGCCCTTGGTATGACGACGGTAAGCTATTGAATAAGCAAAACACCTTCAATGATTTTATCGACGTAACAACGGCATTAACGGCACAAGGTTATGGCGATAAAAACAAGGTTGTCGCCTCTGGCGGCAGTGCGGGCGGTTTGCTAATGGGCGCAATTGCTAACCAAGCGCCGGATAAGTACTTTGCCATCGCCGCCCATGTACCTTTTGTTGATGTGGTGACGACTATGCTGGACGAGTCGATTCCATTGACGACCAATGAGTACGACGAGTGGGGCAATCCGAACGAGAAAACCTATTTCGATTACATGCTGAGTTACTCGCCCTACGACAATGTCACCGAGCAAGAATACCCACACATGTTAGTGACGACGGGTTTGCATGACTCGCAAGTGCAGTATTTTGAACCCGCCAAGTGGGTCGCTAAACTGCGTGATGTTAAAAACCAATGGTACAAGAGCGACGATAAAGTCTTGTTACTTAACGTGGATATGGAAGCCGGCCACGGCGGTAAGAGTGGTCGTTATCGCCAGTACCAAGACACAGCCCAAGAATATGCCTTCTTCTTGAGTCTGTTAGGTATGGCAAAGTAGGTCATTCGTAAGTGACCGAATCTGCCCTTTGGTACTTGTATCTAGTCCGCTGCGCCAACGGGCATTTATACACAGGCGTCACCACCGACGTAGCGCGACGCTTTAGCGAGCATCAGTCGGGTGGCATCAAATCCGCTAAGTATCTGCGCGGTAAAGGTCCATTAACGCTGATGTATCAAGAGCAGGTTGGCAGTCACGGCGATGCACTGCGCCGTGAAATTGCAGTTAAAAAGCTGAGTCGTGCTCAGAAATTGGCGTTGATCGAATCTGTACTCAGATGACACTGAACTCTGACATCATTCAGATCTTATTGTTTTCAGGCAAAAGCTAAATCAACGTCGTGGGGCTTCACCCCACACCCGACCAAGGAGGACTGCTCGTCCTATCCTCCTTGGATTCTCCAAGACGCATCCCTGCACCTGCGAAAGCTAGCTCGCCATCCATGGCGAGACTCACGCAATTTGTCTATTCGCCCTGCGGCAACTCCGAGGGGAGGTGAACCCCTGTCGCTTTGGTGTTGTCTGCGATTTGCTTAAAAAGATACGCATGTCCTGTCTTATTTCCGTCATTCCCGCAGTGTTTTTGAGCGGGAATCCAGATGTTTGTATATGCCGATGAAACGATTTAAGCACTGTCAATCCAGTGACACGCAGCCTTTTACCGCGATTCTGTTGTTTTGCCGCAAAATTTAACCATGGTTTTCTCGATAAACTTCTTTAGGCAAATCGATCTGCAATGGAAAAAGTAACAAAACCGACGCGACTGCAAACAGGTTCATGATGATTGGCTGGATGCATAACCAGCCGTTTTTGATCACGGGGTCGGTCCGGCCTGATGGCGTAAAATCTCGATTAAAGTAGCATCGGCAGTTAAAACCATGGTGTTGCAGCTTTCTATGCAAGCCAAAATAGCGACCCGCGGCCCATTTTGCCAGGCGGCACAGGCATAAAACGCCTGCTGGCTTTGCTGACAATCCGCTAAGCTGTGATAAGCCCTCACTAACATGTAGGCGTCTGGGGTTTGCAAAGAGGCTGAGGCGAGAACCACATCAATCCCTGCGGCGGCCAATAGTGGTAAGGATTTTTCATGTAACAATTGATGGAACTGTGACCCAGTACCTGGTTTTAATTGGTAACTCCGAATTTCAATGATATTTTGCATCGATGAGCATCTGCGAAAGTGGCAATAACAAGCCACTATGGTAAGTGGAAAACTCGTGTCGACACAGTGTAAATCCCAAGCATTTGCCGCGATACAACCACTGAATTAAAGATATTTCACTAGGTTTACTATGGCTTTTGAACTTGATAACTACGACCGCAAAATTATCGCCCTGTTGCAAAGTAATGCGCGCATCAGCTACACCGAAATTGGCCGGCAAGTCCATCTCACTGCGCCCGCGGTAACAGAGCGGGTGCGACGTTTGGAAGAGGCTGGTGTGATTACGGGCTACCAAACCCGAGTTAATTTACGCGCCTTGGGTTATAGCTTTGAAGCTTTTATCAATATTGTGGTGGATTCACATGCTGCCTTGGATGCTTGGGCTGCTGCGCATTCCGAGGTGTTAGCACTGCATGCGACCACCGGTAACCACTGTGCGCTGATGCACATAGGTGTCACCTCGCCGGAACATTTACAAGGCTTGTTAATGTCGTTGGGTAAAATAGGTAAAACCAGTACCTCGATGGTGCTGTCGTCTCAGTTTGAAAACCGTCCACGCTGTCATGGTGATCAATTGCCGAAATCCTCCTAATGCGCTCCTCAAAACTGGCGCTTGCCAACGGCAATTTGCAGCGTCAGTAACGCCTATGCTCAACCAATGCGCAGTGTTTTTTCGACCTTCAAGTCCTTGCTCACGGGGCAATTTAGCCAGCTTTCGCCATTTGTGCGAAATCCAAAGAAAAACCGGTTTAAATCTGTGAAATCCGTGGTTCACCCAGGCTAATTACTTGGTTTTGTCTATGTCCTGATAACGCCTGGCGCCTTATGATCTCGTTCGGCACTTGCCCTTTCTACAGCATCACTCAGTCAAGGAAAACACAGTGTGAATGACCCTAAACATGATTTTGATTTTTTCGTTGGCCGCTGGCGGATAGAGAACCAACGGCTGCGTCATCGTTTGCAACATTCCAACGACTGGGAGCATTTCGAAGCGAACCAAGAGATGCGATTGCTGCCTGGTGGCATCGGCAACTACGATGATTTCCTCGCACCCTCCTGGCGCCCGGGTTTTGTCGGCATGTCGCTGCGTTTGTTTAATCCGCAAACGCAATTGTGGAGTATTTATTGGCTCGACAATATCAACGCTGGTCTTGATGGCACCGGTAGTTTAATGCCGCCGGTCGTAGGTAAGTTTGAAAATGGTATTGGCATCTTCGAATGTGATGATGAACTGGATGGCAAACCTATTCGGGTTCGCTACAAATGGTTTGACACCTCTACCGAAACCCCGCGCTGGGAGCAAGCTATGTCTGCAGATCAAGGTAAAACCTGGGAAGTGAATTGGCGCATGCAAATGTTCCGACAATAAATTTATGGTTGCAAACCCGAATCGTGTTGAATGGCCAAGCAGTAGATTATGGATATACCCAAACAACCCACAGCTCTGGCACTTAAAAAATATAGGAAAATCATGCTAAGCACTAAATTAATAAACAAAATCACGACATTCCGCCAGTTGCACAGTCAAGGCGGTTTACTACTCAATAATGTATGGGATGTGATGAGTGTGCGTCTTGCCGAAAAAGCTGGAGCGACCGCAATTGCGACAACCAGCGCAGGCGTTGCATGGTCAATGGGATATGCCGATGGCCATACCATCCCCCGCAAGTGCGTGCTGCAACATGCGGCCGCAATTGTTGCCAGTACCGAACTGCCTGTGTCTATCGACGTTGAAAACGGCTTGCTAAGCGCTGGCGAAAGCATGAACGACTTGGCGCAAGATCTACTGGCTGCAGGGGTCGTCGGCGTGAATCTGGAAGATACACAGGACGGCAGTATGCTCGATCTTGTGAGCGGCGCACAACGCATTCAACAATTGCGTGACGCCTGCAAAGCATTGGACTACCCGCTATTTATTAATGCCCGGATGGATGTATTGCTTCGCGGCGGAAACAAGGATGCCGACAGCTTAATCAACCGAGCTCAAGCTTATATTGCGGCTGGTGCAGATGGGATTTTTATTCCCGGGTTAATCGATTTAGCACTGTGCCAGCAAGTGGCCCTTGGTATTGATGCACCTTTGAACGTGATGGCATTATCGGGTGCGCCGAGCGCCAACGAAATCTTCTCCACGGGAGTCAAGCGTTATAGCGCAGGGTCCTTTATGGCAGAATCCGCATATAGCCATGTGTTGGCTCAGATGCACATATTTCAGCAAACCGGTTATTTGCAGCCCGCCGTGAGTCATTTGAGTTATGGCGAGATGAACCAGATGATCGGCTCGTTGGAAATTGCCGACTAAAGCAACGGAAGAGCCAGTCAGTATCAAGGCATGGCTGGCGCAAAAAAGTGCTACCAATAAAAATTTATTTAGATACCCATTGTTAAATTTTGCTACGAAAATAAAGAGAATAGGCAAATTCTTTACTGTTGAACTTGCTTAAAGAGAAATGTTTGCTGAGATGGTAAGCTCGGCCTTGGCGTAACACTTGGGCGCAGTTTCAGGCTAACAGAATACGATTTGGCTCGCGGCATTTGCACTTCTGTATGCAGCAGATGTCGCCGTTGAGCCTATAGGGACACTTCTTGTTAAACGAAAGGGCGGCGAGTTACTAGAATGGCAGTGCTTAATAGCTTAACGATTAATTTCCATAATAAATCAAGTGGTTAAGATTTTTATCGTCACCAAAGACTGGTCTGCATCGGGGTGAGTCGATTTTTTCTTCTGCTGAGCGATAAGTTTGTCTGCTATTGGTATTCTGAACTCCATTCAACAGATTAAAAAATGCCACTTACACAGATCTTTTCACGCTCTCGAACTACATGTCCGGCCTTTTTCTATGCTTAATTTACAATCCCAGGTAGGGCTTCTCTTAAAAGTTCCAACTCCTTTTTGTTTGCTTTAATCCAAAGTTTTTTCAAGTTTGGTATCGAAGCCAAGATTTCTACTGTCTCTTTAGTCTTGATTACATTTGTTTCAACAAGATACAACGCAAAAATATTTTTATTTCCACGCAACTCGTCAATACTGGACAACTGTGAGTTTCCACTGAGGTCTAAAATTTTTACGCTGTCAAGCGTTGAAATGATAGAACCAAAATCTAACTTTTGACATTTATTCAAAGATAAGTAGCTTAAATTATGGGTGTTTCCGGTAATTTCAGAGAGTTTGCTTGCATGGGACACACTTAATGATTCCACTGAGTCTGAGCATAAATTAATTGACTCTAATGAACGAACAACGGAGCAGTTTAATGAAATTGCGACATCAATTTTTAGATTAATAACTTTGGAGTTGAATATATTTACATGCTTAATCCCGTCAACCAATTCAGATGATTCATTTTGCTCAACATAACCTTTCCGAATGAATGCCATTATGGCTTTCCAATCATCTCGCTGCCACTCAGCGTTATATACATAATCCAATATTGGTAATATAGAATCGAAGGTAGGCAATGAATTTTCCCATCTCTGCCATTCTGAAACATTTTCTGGTGCTAACTTTATATATTTCTTAAAAGATGAAATGTCCATATTATCACTTAATTAAAATTGGGTTGTCGAATTCAGAACGTTGATCTCTTCCGGTATATTTTTGCATTTCTTTTGAGAAGCGGCTCTAAATTCTGATGATTTATTCTGTCACGCTATCCCTTTGCTCACTCTTATTTGAGCTGACTAAAGCTTTAAAGCGAAGGTCACTCTTGCTCAGAGGGGTAAGTGCCTCGGCTTTGGTGAGATATTGCATAGTGATGTGGATAGCGTCTTGATGGTGACTAAATTCCCTAAAAATACGCTTTGCAATCAGCTGATTTAATTGATGTGCGGCTAATGAGGCATGCTCATGCTTTATCTGTAAAATAACCTCTTCTAGGGAGATAGGTTGAATTTCTCCCAAGGATATAAGAAAGGCTTTTGCGACAGTTCTGGCGTGTGAGAAATAGTCTGAGTGCGCATCTAAGGCGTAGATATGCTTGAAAATGTGTTTGGCTAGGGCTTTATTGCCGTTGCGATAAAAAGATTCGCCATCAAAACAAATATCCCCTAGTCCTTCCATTATCTGTCTAGGGTTATCCGATAGGGAAAGCGATTCAATTTCTTTTTGGTATTCCGAAAACTGATCCATATTCTCGACCTTACTGGCAATACAGTGTGACTTTTCGACTATTGAAGTGGGAAGGCTGACAATCTTAGCAAATCCACTAGGTTAAAGCGTAACGGTCTGAATAAAATCAACGTCATTTCTGCAAACTCAAGCTCAATTTCGGTATAAAAAAATGCCACTACAAGGGGTTAGTGGCATAAATGCATAAGTCGGGCATACGCTTAAAAGGGTGGGTAGAAGACTGACATCTTGGCTGGGAACCTTTGCAACATCAGTCTCTACGCCGGGAAGTAGGTAAAACCTTTGGGTGTAGGGTGGCAAAATAGCGCGTTATTACATGCTTACTGGGCCGTCGATTTTATCGAAGCTCACATCCCCTGAACCTGCCGCAAGAATCGTTAATCCCTTAGTATTAAAGACATTAATGTTGCCTGAGCCATCTGTGATGGTCACAGCACTTTGCACATTGGCGACTTCGATGTTGCCTGAACCATCATCGATGGCGATATTGCCGCGAATATCAGTTATCTTGATTGCGCCAGAGCCATCGTCAATCGTGAGGTTGCCGTTGATTTGACTGACTTCAATGTCCCCTGAGCCATCATCAATGCTGACATTGTTACCGCCGTTGATAATGAGTTCACCTGAACCGTCTTTGACATTGATATCTGCTGTCATCTTGTTGATCAAAATGGCGCCTGAGCCGTCATCGATATCCAGTGCTAAATTCGCAGGCACTTGCAGTTTTAGGTCGATATAGGGTGAGTAATTATTAAAACCGCTTTGTTCAAAATCGGCTTTGAGCTTGGCCTTGTTGGCCTTTTTCTCTAGGGTGAGAATGACTTTGCTGTCGTCGTTGCCGTCCTTATTGCTATAGATGTCGGCGACGAGTTTAATTTGGCTGAGGCCTTCGACACCGATAATTTCCAAGCTGCCTGCGCCAGTTTCTGCAATTAGGCCTTGTAAGTCTTGGCTATCGAGTGTGAGTTCGCGTTGCTGGTGGTCTAAGTCTGGCATGCCTGCTGCGTTCACATTAAGAATGCAGCCAGTGAGCGCTACCCCTGCGGTAAACACCAATATAAAAGCGAGGGTGAATATAAATGGACGTAGTGACATGTTAGCTTCCTTGTTTATCTAGCACTCGTTTTTCGGGTGAGTGCTGAGTAGTCTGGCGATGGATAAGACATAGCACAGCCCATGCCAATTTTAAGTCTCATTTATAATCAATGATTTAAAATAAAAGTGTCCGCGCTTGGCTGTGTGGACATGTCCGCCGAATGAGGGATTTACTCACAGATTAGTGAAATTGCTCATTTATTAAGTTAGCTTGAGCCTCATAGGTCTGGCTGGGCAAACATACAGACAATATAAAAAATACAAAAAATACAAAAAATACAAAAAATACAAAAAATACAAAAAACATAAGAAGGGATGCAGATGGATTATTTAACGACGAACAAGACGGCTTGGGATGCGCGCACTCGGGTACATTTAACTTCGGATTTTTACGATGTGGCGGGCTTTCTGCGTGGAAATAGCTCATTACGGGAAATCGAGCTTAGCGAGCTGGATGTGGCAGGGAAAAGCTTGCTGCATCTGCAATGCCATTTTGGCTTAGATACCCTGTCGTGGGCGCGCATGGGCGCTAAAGTACTGGGCGTTGATTTGTCTGAGGTGGCGATTGATGAAGCACAAAAGCTGGCGCAGCAGACACAATTGTCCGCCGAGTTTATTTGTAGCGATGTTTACAGTGTGGCGAGCAAGGTTGAGCCGCAAGATATTGTGTTTACGTCCTATGGTGCCATTGTGTGGCTGCCAGATTTAACCCTGTGGGCGCAGACGGTTGCTGACTGTTTAAAACCCGGCGGACAGTTTTACATGGCCGAGTTTCATCCGGCGCAGCAGTTATTCGATGGTTATAGCTATTTTAATCGGGGTGAGCCAGATATAGAGCAGGAAGGCACTTATACCGAAAATGCCGGTGATGATCAGCAAACCTTAATGTGTTGGTCACACAGTTTATCGGAAGTGATCAATGCGTTACTGCAGGCGGGCTTAGTGTTGGAGTTCTTCCACGAATTTGATTTCAGCCCGTACAACTGTTTCGAAGGGCTCGAAGCGCAAACCGATGGTCGTTATGTGTTAACACACCAAGGGCAGAATGTGCCCTTGGTGTGTAGCATCAGCGCTCGTAAGCCCGCGTAATGCTAGCCGTTTGTGATGGCGAGGATTAACGACTACGGTAAACCGGATACTTAAGGTAATGGTTATCGTAGTAAGGGCTGCGTTCATAGAACCAGCGTAGGCGCGCCTCGGGATCGGCGGCAAATTCGGCGTTGGTCAGTGCCTTGTCGAACTCAGCCTGCAGCTTAGGATCATCTTTTAGCATCTTGGCCGCCAGCGGCTCAACCGCATAATCTTCAATGTATTCAGTGCGGGTGAAGATAGGATTAAAGAAACCCCATTGCAGCAAGGAATCTGGTGATTGCGGCTCCAGCAGTAAAATCGCCAGATCGCCCAGCGGTTGATCTGTGCTGATTTTAATGGTGCCAGCGGGCAGAGTGGTGCTGACTTTCGTCAACTCTGACTCGGCTTTGACCGTTTGATGGCCCTCAAAATCCTTAGTGTTAAACACGGGGTTACTGAGTTTGTATTGCTGTAATTTAAGCTCTGTCGGTTTGGTCAGGCGTGTCATGCGAATGCCGTGTATGTTCAGGCGATCAATCACTTGCGTCCATTGCGCCGGAATATAGTAAGCACTCGGACGAGTAACTTTAATATCTGGCACATTCTCAGCGAGCACAGGCAGATTTGGGTACAGCTTAGGTTGACCGTTCCAACGCACCACCTCAGTGCCGCTAATCGGACTCTGCTCCAGCTTGTAATCTATACCCTTAAAGTCCCAACCTTTTGCCAGTGGTGCCGATTTCCACGTGAGGGTGATCAGCGGTGAGGCGCGATATTTATCTTCTTGAATCGCACTCTTCAGTTTTGTCGCCTGTTCGCCCACGGTTTTGAGGGTTTGCTCTAACATCACATAAGTGCCGAGCACTCTTTGTTTAAAGGGTTTTAAGCTGTGGTTTTCAATCAAAATAGTCGGTAAATGGCGCGCATCACCATAACCGTTAGAGAAGCGCGGACTTGGATTCCACAGCGACATGCCTTTGGTGATATCGGCATTATCCACGGCAAAAATTAGCGGGCCGGGAATATGGCCTTGCTCGGTTAACGCGGCTTCAACCGCGGGTCTGTAGCTGTTTTCGAGCCAGCGGTAACTGGCTGGGCTTAACCCTTGGGCGAGGTTATAGCCAAAGGTGACATCGTATTGGTAATCGATGCCGTCGGTGACATGCACGTCGATATATAAATCTGGCTGCCACACGTTGATTGCGCGCAGCATGTGCTGCATTTCTAAGGTATCGGCCTTGGCATAATCGCGGTTAAGGTTGAGATTATTTGCTGTAGTGCGCCAGCCCATATTCACAGGGCCACGTTGATTCACGCGATTAAATTCGCCGCTGCGCTCATGGGCATCGACACTAAACATAGGCACAAACAAGAGGTTGGCTTTATCCAGCAGGGCGCTTTTATTGCCCTTAATGATGTCGCGTAGCAGCATCATGCCGGCATCTTTACCGTCGATTTCTCCGGCATGAATCCCCGCTTGCACTAAAACTGTTGGTTTAGTGTTTTGCTTGAGGCGTGCCGACTCATTAATGCCTTCACTGCTGGCGATATACATCCAAATATCGCGCCCCTGTGGACTCTTACCTAGGCTCACCTTTTGTAATTTATCGGTCTCGCCCGCAAGCTTGTCGAGCCAAGCGATAGTGGCATCGTAGCTCGGACTTTCAATACCACTACTTTGTTCAAAGGGCGTCGCCCACTCGTTATCGACACTCAACATGAGCGATTCGCTGGCGCCATGCCAAGTGATGCTCGGCGGTAAAATGGCATCGTTGACAAAGGTGTTGGCTCGCTCAGGGATCGGCGCGTGCTGAGCCTCTGGCGCTACAGCAGTGGCATCGGTTGCGACAGTCGCAGCGGGTTCGGTTGCTTGGGTATTCGCAGCCGGATTCACATCCTGTGGCGCTGTTGCTACTGGGTTTTCAACTGGCGTTTTGTCGGTGACGGTTTGCGCCGCAGCGACTGGCGTTGAGGTTGGCAAATCTGTAGATGCTTGATCTAAGGTTTTTGCATCGTTGGCAACAGCATCGACAGTGTAGAGACTGCCCGCAGAAAGGCAGGCAATGGCGATAACGGAGAGGGAAAATAAGCGCATGAAAAGAGTCCATATATCGAATTTTTAATAGGACGGTATCTTTTCATTAAACGCCCCGTTAACGCAAGGGCGGTCAAGGGGTTATCTTGGTTCGCGAGAGTGATTTTTAGCTGTGATTCCCCGTGGTAACGGCTTATGAACGCTTGGCAGTTTTGTGTAACACGGTTTGTCCGCGATAAGCGATTTCGATAATCTCGATATCGGCGTAGAGGGCTTCGACGGCGATGGCGAGTTGATAGATAAGCCAGCCGTATCCCGTGAGGGCAAATCCCTGCGCGACTTCATTTGTCAAAGGGGCTGAATTCGGCGTCTGAGCGGCCAAGCTGAGTTGTAATCTGAGTTGCAACTCTTGCCCTAGGGCGGTGGGCAGCGTGGGTAAAGATGCGGTTTTACCTGCGACAAATTCACTCAGCCTTTGAAGATGGGCAGTAAGCTCGGCGGCGACGCGATTGATTTGGTGGTAAGCCTCTTTGTCGGCTTCCTGCCAGCGACTCAAAGGCAACAATTCGAGTAGGGTGATCAGCCGAACCTGTTTATTGACCAATTCCGCCAGCAGTATTTTATGCTTTTTTAAGGTTTGGCTTTCCCACTCGAGGGAGAAAAACAGCTTCTTTTGGGTTAATACCGCTTTCATGGCCGCTTCGAGTTCGGCGCGAAAATCTAAATCATGGTTAGCGGGGGCGTGTAAATGTTGGGTGAGCACCTTTGCCATATTGTCGATGGCATTGGCGAGCTGGCTGCGCCAGTCTTGTTTGGCCTTGATTGGGAAAATAAATAGCGAGACTAAAATAGCAATCACGCAGCCTGAGAGTATGTTGGCTGTGCGCCACAGCGCCTCAGAAGTATCATGGTTAGCATCGCCGACCACTATGATGATGGTAAATCCTGCCACGAGATAGGCGTAGCTGTAGCGTCCCGCCGAGATAAAACAAATCAAGCTGACGGCTAAGATCAGTAGCCCCATAATCAGCCAATAACTGTCGATAGTGGCGACTAACATCACGCCATAAGCAGAACCTAAACAAGTGCCTACCGCCCGTTGCAGGGACTTTTCAATCGCACCACCCACCTGTGGCAGGCTCATCATAATGATCACGATCGTCACCATGCTCCAAATAAAATGTGGCGGCGACCAAATGGCATTAATGGTGACGGCAATCAGCAAGGCGAGGCCAAGTTTAAGGGCATGAATGGCGCGGAAATGGCGATAGATAAAGTCGGCAAAAGGGCTTGCAGGGGCAAATACGGACATAATGCAACACTCCTTTGGGCTGATGATAGCCAAGCCATTATCGCAGAAAGACGTCGCGCCCGTGTGGCTTGGCAGATAAAGAAATACGAATTGCGAGGCTGCGCCGTTTGAGCTTAGTCCAAGGCGCCGCCAAGATCACATTAATTTCAATTAAGTGATAATAAATCAGTAGGATAGAGTTCGGTATATCTAACAGCGGGCATAAAAAAGGCTTGAATAAGGGTTGCCTATTCAAGCCGGTATTTGAAGCCTTGAGTGACTGTTTCGCTAGCTTAAGCTGCGCTCGCTATCCGCTTTAACGTCAACTTCTGTGTATTTATCCATGATCAAGGCACAAGCCGCATCGCCAGTAATATTAAGTGCGGTGCGGACCATGTCAAACACTCTGTCTAAGGCAAACAGCAAAGGTAAGCCATCGATAGGGATGCCAGCCGCTAACAACACAGCCACCACTAAGAAAGATGGACCGGGCACACCCGCTTGGCCAATTGCGCCTAAGGTTGAGGTGAAGATGATGGCTGCATAGGCTGTCATCGACAAATCGACGTTATACATTTGGGCGAAGAACATGGCGACTAAACCATAGTAAATCGCGTTGCCGCTCATATTAATGGTGGCGCCTAACGGCAGCACAAAGGCCGTGGTTGCCTTAGAGACTTTAAGATCTTCTTCGCAGGTTTCCATATTCACTGGCAGTGTCGCCATTGACGAGGCGGTCGATAACGCCATCACCTGTGGTTTCTTCATTGCCGAAATAAACTGGCGTGCCGAGACTCTCGAGAAGAGCTGCACCACCAATGGGAAGAAGATAAAACCGTAAATCAGAATCGCGGCCACAAACACGGCGAATAACTTAAATACGACTTCTAAGGCATCGAAACCGAAGGTGCCGACAGAATCGGCCATCAAACCAAATACACCGATAGGCGCAATGATCATCACGCAGTTGATCATCCATACAAAGGCGTCAACAACAGTGTTGAGTGCGGCTAAGATTGGCTTAGCGCCATCGCCTTTAACCTTAGTCAGCGCGATACCGAAGAAGATACTAAAGACTAAGATTTGTAAGATGTTACCGCCGTTCAGCGATTCGAACACATTGGTTGGGATCATGCCGATAAAGGTATCCATTACCCCTGGCAATGCGCCGTGTTCCTTAGTCACTTCCATCAAATCTGGGCTGCTATGGGCAGTGAAATCAATCCCCGCGCCCGGTTGGAACAGATTGCCCATCACCAACGCCAGTACTACGGCGATGCCTGATGTCACGATAAAGAAGCCAAAAGTGCCAATGCCGATCTTACCTGCCGATGGGCTATCGCCTAAGCTTGCCGCGCCGCTGATGATAGAAACTAACACCAGTGGTATCACTAGCATTTTGATTAAATGGATAAAAATGGTTCCGAGTGGTGCAAACACGCTTGCACTTTCGCCCATGATAAAACCGACTAGCGCGCCGATAATCATGGCAATAACCACTTGCACACCAATATTGCCTAATAAACTCTTGCTCTTCATTCTTGCGAAACTCCCCAGTTGCCGCAGCATTTTGTGTCATGTAGGCGATTTGAATCTAGACGCCGTAAACCTTAGAGATTAAGGCCTACTCTAGGCTAAAAGCCAATGCCCGACACTTTTTTTGTCCGGCTAAAGTACCACAATTGCATAGCAGGGGATTGTGAAACATCACCAACCTTGGTTTCAAAATAACCAAAGTCTAAATCACGCCAACATTAAATGAATAATGCTTAATTTTATCGGCTTAAAAATGAATAAAGTTTATTTAATGGTGCGATTTTAGCTGCCAGATTGATGAATTGTGATTTTTCGTTTGGTTGCAGAGTCGCGTTGGGTAGGTATAACGACTGTTGAAGGTATCAATTTTAACCTTGGCGTAGTTTTTTTGTGGCATACAACAAGTTTTTTCCACTATCTATGGATGAATTGACTGCAAGTTATTGCAAGGGGCGGATTAACCCTCTCATTCTAAAGCCATAGACTTATGTTTTTTAAGCAAGTTAACATGTCAATCTGACGTTAATATGAAGGAGGCATTTGTGGATATAGGATCATTCCTTGGCGAATCAGAGCCGTTAAAAAACTGGATCAATAAGTGTATTGCTCAGCGAGGCTTACAGTATTGGCTTGTTTATCAAGATACTGTGGAAAATGAAGTTCTCCAACTGGCCACACTGCTACTTCCAATTGTCGATGATATGAGGGATTGGTCTAATGAAGAAATCGATGAGTTTGAAGATAGTCTGATAAACAATGGTTATTGCTATCTGCTCAATATGGATCAAATTGAAGACGTTATCGATAATTACCAAATGCAAAAAGATAACCCAACAGATGAAGAATTACTTGAAGCCATTATTTTCTATTATGAGCGAGATGCGTTTATGTGCCTGTAATGCGTAGTCGTTAGATTCATGCAAGTGTTACTGATATTTAAATAAAAGCGCCGACTCATTGCTGGGTCGGCGCTTTTTTACAAGTAAGGCTATGGCTTAATGCTTAAGCGCTTATGCCTTTGGACCAGCGTTGCGGATAGCGTCTGACACTTGATATTTAGCGAAGTTTTTAGTGAAAGCTTCGGCTAGCTTCTGGGCATACTCGGTGTATAGCGCTTTATCGCCCCAAGTGTTGATTGGGTTGAGTAAGTTGCTGTCTACGCCAGTGACTGCCACAGGAACGGCGAGGTTCAAGGTGTCTAAGTGGACGGTTTCAACATCTTTCAATTCACCGCTGACAATCGCATCGACGATGGCGCGAGTGGTGGGGATGTCAAAACGTTTACCCACACCGTGTGGACCGCCAGTCCAGCCGGTGTTGACTAAGTACACTTGGCTACCGAATGACTCAATGCGCTTCATTAACAGTTCTGCGTACACGCCTGCAGGGCGTGGGAAGAAAGGTGCACCGAAGCAGGTTGAGAAGGTCGATTGGATCGCTGAGGTTGAGCCGATTTCAGTCGAACCCACTTTAGCGGTGTAGCCAGACAAGAAGTGGTATGCCGCTTGTTCTTTGGTCAGGATAGAAACCGGTGGTAATACGCCAGACACGTCGCAAGTTAAGAACACAACCGCATGTGGCTCGGCGCCGCAGTTGTCTTCTTTACGTTGGGCGATGTGCTCCAGCGGATACGCCGCGCGGGTGTTTTCCGTCAGGCTGCTGTCTTTGTAGTTGGGTACGCGGTGTTCGTCCATTACGACGTTTTCGAGCACAGTACCGAAACGAATCGCATCCCAAATAACAGGCTCATTCTTCTGGCTCAGGTCGATACATTTGGCGTAGCAACCGCCTTCAATATTGAATACGCCGCCGGGTGCCCAGCCGTGTTCATCGTCACCAATCAGGAAGCGTTTTGGATCGGCAGAGAGTGTGGTTTTACCTGTGCCTGACAGACCGAAGAATAGCGTAGTGTCGCCATCTTTACCCACGTTAGCCGAGCAGTGCATAGGCAGCACGCCTTGGGCTGGCAGCAGGAAGTTTTGTACAGAAAACATAGACTTTTTCATTTCGCCAGCGTATTTCAGGCCAGCGAGCAGCACTTTACGTTCGGCGAAGTTTAAAATCACGGCTGCATCTGAGTTAGTGCCATCACGTTCTGGATCGCAAACAAAGTCAGGGGCATTGATGATCTGCCACACTGGTTTGTCTTTACGGTTAAATTCTTCTGGGATGATAAAAAGGTTGCGGGCGAACAGTTGGTGCCAAGCGTATTGCGTGGTGACACGTACTGGTTGGTAATGTTCAGTATCGGCACCGACTTCGAGATCAGATACAAACAGTTCTTTATCGGCTAGGTAAGCTTCAACCCGTGCCCATAAACCTTCAAAAGCACCTGGGTCGAAAGCTTGATTGACTGGGCCCCATTCAATGTCTGCTTCTGAACTGGGTTCTCTTACGATAAAACGATCGCCGGGTGAGCGACCACTGCGAGCGCCTGTTTTAGCGACTAATGCGCCATTGGCTGTCAATTCACCTTCGCCGCGTAGCAGGGCAAATTCGACAAGTTGTGCTGTTGAGGGGTTAAAGTGAACGCGGTTTAATCCATCCGCCATAGTGAGGTCTCCATTTGATTTGTAAGGTTATTTTTTGTTATCGATCGTCTGCCGATTTTATTTTATTTATTACCTAAGCTTTGCTAGGTAACAAAGTGAGGCGATTGTAGCCTAAGCCGAGTGCAATGTGTGAGGGGATTGTGGGTATGAATAAAAAATGGGCGCCGAATCGGGCGCCCATATTGTTTAACTTTGATGATCCGGTTAACCGATTATTGCTGGGTCGTTGACGTCTGACCGTTCGCAAATAATGCCGCTACGTCTATGGCATCAAAAATGTATTTTGCGTGGCAATATTCGCAGCCCATTTCGATCTTGCCGTCTTCGGCGAGAATGGCTTCGATTTCTGCTTGATCTAAGGTTTTGATTGCGCCGGCACTGCGTTCATGGGAACAGGTGCATTTAAAGCTCACATCGATAGGATCGAATAGGCGCACTTCTTCCTGATGATAGAGGCGATGTAATACGCTTTCTGCATCAAGAGTGAATAACTCTTCGGCCTTGATGGTCGACGTTAGTTGGCTCAAGTGTTCGAAGTCGGCGTTGTGATCTTGCTGGCTTGGCAGAATTTGTAGGAACATGCCCGCCGCTTGTTTGCCGTCGGCAAATAACCAAATGCCTGTTGGTAACTGTTCAGATTGATTGAAGTATTCTTCAACACAGGCCGCAAGTGTTGGCTTGTCCAGTGCGACCACACCTTGGTAGCGCTCACCTTCATCGGGTGTTAAGGTGATGACCATATAGCCCTGACCGAACAGATCGGTAAGGCTAGCATCATCGGCAAGTTCAGCATTCCAGCGAGCCACACCGCGTAACTCTTGTAGATTGTTACCGTTGATCACTGCTAAAGAAACAGGGCCGTTGCCTTGTAACTGCACGCTGATATCGCCGCTAAATTTTAATGTCGCGGTTAATAGCGAGGTGGCCGCCATTAATTCACCCAACAGCACTTGCAGTACGGCTGGATATTCTTGGGCGCTGATCACTTGTTGATAGCTGTCTTGTAACTGCACCAGTTCACCACGCACATCGGCATTGTCGAACAAGTAGCGGTGTAAAGTATCTTGGTTCATCGTGTATCTCACTGTTAAAGGTCTTTAAAGCGCATGAGCTGACGTCGTTGCTTTTTATCTGGTTTCTGATCGGGTATCGGGTTATTGAGCATGTTGAGACGTCGTTGCTCAGCATTAATGGCCCGTTTAGCCAGACTTGTCGCGGTTTCTTCGTACAATTCTTGTGCAATCGCACCACTTTGGCGTAATTGCGATAATTTTTTTATGACGATCTCTTTATCGTCATATCCTTGGCGTATCTTAAGGACGGCGCCTATCTCGGCATTCCTACTAGATTTGGCGCGCTGGCCGTTGTAATGTACTTTGCCGCCGTTAATCATTTCTTTGGCGATGGCACGGGTTTTATAGAAACGTGCAGCCCAAAGCCACTTATCGAGTCGAATGTCTGTTTTGTCGCTTTGACTTTGCGTCATAGTGTCTCCAGCTAAAAGATCGATGAGTTCACATGCCGAGTAAGAAAATGCGTGAAGTGCATTTCTATTATGTTAAAGGGTGGCGTGCTTCACACCCTTTTGTGGCGGGCAAAGTTAGCATAATTGGCCTATTTTCGCCAATTTGAATGCTGTTATGGGCTTGTTGCCAAATGCAGCCTAGGTTAGCATGAGGCGGTTATTGCCTAATTATTATAATCAGAACAGAGACCTGTATCGAGGGTCCACATAAAATATGGATTTATTAGATAAAGTTATCGCAAAAGCCATTAGCATGCCCCATAAACTCCTAAGCCGGATTGTCTTCTGGTTGGGCTTTATTGTGATCATGTTGTTAGCTGCGCAAATTACATGGAAATTAGTGCCTACTAGCTCATCAGCCAGTGCTTGGTCCCCAACGCCCGTAAGCGTGAATGGCAAAGGTGCCGGTCAGGTTGATCTCGCAGGTCTGCAGCAGCTTGGACTCTTTGGTAAGGCGGATGCGACATCTGATAAACCTAAAGTCGAAGTCGTTGAGACTGTGACCGACGCACCTAAGACTACACTTTCAATTCAGCTGACTGGGGTTGTCGCATCGACGGCCGACCAAAAAGGCTTAGCGATTATTGAATCTAGTGGCAGCCAAGAAACCTACAGTTTAGGTGATAAGATCAAGGGCACTTCTGCATCACTCAAAGAAGTTTATGCCGACCGCATCATCATCACTAACGCTGGCCGTTACGAGACCTTAATGCTCGATGGCTTAGTCTATACCAGCCAAAGCCCTGCTAATCAGCAATTACAACAAGCTAAAAGCAATAAGGCGGACTCGGCAGTGAGCCGTGTCGATCAACGTAAAAATGCCGAAATCTCCCAAGAACTCGCCGAATCTCGCACCGAATTGTTAGCCGACCCCAGTAAGATCACCGATTACATTGCCATTTCACCCGTGAGACAAGGTGATTCTGTGGCGGGTTATCGTTTGAATCCAGGGAAAGACGCCAATTTGTTTAAGCAGGCGGGTTTTAAAGCCAATGATTTAGCCAAATCGATTAATGGATACGACTTGACCGTAATGAGTCAGGCGTTAGAAATGATGAGCCAATTATCCGAGTTAACCGAAGTATCAATTATGGTTGAACGGGAAGGACAATTGGTTGAAATCATGTTTAGTTTGCCGCAATAACACGCGTTAGAGGAAAGAAAAAGAATGAATAACAAAAGGATTCGACGCAAGCTGATTGCAGGGATTGTTGCGGGTGCAGCCATGTTCTCCTCCCAATTCGCTTGGTCTGAACAGTATGCGGCCAACTTTAAGGGCACGGATATTCAAGAGTTTATCAACATAGTTGGTAAAAACTTGAACAAGACCATCATAGTCGACCCGACGATCCGCGGTAAAATCAACGTTCGCAGTTATGATCTGCTGAACGATGAACAGTATTACCAGTTCTTCCTCAACGTCTTACAAGTCTACGGTTATGCCATCGTCGAGATGGAAAATAACGTCATCAAAGTCATCAAAGACAAAGACGCCAAAACTGCAGCAATCCGAGTGGCTAATGATGCCGAACCTGGGATAGGCGATGAGATGGTCACGCGTATCGTGGCGCTGTATAACACTGAGGCCAAGCAATTAGCTCCGCTGTTACGCCAATTAAATGATAACGCGGGTGGCGGTAACGTAGTGAACTACGATCCCTCCAACGTCTTGATGTTGTCTGGTCGCGCTGCTGTGGTGAACAAGTTAGTTGAAATTGTCCGCCGCGTAGATAAACAGGGCGATACCTCAGTACAAGTGGTGCCGTTAGAGTTCGCCTCCGCCGGTGAAATGGTACGAATTATCGATACCCTTTACCGTGCCACGGCTAACCAAGCTCAATTGCCAGGCCAAGCGCCAAAAGTGGTTGCCGACGAACGCATCAACGCTGTGGTTGTTAGCGGTGATGAAAAGAGTCGCCAACGTGTGGTCGAGCTTATTCATCGTCTCGATGCCGAGCAAGCCAGCACCGGCAACACTAAGGTGCGTTACTTACGTTATGCCAAGGCCGAAGATTTAGTTGAAGTGCTGACAGGGTTTGCCCAAAAATTAGAGGGTGATAAAGACCCAAGCGCTCAGGCTGCTGGTGGTAAACGCCGTAATGAAATCAATATCATGGCGCATACTGAAACCAATGCCTTAGTGATCAGCGCTGAGCCCGATCAAATGCGCACTATCGAGAGCGTGATTAATCAGCTCGATATTCGCCGTGCTCAAGTGTTAGTTGAAGCGATTATCGTGGAAGTGGCTGAGGGCGATAACGTTGGCTTCGGGGTGCAATGGGCGGCTAAAGCGGGCGGCGGCACTCAGTTTAATAACTTAGGCCCAACCATAGGTGAGATTGGCGCTGGTGTATGGCAGGCACAGGGGGAAAAAGGAAATACTGTCATTACCACAGACCCAAATACGGGTCAGAAAATTGAGACTAAAAACCCAGACAAGCGCGGAGATGTGACGCTACTCGCCCAAGCATTAGGCAAAGTGAACGGTATGGCTTGGGGCGTGGCCATGGGTGACTTTGGCGCGCTGATCCAAGCCGTGTCGAGTGACACTAACTCAAACGTACTGGCGACACCGTCAATTACCACCTTAGATAACCAAGAAGCGTCTTTCATCGTCGGTGATGAAGTGCCTATTCTGACGGGCTCTACCGCCAGTTCGAGCAACAGTAATCCATTCCAAACCGTTGAACGTAAAGAGGTTGGGGTTAAGCTGAAAGTGGTGCCGCAGATCAACGAAGGTAATGCGGTTAAGCTGACGATTGAACAGGAAGTGTCAGGGGTTAACGGTAACACAGGTGTGGATATTTCCTTTGCTACTCGCCGTTTAACGACCACAGTTATGGCTGACTCAGGTCAAATCGTGGTTCTGGGTGGCTTGATCAACGAAGAAGTACAAGAAAGCATACAAAAAGTACCGTTCTTGGGTGATATCCCTATCATTGGCCACTTATTTAAATCTTCTTCGAGCAAAAAGACCAAGAAAAACCTGATGATCTTCATCAAGCCAACCATTATCCGTGATGGCATCACAATGGAAGGGATTGCTGGGCGTAAATATAACTATTTCAGAGCATTACAACTTGAGCAGCAAGAACGTGGCGTCAACTTAATGCCAAATACGAAAGTGCCTGTGTTGGAAGAATGGAATCAATCAGAGTATTTACCGCCAGAAGTTAACGCCATTTTAGAGCGTTATAAAGAAGGCAAAGGTTTAGATGCCCAGATGCGCCAAACGGATCCGACCTTAAAGTCACTGGAAGAAAACAAGAATAAAGATAAAACCAATGAGTGAAATACAATTATCCCAAGTCGATGACCTCAGCCAAGTCTCCAATGAGCTAGGTCTGGAAGCTGAAGGTGATGAGGTGTTTCGTTCGAGCAGTAAAGAGCGCTTACCTTTTGCCTTCGCCCATCGCCACGATGTGGTGCTCGCGCCGGGTGAAACGGGCGAGTTGAGCTTGTTTTATACCAGCAAAACACCGTTAACGGCCATGCTCGAAGCGCGGCGTTATTCGGGTGTTGATTTGCCTTTGGTTAAGCTCGAAGTCGCTAAGTTTGAGGCCAAACTCACTCAAGCGTATCAGGCTAACTCGTCTGAAGCGCAGCAGTTGATGGAAGATATCGGCAACGAGATGGATTTATTCACCCTTGCCGAAGAGCTGCCGCAGACCGAAGACTTGCTCGAAGGTGATGATGACGCGCCTATCATCAAACTGATTAATGCCTTGTTATCTGAAGCGATTAAAGAAGAAGCCTCGGATATCCACATCGAAACCTACGAGAAACAGCTCATAGTGCGTTTCCGTATCGATGGTGTGCTCAAGGAAGTGCTTAAGCCAAACCGTAAGCTGTCGTCGCTGTTAGTGTCGCGGATTAAGGTGATGGCGCGCCTCGATATCGCCGAAAAACGTGTACCACAGGATGGCCGTATTTCCCTGCGTATTGCTGGTCGTGCGGTGGATGTGCGGGTATCGACCATGCCATCGAGCCATGGTGAGCGCGTCGTGCTGCGTCTGCTGGATAAAAATACTGGCAACCTCGATTTAGAGCAATTGGGGATGACCGACAGTATTCGGGTTAAGTTTGAAGATCTTATCCGTCGCCCCCACGGTATTATTCTGGTGACTGGCCCAACGGGCTCGGGTAAAAGTACCACCTTGTATGCGGGTTTGACTGAGATTAACTCTAAAGACACCAACATACTTACCGTGGAAGACCCAATCGAATATGAGCTAGACGGCATAGGCCAGACTCAAGTTAACATTAAGGCTGACATGACTTTCGCTCGAGGTCTGCGCGCGATTTTGCGTCAAGATCCCGATGTGGTGATGATAGGTGAAATCCGTGACCTCGAAACCGCGCAAATTGCGGTGCAAGCATCACTGACTGGTCACATGGTGATTTCAACCCTGCATACCAACACGGCCTCTGGCGCAATTACGCGTTTGCAAGACATGGGCGTTGAGCCATTCCTTGTATCATCGAGTTTGCTCGGTGTGTTGGCGCAACGTTTGATCCGTACCCTTTGTCCAAAATGTAAAATTGAGCATGTGCCCGATGCACGTGAGCGTGAGTTACTGGGCATAGCGGCCGATGACGACAGACGTATCTTCCGCGCCAATGGTTGTAAATCCTGTGGTAACAATGGCTACCGTGGTCGAACCGGTATTCATGAATTATTGCTGGTTGATGACAATGTACGCGAATTGATCCATGGCGGCCGCGGTGAGTTAGCTATCGAAAAGTATATCCGTCAGTCTGTGCCGAGCATTCGTCACGATGGCATGAGCAAAGTGCTCGCGGGCATCACCACTCTCGAAGAAGTGCTACGTGTGACTCGCGAGGAGTAATTTATGCCAGCATTTGAATATAAGGCATTGGATGCCAAGGGAAAGCAGCTTAAGGGCGTAATCGAGGCGGATACCGCCAGACACGCCCGCAGCCAGTTGCGCGATCAGCGCATGATGCCCTTAGAAATTCTGCCTGTTTCTGAAAAAGAAGCCAAAGCCAAAAGCAGCAGCTTTGCGTTTTTCAAACGGGGTATCTCGGTCGCTGAATTAGCCTTGATCACCCGTCAAATCGCGACCTTAGTGGCCGCGGGTTTACCGATTGAAGAATCCCTCAAGGCCGTTGGTCAGCAATGCGAAAAAGATCGCCTTGCAAGTATGATTATGGCGGTACGTTCGCGGGTGGTTGAAGGTTACAGTCTGGCCGATTCCTTGGCCGAATTTCCGCATATTTTCGATGATTTATACCGTGCCATGGTGGCCTCGGGTGAAAAGTCCGGTCACTTAGAAGTGGTGCTCAATCGTCTGGCAGATTATACCGAGCGACGCCAACAGCTTAAATCTAAGCTGACCCAAGCCATGATTTATCCTGCGGTATTGACCACAGTGGCGATTGGGGTGATTTCCATCCTGCTGGCTGCGGTGGTGCCGAAAGTCGTTGGGCAGTTTGAACACATGGGCGCCGAGTTACCCGCTTCGACCCGCTTCTTGATTTCGGCCTCTGACTTTGTGCAAAACTACGGTGTGTTTGTGGTCATTGCCATAGTGATGCTGTTCGCGCTCTTTCGGCGCATGTTAAAGTCGCCTGCGTTTCGAATGAAGTACGACAATTTTTTATTGAGCATGCCAGTTGTTGGCCGCGTGAGTAAGGGCTTGAATACGGCACGTTTTGCACGGACCTTAAGTATCTTATCCGCAAGCTCTGTGCCTTTGCTTGACGGTATGCGTATCGCCAGTGAAGTATTGCAGAATGTGCGAGTACGGGCCGCAGTGGATGATGCGACTGCGCGGGTGCGTGAAGGAACTAGCTTAGGTGCGGCATTGACTAATACTAAGTTGTTTCCGGCAATGATGTTATACATGATTGCCTCGGGCGAAAAGAGTGGCCAGCTTGAGCAAATGTTAGAACGCGCCGCCGATAACCAAGACAGGGAATTCGAGGGCAACGTCAATATAGCGTTAGGGGTATTTGAACCTATGCTGGTGGTGAGTATGGCGTGTGTGGTGCTGTTTATCGTGATGGCGATTCTGCAGCCAATCTTAGCCTTGAATAACTTGATTAGCGGTTAATTTTTTGAATTTATGGATTATGACCAAGTCGATTGGCATAGGATTTTTTAGGAGAAGTAGTCGATGCAAATGAACAAGAAACATCAAGGTTTTACCTTACTCGAAGTGATGGTAGTTATCGTTATTTTAGGGATTTTAGCCTCTATGGTGGTGCCTAACTTAATGGGTAACAAAGATAAAGCTGACCAACAAAAAGCGGTATCTGACATAGTCGCGCTCGAAAATGCCTTAGATATGTACAAGTTAGATAACGGCATCTACCCAACGACCGAACAAGGCTTAGAAGCCTTAGTGCAAAAGCCAACGATTTCGCCTGAGCCACGTAATTACCGTGAAGATGGTTATGTAAAACGTCTGCCAGAAGATCCATGGCGCAATAAGTACTTGCTGCTCAGCCCTGGCGAAAACGGCAAGCTAGATATATTCACAGCAGGCCCAGATGGTCAACCAGGTACCGAAGATGACATCGGTAACTGGAATTTACAGAATTTCCAATAAGATGCTAAAGCTGCGCCACGCTGGTTTCACCTTAATGGAGGTGATGCTAGTGATCTTGTTGATGGGACTCACGGCAGCGGCCGTGACTATGTCAATCGGCAATTCAGGCCCACAACAGGCCTTAGATAGAACGGCGCGGCAGTTTATCGCTGCCACTGAAATGGTGCTCGATGAGACCGTTTTGAGTGGCCAATTTATTGGTATTGTGATTGAGAAAACCAGTTATCAGTTTGTTTTTTATAAAGACGGTAAGTGGGAACCTTTGGATAAAGACAGGCTCTTGTCTGAAAAGCAGATGGAGCCGGGTGTCGTGATGAACTTAGTGCTCGATGGGTTGCCTTTGGTACAAGACGATGAAGAAGACGATTC
Organism: Shewanella sp. SP1S1-7; assembly: GCF_031932105.1. Classification (NCBI taxonomy): domain Bacteria; kingdom Pseudomonadati; phylum Pseudomonadota; class Gammaproteobacteria; order Alteromonadales; family Shewanellaceae; genus Shewanella; species Shewanella sp. SP1S1-7. The sequence continues at coordinate 135,422 of NZ_JAUOEU010000008.1, forward strand.
TTGGTTTGAAGAACCACTGATTGAGCCTTCTGCCGATGACAAGAAGAAACATCCTGAGCCACAGGTCATGCTATTCCCGAGCGGTGAAATGAGCGCTTTTGAGCTGACGTTTATCGCGAAAACTGACAAAGGTCAGCAGGCCGAAGCGTTAGTGGTTGGCGATGCGCTGGGCAGATTAACCATAGGGCGCCCCGATGAAACGCGTTAAGGGCATGACCTTACTCGAAGTGATTGTGGCCCTTGCCGTGTTTTCGATTGCGGCCGTGTCGATCACTAAAAGTTTAGGCGAGCAGATGGCCAACATGCCAATTTTGGAATCGCGTACTTTGGCACAGTGGGTGGCCGATAATCAGATGGTCGATGCCAGACTTGAGCCGCAGTTTCCTGAAATCGGTAAAAAAGAAGGCCAAGTCGAACTTGCAGGAAAGGATTGGTATTGGCGTAAAGAAGTGGTGAAAACCACGGACGATAATTTTCGCATGATCCGTATAAGCGTGAGTGAAGACGAACGCTATCAGCGTATTGCAGCACAAGTGAGCAGTTATGTCCTTAAAACTGACTAGTGCGCAGCGGGGATTTACCCTGCTAGAAATGCTGATCGCCATCGCGATTTTCGCCATGATAGGTTTGGCGTCTAATGCCGTGCTCAGCACTGTGCTGACTAACGATGAAGTGACGCGCACTTTCTCTACTCGGCTTAAAGCCCTGCAGCAAGGCTTTGGTGCGATTGAGCGGGATCTCGCCCAAATGGTGGCGCGTACACCCAGATTACTCGAAGGGGGTCGAGGTTCGACCGTCTTCCAAACGGGCAATGATATCTTAGACTCGGAATCAGAAGCCTTAGTGTTTTACCGTTTAGGTTGGTTAAATCCCGACGGTTTATTACCGCGGGGCAGCTTACAGTCTGTGGCGTATGTGGTGCACGAAGGGCGACTGGAGCGTTGGTATTTTCCTTATCCTGAGCCTGAATTTGGTGCCGAGCCGATTAAGACAGTGGTCATAGATAAAGTGTTGTCGGTGGAATATTCCTTCTTTATGGATGACAAGTGGGAGCGGAAAGTCGAGGCGACTAAGTTGCCTAAAGCGATCGCCATGGAAATTGAGATTGAAGGTTTAGGCAAGATCCAACGTAAGTTCTTGCTGCCGCTAGGTGCTGCAGCACCTGAAAAGTCTAAGGATGATGATAATAAAGACGAAAATCCGGACGATGCTAACAAAGATAAAAATGACGACGGCAATGGAACCGGCAATGGTTCCGGTGACCCAGATTCTGGCGATTCCGGAGACGGCGATCCAGACGCAGAGGGCCGCGAATGAGAACCCAATCTCGGTCTAAACAGCGCGGCGTTGCACTGATCGTCGTGCTCTTGATTGTGGCTATGGTGGTGATCATCGCGACAAACATCACTGGCCGTAATCAGTTATCTATGCGCCGAACCTTAAACTTGGCCCAGTACGATCAAGCTTATTGGTATGCAATTTCCGCCGAAGAACTGGCGAAGAAGATTTTAAAACAAGATTTAGATGACTCTGAAGGTCGAGTCCACAGGCAACAATATTGGGCCATGGCCGATGTGGTGTTTCCAGCTGAATACGGTGAAATTGCGGGCAAGATCACCGATATGCGTGCCTGTTTCAACTTAAATGCCTTGTCCGCGACCACGAAAGAGGTGGAAAACGGTCAACCTAAGCTGCCCTTGGCGGCGAAGCAATATAAGGCTTTATTGGTGAGTTTAGGGATGGACGACTTTAGTGCGGATCGCCTGACTCAGACCTTAAAGGATTATATCGACGAAGACATGACGGCCAGCCCCTACGGCGCCGAAGATGCTGAATATGAATCGCGTAATGTGCCTTACCGTGCGGCCAATACGCTGATGAATCATCGCAGTGAGTTACGCGCTGTGATGGGATACACCCAAGATATCTATCTGAAACTCTTGCCCTATGTTTGTGTGATCCCAGGCAATGACAGGCAATTGCTTAACGTCAATACCTTAGAAGTTGAGCAAGCGGCGTTATTAGCAGGCATGCTCGATAATCAGATTTCGGTCGGCGAAGCAGAAAGTATCATCAACCAACGTCCCGGCGATGGTTTTGACAAAATCGAAGATTTTTATGAAAGCTCATCTATGGGCTCGATCAAGTGGGAAGGTGCCATGAAGTCGAGTTTTGTCATCGATAGCCAATATTTTCTGTTGGCCTCGGGGGCGAAAGTCGATAACGCCGTATTTAGAATGGAAAGCGTGCTCAAAAAGGGCGGCGGCAACAAAATGGAAGTGCTCACCCGTCAGTTTGGTGGCCAAAAATAATGGAAGTGCTCACCCGGCAGAATCTGGTGGACAAAAATAATAGCAACGAGCTCAGTCACGCTTTCTTGACTGGGACTGGTGGAGAAAAACTGTGAGTGAACGGCTATTTATTCGCTTAGGCAGAACAGCAGAGCAAGCATGCTCTTGGCTCGTTTGGTCTGAGCAAGAACAGGAAATTATCGCCTCTGGCGAGCTCGCCAATGCCCAAGGTTTGTCGACCTTAACTGAGCGTGCGGGTAATCGTCCCGTCGATGTGTTAGTGCCCGCCGCGGCAATGACACTCACTAGCGTGCATTTGCCCGAAAAAGGCCAACGCCAAGCCTTGAAAGCCTTGCCCTTTATGCTCGAAGAAGCTCTAGCTGATGATGTCGATGCCATGCATTTTACCGTCGGCCCGCGTGATGGTGATGCCTTAAGCGTGGTGGCCGTGGCCCATGAGCAAATGCAGACTTGGCTGAGTTGTTTGACCGAGGCGGGTTTAAAAGTGAAGCGCATCGTACCCGACTGCTTAGCCTTACCATTGCAAGAGTGCCAATGGGCGGCAATGAATTTTGGTAATGAACTATTACTGCGTACCGGATTAGCCACGGGCCAGAGTTTACCTTTGCCTTGGTTACCGATTGCGCTGGAACAACTTAGGCCCGCACAGGGCGAAGTGTCTGTCGCCAGTTATACCGACATGCAACTCGAAGGTGTTGAGCTTAAGCCACAATCACTCGAGCTGCCTATGTTAGTGTTAGCCCGCGGTATTTTGCATGCGCCAGTGAACTTACTGGGCGGCGTTTACACGCCTAAGCGCGAATACAGCAAGCAGTTGATGATGTGGAAGAGTGCTGCCATCGTTATCGCCATCGCTTGTGTGCTGGCCTTAGTGAATAAAGGGCTGACCATACATCAAGTCAATGGTCAGATTGCCGATCTTAAAGCTCAGAGCGAATCCATTTATCAGCAAGTGGTGCCGGGGAATTCGCGCATTGTTAACCTGCGTTCGCAGATGGAAAGTCAATTACGCGCATTGCAGGGACAGGGCAGTGGTGCCGAGTTTTTTGCTATGCTCGACGGGTTACAGGATGCTTTTAAGCAAGTGCCTGAACTTAAACCTAATAGCCTAAGATTCGAAAGCGCGCGTAATGAGATCCGCATGCAAGTAAGTGCGAAAAACTACGCGCAAATCGAGAAGTTTAAAGAGATCGTTGGTCGTCGTTTCCAACTCGATGGCGGCACTATGAATAGCGGTGAAGATCAAGTCACCAGTACCTTAACCTTGAGGAGCAAATAAGATGGATAATTTGCGGACTTGGTGGCAAGGGCTCGCATCGCGCGAGCAGCAGTTAGTCGGTTTTTGTTCGGTATTTTTAGTCATTGGTATTTTTTATTGGGGTGTTTGGACGCCAATCGCCACTGCCGAAGCCGATGCATTACGTAACCTCACTGCACAGCAACAGACGTTGAACTATGTAAAACAAACGGCGAATAAAATTGCGAGTTTGAAGCAAAACGGCGCTAAGCCGACTATGTCGGGTAGTTTAAGCTCAGTGGTTAACCAAACTGCGGGCAATTATGGGTTAGTGATTACTCGTATGCAGCCCCAAGGCGATAAGATCCAAGTGTGGATGGACGATGTTCCTTTTGATGCCTTGTTGGGTTATTTGAGTGAGTTAGTGCAGAAAAAAGGACTATCACTCGAAAGTGTTGATTTGGCAGAGGCCGATGCCCCTGGCTATGTCAAGGTTAGACGTATCCAACTGTCGCAATAAATTAAGGTGTAGCTGTGAGTTTGATAAAAAAAGTCATCATAGGCGTACTGATTTATTTAGTATTTTTAGTCGTTCTATTTCCCGCTAAGATTGCGATAGCGTTAGCGCCATTACCTGCAAATATTAGTGTTTCGGGTGTGAGCGGCAGTATTTGGTCTGGCAACATAGAAACCTTAAGTATGCCGCAACGCCAGTTAGAACAAGTGCGTTGGGATCTCAGCCCTTGGGCCTTGTTGTTAGGTAAAGTGAAAGTTGATTTTCAAGTGGGCAGCCGCGCCACACCTGTCAGCGCTAAGGGATTAGTCTCTTGGTCCATGGGCGGCTTAAGTGCGCAGGGTTTACGTTTCGAAGCGCCAGATAGCTTTTTACTCGGCAATGCAAAACTGCCCTTTAAAACCGAAATCTCCGGTGAAGTCAGCCTATTAGTTGAGACGTTAGAGCAAGGTAAACCTTGGTGCGAGCAATTGTCTGGTAAGCTGTTTTTGAATCAAACCAATGTTAAAAACCAGTTTGGCAATTATCCACTAGGCAATATCGAACTCGGCCTGAGTTGCGTTGATGGCAAAGCGCAATTAGCCACAGATGAAGCCAAAAACCAGCTCGGTATCGTCGGCACCTTGCAGTTAGACGAAGGCAATATGGTCAAAGTAGCAGCTAAGATTAAAGAAACGGCTGAGCAACCAGAAGATATGCGTAAGTCACTGGGTATGCTAGGCAAACGCGGCAGCGACGGTTATTTTCCTGTGGTATATCAGGGGCGTATTCCTGGGCTATAGTGCTGTTTCAGCGCGCGATGATAGATCTGCATTATGAATGAAAACGAAGGCACCTTAGGTGCCTTTTTTATTGTCTTTTTATCGTGTTAGATCATTGAGTAGCGAGTGATAGTCGGTAATCGCGGGGAAATCTTGAAAGACTTTGACTGGCTTTTTACTGTCTGGGTTAGCAATCCCCAACTGATGACCTACGCCGGCAAGTTTAGCAGCCTTGAGTATGGGTTCGCTATCGTCGATAAAGAGGCAGCGACTTGGCTCAAGTTGAAACTTTTCAAATATGGTGAGCCAAAATTGTGGGTGTTCCTTAGGGTAACCTGTCTCGTGGCTGGAAATCATGGCATCGAGCCCTGTTGCTAGTTCGGTATGTTCAAGCTTTAGGGCGAGACTCTTAGGGTGGGCATTGGTCACCAAAATCCGCTGTTTACCCGCAGCGGCTAAGGCCGCCAAAAACGGCATACTGTCTTGGCGCAGCTGAATGCGATCGACCAAAGTGCGATGCAAACCCATAATGTCGAGTTGTAGCTGCTCCTGCCAATAATCGAGGCAGTACCAATCGAGTGTGCCGACGACTTTCTCATAGGCATTTACAACTAACTGCTGCGCTTCGTCCGTGCTCAAACCCCGTTGCCTGCTTAATTCCAGTGGCACTAAACTCAGCCAAAAATGATTATCGAAGTGCAAATCCAATAGCGTGCCGTCCATGTCGAGCAGAACCGTATCGATAGTCTTCCAGTTAAACATTGGGTATTTCCTATTCTTTGCATGATGAACAACGCCTGCGATTGACGCGTGAGCAGGGTGATTTTCAAAGGCTGTCATTATGATTATTCACGCAACTTGTATGCTCATATCTTTGTGCTAGTCTTGGATGACTAATTATTTTTAGTCTGAAAATTAAGCGGTTGGATATGGATATCTGTTCTTTTGCCCTATTAGCTCAAGTTCCAAACTCCCTTAGTTTACAGCAAGAGCTGAATGCTTTGCTGCTGCAAGACTGGCTACCCCACGTAAATCAGCGTGATTATCGTCAAGGGGATCAGGGCGGTTGGGATGTGTTGCCTTTGCGCTGCGCCGCCGAGTATCAAACAGCACATCCTATCTTGCAAGCCTTCTCAATCTCTACACAGGCTCACTGGAATGATCTGCCTCGTCTCGAATCGAGCCCTACATTATGCCGTTTTCTGCAATCCCTAACCTGCCCAGTGAAATCTGTGCGTTTGATGCGCTTACATGCGGGGGCTGAAATCAAACCACATAGAGATCAAGGGCTCTGCCTAGAGCAAGGTGAGGCAAGACTGCATTTACCACTGCAAACGAATGATGCGTTAAATTTTTATGTGGATGAGAAACGTGTACCCATGCAGGCTGGCGAGCTTTGGTATATCAATGCCGATCAAGTCCATTGGGTCGAGAATAAAGGACAGGATGCACGCATCAACCTAGTGATTGATTGTGAAGTGAATACTTGGCTAAGGGAGTTGGTCTATGCCGCAAAGTTCAGGGGTTGAATCAGGACAAAGTGCAGATATTAAAGCGTTAATTCACTTCGCCAACGCGCTATTACAGGCCTCTTCGGCAGGGGAGGCTAAACGGCTTATCGATCCCATGCTGGCACAATTATGCGCTATGACGAAAATTGAGCTTCACCCCGAGTATTTTTTGGATACCGAGGCGAGTATGACACCTTTTGGTAAGGCTGTGTCGCTCACTACTGCGGCGCAGTGTGCTGAAGATCCTGAGCGTGGGCGAGTGTTTATTCAGGGCATTTATCAGGCTATACAGGATAAGTTGGCGCTAAATCCGCAACGGCCAATACAGATTTTGTATGCGGGAACAGGACCTTTTGCCTGGTTGTTATTACCATTACTGCCGCTGTTTTCTGCAAGTCAGATTCAAGTCACCTTGCTCGACATTCACCCTGCCTCGTTAGATAAAGTCACCAAGCTTATTGAACACTTTGATTTAGCAGATCGTGTGGCAACGTATGTCTGCGCCGATGCCACAGTTTGGCAACCAGAAGCTGTAGTAAAGTTCGATATGATAGTCTCTGAAACCATGAAGCATCTGCTGCAACAGGAGCCTCAGGTCCAGATATTCAGCCACTTACAGGCGTATCTTGCGGATGATGGCGTGCTTATTCCGCAAAATATTGAGTTAGACGCTTGGCTTGAGTGTCGTACTATGCAGGATTGTGTGGAGACGCATTATTTAGGACCTTTGTTTGCACTCAACCTGCAAACTGCGCGCTTACTTGCAGATGGAGATCGTAGCTTCTTGGCTGGTACTTTACTGCTCCCCGATTTCAGCCCGAGTGCGGTAACGCTTAAGTTCACGACTTCCATTCAAATCTATGGTCATTCCACGCTGAGCGAAAACCAATCCCAACTCACTCTGCCTCGATATCGACGCGAGCATTGGCTTAAGCCTCTTTCAACTCTCAGTTTTCGGTATGAGCAGGGCGCTCATCCCGATTTTGTGTTTGATGTTATAGCGCAAAAACCTGTGCTTGTGTCGAGTGACGATCTGAGCTGCTTAGGCATTTATCATTTGCAGCGGCTTTGGCAAAAGATACAGCTACGCAAACGGGGGGAGTCATTCATTGAACTGGCTAATGAATGGCACTTAGATAAAACCTTGCTGGATCTTTGTGGAATAGGGCTAGAGCCGGGTTTGAGAGCCTTATATCAACATGACCATCTGTCAGCTTTTGTCGCTTACATTCAGCAAATAGCCAAGCTGACAGCTGCGGATATTGCTGCGATTAATCAGCAATTAAGCACTATTTCCCATGGATTAACGCCATCGGTCACTGTACCAGAAGTCGAAGACTTCAATTCAGCAGAGGTTGAAGACTCAAATCCGGCTGTAGTACTCAGCGAGTCACAACTCAATTTTTGGCGTAGTGAAGGCTACTTAGTGATCCCGCATGTGCTCACGGCAGAGCAATGCGCCGTAACTCGAGATTTTATTTGGCAGCAGTTAGGTGCCAATGAACAAGATCCCGCCACTTGGTATCAAGCTCATGAGTTTATGCAGAAAATAATGCTACAACTGTTTCGCCATCCGCAACTGGACGCGAATCGACAAGCCCCCAAAATCCGTCAAGTGTTTGAACAATTATGGCAGCGAACCGATTTAGTCATGACAACCGACAGAGTCAGCTTCAATCCTCCTGAAACACAGATATGGCGTTTTCCTGGGCCCGATATGCATTGGGATATGCCGCTACAGCTACCCGTTAAGTTTGCGACGCAAGGGTTAATTTATTTAACTGATACGAGTGCCGAGCAAGGTGCATTTTGTTGTGTCCCCGGATTTCATCTCAAGATAGAGGAGTGGCTGCGTAGCCAGAGCAAGTCTGGTATAGAGTTACAGCAACAGGATTGGTCATGCTGGCCAGTTAAACCAATCGCCGCTAATGCAGGTGATTTAATCATTTGGCACCATGCCTTGCCCCATGGCGCAAGCCCGAATCGGGCTAAACTACCGCGTATGGTGCAGTACATAAACATGTATCCCTTATGAATCCAGAACAATGCTATTGGTCGTTAGTCCATAACCCCGCAGCCTTGAGAGAGCTAGGCAAGGCGACGACTATGGTTGGGTTTTGCCAATATTTGCGGCGATTTTGGTGTTTGCCAGATTATGGTGATGAGGCGTTGCTGGCGATTTTGTGGGCAGGGAATCGGCAAACCTTAGCTCCAGATTTTTCCCTTTTATGCCAGTTTTGGGTGCCAGCAGACTATGACCCTAAACGCAGAGTATTAGAGTGGATGTCCGCCGCAGAAAAACCGATTCACCCATTCTACTCGGAGCATATTTCTGCCGTGCGGGGTCAGTTATTGTCAGTCTTGATCAAACCTAAAACCGCTCTCTTACCTGCGCCAAATCTTTCGGGACTAGTAGAACAAGTGCAGCCTGCCGGATTCATATTTCACCTCTCCCGCTGTGGCTCTACCTTAGTGTCGCGCAGTTTTGCTGGGTTATCTAAATGCAGGGTGTTATCTGAATCGCCTTTGCTGACTCAAGTGTTACTGGACGGGAGCCTATCAGACACACAAAGACGTGCGGCTTTAACATTTTGCATTAACACTCAAGGTCAGTTGTTTCATCCTGAACAGCATTTGTTGATTAAATGGAATGCGTGGGATTTGCAGTTTTGGCCCTTGATCCTATCACTTTATCCTCAAGTTCCTGTGTTATTGCTACTTAGAGACCCCGTCGAGATCTTAGCCTCACAGCAAAAGTCTGCTGGATATCATATGGTGCGACAACCATCTCGACCTTTATTCCGTGAATTATCAGTACCAGAGGAGGAGTCGATACTGGAGTATCAATGCAAGGTATTGCGCTTGTTATTGGATTATGGCTTAGAGATGAGTCAGTGTAGCCAAGTGATGGTCGTGGATTATCAGGAGCTGTTACCCGCGATAGCGAATAAAATCGCAAACTGGTTTTCGTTGGATCTCTCTCAAGAAGAGTGCAGTCAAGTCGAACAATGCCAGTTAATACACTCTAAAACAGCCACGCAGCCCTTTGTAGCAGATTCACAATCTAAACAAAGTTTTTTTTCGGCTAAGCAAAAAGAACAGATCCACCGTTATTGTAACTGGTCTAATCTTCACCTTTTTGAAACTAAAAGTTAACATGAATCTTGTATTTTTGTGTGATGTGAACTAGCTTTAGCCAACTATCTATATTAAAAAATATCAGCAAGTTAACGTTTTTATTCTAGGGATGGAAAATGCAATCATGTACCTCCAAGCAGTTAGCCGTTTTATTCTGCGAACGCATTCCCCTGAGTCACTCTTTAAACCTGTCATTCGATTTGTCGAGTTTTGCTCGTTAACCCCGAGCCGAGCTGCCACGGCGAATTAATGAACTATACAGCGCTGTCAGAGTTAATTATTACAGGGAATGTGTTTGATGGTAGAAGACATAGTATTACCTAAAGCCTATTCATTGCGTTACGCGTATAAAAATGACGATGCTTTTGTATTTGCACTATTTTGTTCTGCAAGGACGGAACTGTCTCTATTACCGCTTTCCCCACAGCAACGAGAGCTGTTAGTGCAACAACAATACCGCTTACAGCAAGCGGGTTACGCTGCCCAATACCCTCAAGCTGTGACTCTAATCATTGAATATCAATCAATTTCTATTGGCAAAATCATACTTAATCCCTCTGCTAACGGTGTCCATATCGTCGACTTTGTCATCGCGCCGCAATTTCGTGGCTATGGTTACGGTTCAGTCATTTTGGACTCGGTAAAAGCCTATGCCCAAGCAAAAGAGGCGAGTGTGAGTCTGAGTGTTGATCGACAAAATATGCGTGCGAAACAGTTATATCTCCGCTTGGGTTTCTTACCTTTTGAAATATCACCTACCCAAGAGTGGCTATCGTGGCCATCACCATAGGTAGTGTTGTTTCGGGGTAGTGGAAAGCGTGTGTAATCAACCTGATGATGTTTGGACAGGTTTGCTTTTATTAAGGAGTCATGGATGTCTGATAATTTTCTTGGAGAAATTAAGCTTCTCCCCTACGAATGGGCACCTAAATATTGGGTTTTGTGTGCCGGGCAATTATTGCCAATCAATTCCAATCAAGCGCTTTTTTCATTATTGGGTACGACCTACGGTGGAGACGGTGTCAATACCTTTGCATTGCCGGATTTACGTGGTCGCGCACCGGCTCACCCTAATGCTGCTATGGGTTTGCCACAGGGTAGCAAGGCTGGTGCAGAAAATGTAACCCTAGTACCCAACAACCTGCCAGCCCACAATCACCTTGTGATGGCCAGTTCTACGGCGGGCGATACCGTGCTTTTTGCAGGCAATAATATTGCCGCTGCCAAGAACAACGCAGGCGCTGTCAATTTGTATGAACCCGCTGCAAGTTTGCAAGCGTTGGATCCTGCAACGGTATCCAATACCGGCGGTAACCAACCCCATCAGAATTGCCAGCCTTCGCTGGTGATGAATTATTGCATTGCCACTCAAGGCATTTACCCTTCACGTAACTAGAGGAGAATCACTATGGATGCTTATATTGGTGATATCCGTCTGTTTGCGGGTAGCTTTGCACCGAGGGGTTGGATGTTGTGCGCGGGTCAGCTATTAAGTATTAGTGAGCAGACGACGCTTTTCGCTCTGATTGGAACGACATACGGCGGCGATGGAGTCACCACTTTCCAGCTGCCAGATTTGCGCGGCCGGCTTCCGGTTGGGCAGGGCAACGGCGCGGGTCTTACTCCCCGTGTTATCGGCCAGCAATTTGGTGTTGAATCCGTGACCTTGTTAACACCGCAAATACCTTCACACAGCCACAGTTTTTCGGCGAGTACAGCAAGTCCCTCCACATCACCCAGTCCCACGGGTAATGTGTTTGCCCACAGCAATACCGATAATATTTATGCTCCTTTGCCAACTAGCGGTGCCGATCCCCAAGTTATGAATGCACTCAGTGTGCAAGCCACCGGGGGAACACAACCACACAATAACATCATGCCTACCACAGCGATAAATTACATCATGTGTATTGAAGGCATTTTCCCATCGCGTAATTAAGGAGCGAAATTATGGATCCATTTATTGGTGAAATCCGTTTGTTGCCATTCAGCTTCGCTCCCCACAATTGGGCGCTGTGTAATGGCCAAATATTGTCAATCGCAAGTAATACCGCATTGTTTTCAATTATCGGAATTACGTATGGTGGCAATGGTACAACCACGTTCCAATTGCCTAATTTGCAGGGGCAGGTCGTTGCGGGCGTAGGTCAGGGGCCCGGACTGAGAATATGGGATTGGGGTGAACAGTTTGGCGAAAATGGGGTGACGCTGATCTCCACTGAAATGCCAGCACACAACCACACGCTGACCGGTTTGAATAATCAGGGGACTTTGCCTTCTCCGGCAGCGAATACCTATCTGGCCAAGGATATTCGTGGTGGCAGTGGTATCGTCAACTATATGCAGACCGCACCGGGTACATTAAATACCGCTATGGCACCACAGACTTTAGGTATAAGTGGTGGTGGTCTACCCCATGAAAACCGTCAGCCATTTCTGGCATTGAATTATTGCATTGCCCTTTATGGTGTATTTCCGGCACGCAATTAATTGATGAATGATTCCCGGCATGTTTGTCGGGAAGTTTTTTTAATAAATATTTTTAATTAGTAAGTCACATTGATGCCAAACAAATTACATTTTATTTCAGGTTTACCGCGTGCAGGCTCGACGCTGCTCGCAGGTATACTTCGGCAAAATCCACGCTTTCATGCGGCTATGAGTAGCCCTGTGGCAGGGCTTGTGAATGGCGCCCTCGAACAAATGGGGGCGGGTAGTGAGTCCTATTCATTTTTCGATGAACATAAACGTAAGGTCATTTGTCGGGCATTAATTGATGCTTATTACCAAGATAAAAGCCATCCGGTGATTTTCGACACCAACCGTCACTGGACTGCCCGTTTGCACCAATTGGTAGAGCTGGTTGATGATTTTAAAGTGATTTGTTGTGTGCGCAATCCGGCTTGGATTATGGATAGTTTTGAAGTGATTTACCGTAAAAATCCATTTGACTATAGTCGCATGTTTAACGCGGCCTCGCGTCAGACTGTGTATAGCCGCTGTGAGTCATTAATCAACGCTGGTGGTTCGGTAGGGAGTGCATGGACGGCACTCAAGGAAGCCTATTACGGCGAGTTTTCTGATCGCTTGCTATTAGTGGATTACGACCTGCTTACTCAGCATCCGGCACGCACGCTGGAATTAATCTATCGTTTTATTGGCGAACCGCAATTTGAGCACGATTTTAATCATGTCGACTATGCTGAAAATGAGTTTGACCACAATCTCGGGGTCAAAGGTTTGCACAGCGTTAAACAGAAAGTGGAATACAAAAGTCGGCGCAGTATTTTACCGCCTGACTTATTTATGAAATATCAAGAGATGGACTTCTGGCTGGATAGTACTGGCACTGCAGCCAATATTATTGCAAGTAAAAATCTGGCAAGTAAGAAAACCTGTAGCACCTAATGCAAAAAATGAAGGGAATCACTTATCATGAGACACACACTGCTTAGTGGGCTTTCCTCGCTGTTATTACCATTTGGACTCTATGGTGCGGGTGCAATCGCGGCGCCGAGTTATCAACGCTCCTATTTGAATGCATCGATAAGTGCATCGACCGATCTATCATTGCGTTCAGACACCTCTCTACCACAGGATCTAATTGATTTATCTGGCGATCAACTGGATATCCAGAGTGCACATCCGGTGCGTGAGCTGGTGATTGTTGATGGCGCAGTGACTGAGGCTGATAAATTGGTATTGCGTCGCGCCCTTAAACCGGGCATGCAATTGGTGGAGTTAGATTCTTCTATCGCTGGATTACCGCAATTAATTAATGCCCTTGAAGGTCACAAAAATCTCGCCGCTATTCATGTGGTCTCCCACGCACAAGCGGGTGCTATTTTGCTCGGTAATTCACGTATTACCCCGGAGACAATCCAGCATGAAGTGCACGCATTTGCCGCGCTAAAAGGCGCGGTGCGTGAAGGTGGCGATTTATTATTTTACGGTTGCGATCTGGCCGCGAATGAAGCCGGTGAAGCGCTGTTGGATATCATCAGCAATAACACCGGTTTGGATGTTGCCGCCTCCAATAATTTAACCGGTAATGCCGAATTACAGGGCGACTGGGATTTAGAAGTTACAAGCGGAAATGTTGAATCTACGTTGGCGTTTTCTGAGAAGGCGTTAAGGGATTTTTCGGGTGTATTAGCGGCTTCGAATGGTACAAAAACATTTTCTGGTTGGTCAGGAAATCTCACTACAGAACTTAGTACTACCGATTTCAGATTAACGGCAACGGATGGAAATGATAGTGTACGGGATGTTGGAATTTATGGAGACATTGCTTATATCTTGACCGGTACTCCCAATATTAATAGTAATCACTATTTCTATTTAAAGGCAGACGGAACCAATACTACTGCGTTTGAGCTCACAGGCTTAAGTAGTGGAGAGTATACCCATAACTTCACCAATGTGCGGATTGTGGGTATGGTTCGGGGGGGGGGCACGGTCAACTCTTCTACAATAAATGGCACTAGTACTTTCGGTGAATCCTTTACTTTCGAATCGGGGCAACTAACCGCATTTTCCGGGGTTAAGCTGACAGGTTTTAAGCTCTATTTTGATTGCAGTACAAACTGTACCCAAGCGGCTGACGTCGCCAAGTTTGAGTTCAGAAGTTTTACCATCCAAGGCGCTGTTAATACACCGCCTGCTGTTACCCCAACACTCAGCAGCGTTAACTTATCGGATTCAGCACTGAGAGCAGGCGAAACCTCCACAGTCACTTTTACATTTTCAACGGCGGTTACCGGTTTTACCAATGCTGATATCACTATTCCAAATGGTTCACTGAGCGCTGTAAGCTCTGGTGATGGTGGCACTACCTGGACGGCAACTTTCACACCAACAGCTAGTATTACCGATGCAACAAACGTATTTACGGTTAACATGACTGGCGTCAGCAGCGTTGCTACATCAACACCAGGAAGCGGCACCACCAATTCCGGTAATTTCACTATTGATACATCGCGACCAACAGCAACAATTGTAGTTGCCGATAACGCCTTGATGGTTGGGGAAACCTCGCTGGTTACCATCACTTTCAGTGAAGCGGTGACGGGATTTGCCAATGCGGATTTAACGATTGCGAATGGTACTTTGAGTGCAGTGAGTTCTGGTGATGGAGGCATTACCTGGACGGCTACATTGACTCCCACAGCCAGTACTACTGATGCCAGTAACCTGATCACACTGGACAACACTGGCATGACCGATGCGGCAGGCAATGCTGGAACGGGTACAACAGACTCCAACAATTACGCCGTAGATACCGCCCGCCCCACAGCATCAATTGTGGTGGCTGATACAGCGCTGTCGATTGGTGAAACCCCGCTGGTCACCATTACGTTCAGTGAAGCGGTGACAGGATTTACTAACGCAGATTTAACCATCGCCAACGGCACACTCAGTACGGTGAGTTCCGGTGATGGTGGTGTCACCTGGACAGCCACCTTTACACCTACGGTCAGTACTACTGATGCCACCAATGTCATCACGCTTGCTAACACGGGTGTAAGCGATGCATCAGGCAATACAGGAACAGGTACTACTAATTCCAACAATTATGCAATCGATACGGTTCGTCCCATTGCTTCAATAGTGGTTGCTGATACCGCACTGGCTGTAGATGAAACTTCATTGGTCACCGTCACATTCAGTGAAGCGGTGACTGGTTTTACCAACGCCGATTTAACCATTGCCAATGGTACTTTGAGTGCGGTGAGCTCTGGTGATGGCGGCATTACCTGGACGGCAACATTGACTCCTACCGCCAGTATTACCGATGCCACCAACCTGATCACTTTGGATAATACCGGTGTAACAGATGCAGCAGGTAACGCAGGAAGCGGAACTACTGATTCCAATAATTATGCAATTGACAGCCTGCGTCCAACGGCTTCGCTGGTTGTGGCGGATACAAGTTTGTTAGCCGGTGAAACCTCTCTGGTGACAATCACCTTCAGTGAAGCGGTGACAGGTTTTACTAACGCCGATTTAACGATTGCGAATGGTACTTTGAGTGCGGTGAGTTCTGGCGATGGAGGCATCACTTGGACGGCGACATTGACGCCGACAGCCAGTATTGCGGATGCCACTAACCTGGTCAGACTTGATAACACTGGTGTGACCGATACTGCAGGCAACGCAGGAACGGGTACTACTGATTCCAACAATTACGCCATATCCACTGTGCGCCCTACGGCATCAATTGTCGTTGCTGATACAGCTCTTGCAGCAGGTGAAACTTCGTTAGTCACAATCACCTTCAGCGAAGCGGTGACTGGATTTAGCAATGCTGATTTAACCATTGCTAATGGAAGCTTAAGTGCGGTGAGTTCTGGTGATGGCGGCATTACTTGGACGGCCACCTTCACACCCACAGCCAGTATTACGGATACCAGCAATGTCATCACTCTAGCTAATACCGGTGTACAAAACGCTGCTGGTAATACAGGAAGCGGAACGACTGATTCCAATAACTATGCAATTGATACTGCTCGCCCCACAGCCTCAATAGTGGTTGCCGGTACTGCACTGGCGATTGGTGAAACCTCGTTGGTCACTATTACTTTCAGTGAAGCGGTGACAGGATTTACTAACGCAGATTTAACGATTGCCAATGGAACACTGAGCGCGGTGAGTTCTGGTGATGGTGGTATTACTTGGACTGCAACTTTAACACCGACGGCCAGTATTACCGATGCTACTAATGTCATCACATTGGATAATACTGGCATCACAGATGCAGCAGGTAACGCGGGAACAGGCACAACTGATTCCAACAATTATGCAATTGACAGTACAAGGCCAACCGCGTCACTGGTTGTTGCTGATACAGCTTTGGGTGCTGGTGAAACGTCATTGGTCACCATTACTTTCAGTGAGGCAGTGACTGGCTTTACCAATGCGGACCTTACCATCGCGAATGGAACATTAAGTGCGGTGAGTTCATCGGATGGTGGCATTACCTGGACGGCGACTTTGACGCCAACCGCCAGTGTGACGGATGCAACCAACATCATTACATTGGATAACACTGGAGTGGCCGATGCGGTTGGTAATGCGGGCACAGGCACAACGGATTCCAACAACTATGCCATAGATACAACACGCCCAACGGCCACAATAGTCGTCGCGGACACTGCATTAGCGGTTGGTGAAACGTCCCTGGTGACCTTCACTTTTAGTGAAGCTGTGACTGGTTTTACCAATGCGGATCTGACTATTGCCAACGGCACTTTAACTGCGGTCAGCAGCGGTGACGGTGGCATTACCTGGACGGCGACTTTGACGCCAACCGCCAGTGTGACGGATGCAACCAACATCATTACATTGGATAACACTGGGGTGGCCGATGCGGCTGGTAATGCAGGCACAGGCACAGCGGATTCCAACAACTATGCCATAGATACAACACGCCCAACGGCCACAATAGTCGTCGCGGACACTGCATTAGCGGTTGGTGAAACGTCCCTGGTGACCTTCACTTTTAATGAGGCAGTGACTGGTTTTA
Source organism: Shewanella sp. SP1S1-7 (assembly GCF_031932105.1). Lineage (NCBI taxonomy): Bacteria > Pseudomonadati > Pseudomonadota > Gammaproteobacteria > Alteromonadales > Shewanellaceae > Shewanella > Shewanella sp. SP1S1-7. The sequence continues at coordinate 152,420 of NZ_JAUOEU010000008.1, forward strand.
CCAATGCGGATCTGACTATTGCCAACGGCACTTTAACTGTGGTCAGCAGCGGTGACGGGGGCATTACCTGGACGGCGACTTTGACGCCAACCGCCAGTGTGACGGATGCAACCAACATCATTACATTGGATAACACTGGGGTGGCCGATGCGGCTGGTAATGCAGGCACAGGCACAACGGATTCCAATAACTATGCGATAGATACAGCCACGCCAACAGTACAGAGTGTTAACCCACTAGATGGCGATATTGGGGTGGCAGTTAGTGCCAATTTTGTGCTGACTATGAATGAAGATATTCAACTCGGTACCGGCAATATAGTGATCTACGACGCCGATGATCTGGCCGTAGCGACCATTGATGTGACTGCACATGCGGGACAGTTAAGTACAGCTGGTGGCATGTTGACTATTAACCCAACCGCGAATCTAGTTGAAAACACCAGTTATTACATTCAAATCGCTAATGGGGCTATTACCGACTTGGTGGGTAACCTTTACGCTGGGATTAGCAATAAAACCGATTGGAACTTTACCGTTGCCGATGTTACACCACCGGTGGTGACTGGGATTGTCGTGACGGGATCGCCCGCAGCGAATGCGGCTAGTCTAGTGTTCACTGTGAGTTTTGATGAGATAGCGAGCAATCTATCTACCGATGATTTTGTGCTCACGGCAACAGGCTCGGCCAGTGGCAGTATTGCCAGCGTTTCTGCGGCATCTGGAAACAGTGTTGATGTGACTGTGAATACTGTGAGCGGCACGGGTAGCCTGAGACTCGATGTCAAGGCGAATTCCAATATCCAAGATGCTTCCGGTAACGGTAATGGAACCAACGGCTATACCGCCGCTTATACCGGTGGTGCAAGTCATACTGTCGATCGCGATGCGCCTTTAGCACCTTCGGGGCTGGATCTTGCCACGGCTTCCGATTCCGGGATCATCAGTACAGATAATTTAACCAGCGATACCACCCCGACAGTCACAGGCAGCGCCGAGGCGAATAGTACTGTGACGCTCACGAGCAGCATCGATGGTGTATTGGGTACAACAACGGCAGATGGTTCTGGAAATTGGTCGTTTACCACGCCGCTATTAACCAGTAATTCAGCGCATAATATTACGGCCACTGCGACCGATGTTGCGGGCAATACTGGCGCGGTGTCGACGGCACTTGCGCTTACGCTCGATACACAAATTCCCTCGATAACCAGCTCGGCCCCTGCAGGAGGTGCCGCGGCGGATGCCAGTGTGATATTCAACCTCGCCTTTAGCGAATCGGTGAATAGCCTGACGACGGATGATTTTGCCCTGGTGAGCACAGGCACCGTATCTGGTACTATTTCGAGCGTTTCCGCTAGCTCTGGAACCGGTATTGCCGTCACTGTTAATGGCATATCGGGTACGGGTAGTCTGAAGGTCGGCCACACAGCGAGTGATATTGTCGATGATGCGGGTAATGCACTCGGTGCCTATAGTGCCGGCACCGCACACTCGGTCGATACGGATGCACCAACTATTTCGAGCGTCAGTTTTGACCAGACGTCGGTGACTCAGGCAAATCAAAATGCGATTAGCCTGACCTTAGCGAGTGCGGAGGTGGGAACCAGCGCAAATTACACTATTACCGGCAGTTCAGGCACGCCTGTCACTGGCACTATTGCCGTCGTGAGTGCGTCACAACAGCTCATCAATATAGATGTGAGTGGCTTAGGGGATGGCACTTTGACAGTGAGCCTGACCCTGACAGATGCGGCGGGTAATGTTTCTAGCCCCGCCGTGACCGATACCATATCGAAAGATGCCACAGTGCCTACAGTGGATGTCGTCGCCGTTAGCGATGGGCATTATGGTGTCGGCAGCACTATCGATATCACTGTCACCTTGACCGAGGATGTGACTGTTTCTGGCACACTCTCTACACTGTCGCTCGATATCGATGGTGTGGCTCGTCAAGCGGTATTCGTGTCTGCTACCGGCGGTGTGCTGACCTATAGATATACAGTCCAAGCGGGTGATAACACGGGGGCGAGTGGTTTAATTGTCGATACCAATGGCATAGCACTTAATGGCGACACTATGCGGGATGCGGGTAGCAATGATGCCGACTTAAGCTACAGCCAGTGGAGCAGTGTCGATGTGATTGTCGATACGACGGCTCCCGTCGATCCTATTGTTACTGCGCCTGCTGGCACTATAAGTACCAATCTGGCAACGACATTGATCAGCGGAACGCACCCTGACGATGGGGTGACAATCAGCCTCTATGCCGATGTGGATAATGACGGTGTTGCCGATAACGCGACTGTGTTGGATGACACTATAGTGGTCGCGGGCACTTGGACTCTGAGTGCCTCATTATCGACGGACAGCGACAATAATTTCGTTGTGATTGCCAGCGATGCAGCGAGCAATGTTTCCGCACCCCAGAATGTCCCCACTATTACTCAAGACTCAACGGCGCCAGCTGCTCCATCTACGCCAGATCTGGATGCAGCAAGCGATTCGGGGACGAGTTCCGCGGATAACATCACCAAGAATACAACACTCGTGTTGACGGGGACTGCAGAGGCTGGTGCCAGTGTCGTCCTTAGCAGCCAACTTGATGGTGAGCTTGGCACTGTCAATGCGGATGGCAGTGGTGATTGGAGCGTTAGTGCGACCAACGTGAGTGCGGGCACCCATAGCATCACAGCGGTTGCTACTGATATTGCAGGAAATAGCAGTGTCGCATCGAGCGCTCTATCTGTGACTATTGATACGAGTGCGCCCACTTCCTCAGTAATTGATAATCAACACATTCAACCTGGCGAGAGTTCATCTACGCTCGCGTTTACTATTGCCGATGATGTAACCGCTGTGACGGATATTCTTGTGACGCCAGCGAGTTCGGATACCACAGTGGTCCCACTGGCGGATGTTGTATTAGCAGGAAGCAATGCCGACAGAAGTGTGACTGTGACTGCGCTTGGCTCGGGTACCAGTACCATCACCCTTACGCTCGAAGATGGTGCGGGTAATACTAGTACTCAAACCTTCGAGGTTGTGGTGAATAGTGCTCCGACTATTTTGGGAATACCCGCGACGAATGTGGCTCAAGGTGCACCTTATAGCTTTGTGCCAACAGGTGCAGATGCGGATGGTAATAGCCTGCTCTTTGACATTACGAATCGACCTGCATGGGCGAGCTTTAATACGGCAACAGGGGAATTAAGCGGTACGCCAACGAATGCGGATGTCGGTGTGACGACGGCAATAGTGATCAGTGTGAGTGATGGAGTGCTCAGTGCGAGCCTGCCCGCTTTCAATCTCACGGTCACCAACGTCAACGATGCGCCGACGATTAGTTCAACGGCCATCACTGCTGCCACTCAAGATGCGGCGTACAGCTACAACTTTGCGGCGAGTGATACCGATGTGGGCGATGTACTGACATTGAGCGCGGTGACTAAACCGAGTTGGTTGAGCTTCAATGCGGCCACTGGATTGTTAAGTGGCACGCCAAGCAATGCCGATGTGGGTGCACACCCAGTAACACTGCGGGTGACGGATACGGACGGCTTAACGGCAGAGCAAAGCTTCAGCATTACCGTGACCAACGTCAACGATGCGCCGACGATTAGTTCAACGGCCATCACTGCTGCCACTCAAGATGCGGCGTACAGCTATAGCTTTGCGGCGAGTGATACCGATGTGGGCGATGTACTGACATTGAGCGCGGTGGCTAAACCAAGCTGGTTGAGCTTCAATGCGGCTACTGGATTGTTAAGTGGCACGCCAGGCAATGCCGATGTGGGCAGTCATGCGGTGACACTGAAAGTCACCGACACGGACGGCTTAACGGCAGAGCAAAGCTTCAGCATCACGGTCACTAACGTCAACGATGCGCCGACGATTAGTTCAACAGCTATCATTGCCGCCACTCAAGATGCGGCGTACAGCTACACCTTTGCGGCTGCGGATACCGATGTGGGCGATGTACTGACATTGAGCGCGGTGACTAAACCAAGCTGGTTGAGCTTCAATGCGGCTACGGGCGTGTTAAGTGGTACGCCAAGCAATGCCGATGTGGGCAGTCATGCGGTGACACTGAAAGTCACCGACACGGACGGCTTAACAGCCGAGCAAAGCTTCAGTATCACAGTGACCAACGTCAACGATGC